>CABVRO010000072.1:0-2160 GCA_902500715.1 uncultured Nitrospira sp. | reverse complement strand
ACGCCTTGCGCGCGATGGCCGAGACGGTGGGCCAAGCGGGAGATGCAGGCAAGGCTGCCGAGCTGTTGAGACAGGCAGTGGAGGTAGCCGACCGGATTGATGATCCTAGTAGAAAGACTTACGCGTTGTTGAGGGTCGCCGAGACGGTGGCGCAGCGGGGAGATGCGGGCAAGGTCGCCGAGTTGTTGAGGCAGGCAATGAAGGAAACCGGCCGGATTGATGATCCTAGTCAGAAGGCTATTGCCTTGAAGAATGTGACCTACGGGCTGGCGCAGGGAGCAAGCCCGAGCAAGAATCCCGCGCTGCTGGAGCAGGCAGTGGAGGTAGTTGCCCTGATTGATGATCCTTTTCAGAGAGGTGATGCCTTGAAAGAAGTGGCCCGGAGGGTGGCGCAGAGAGGTGATGTAGGCAGGAACCCAGAGCTGCTGAAGCAGGTAGTGGAGATAGCCGCTCGGATCGATGATCCTAAAGTGAAGGCTCTTGCCTTAGGGAACGTGGCCGCGGGGTTGGCGCGGGGGGCAAGTGCGAGCAAGAATCTCAAGCTGCTGAAGCAGGCGGAAGATGTAGTCGCCCAGATCGACATTCCTAACATGAAGGCTTTTGCCTTGAGGAGGGTGGCCGAAGAGGTTGCGAAGGAGGCAAGCGCAGGCAAGAATCCCGAGCTGTTGAAGCAGGCGGCTGACATAGCCGCGCGGATTTATGAGCATGATCAGAAAGCTGGTGCATTGCGCGAGGTGGCCAAGACAGCTGCCCAGCTTGGATATTGGAGACAAGCCCGCGACTATGCCGTTCAAAATGTGACCGACGAAGGAAGGGTTGAGGCTCTCATTGCGATCTTAAAGGTTTGGTATGGAACGGAGGAAGAGGATACGGATTTTATTACGTTATGACGATGCCGGACTGTGTCACTCAGCATCTTTCTGTGCAAAAGAAAGTGCAGAATAAAATATGACATTGGGCTGGATAATTGCAGTAGGCAGACCAGCGCCAAGATAAGTATTGCAAAGCATAAAGTACGCGTTGGTTTGTCGATTCAAGAAAATAGATAGTAATGTACGACCGAACGAACTGGCTTCGAAATGATGTAGCCGCAAATTTTGGAAATCGCAGCCATGCACTGTCATACGTTTCTACTATTAGCTCTTCGATAGCGGAAGCTAAGAGCTCAACCCCCTAACTCGAATGAATCATGCGACAGATCGAAGAATTGAGTATCTGCAAGCGTCGAAATTGAAGGTGGAAGTTCAATCCGACTTGGCATCTTTGCATTTCGAACCAATACAGGAAATACGTTGATTTCACCTGCAAACGCGTATGCAAGTTCTTCTCTGGCCCAGTCGTCGGTTGGATTTGATTGCTCGTTAAACTTTGCTCTTTGTCGTCATGCAAGACAGTGCGGAGGTCATCCCATGAAGTGTCCTTCGGCCAAGCCGCTGTGGAATCCGCTACCGTGCACTCGACAGGCACTTGATCCGCGAACGCCTCAATTAGGTCCGCAGCTGTTTGTTGAGCAATTCCTTGATGACCATCTTGATATAGGATCACTATCATTTGATTCGGTCATTCTATGTATATGCTAGATGCTGAAATCACCTTTTCATCAACACGTTCAAAGTTTTTAAGTGCGTCCTTTCCGTTTACTTCTAAATCCGCGATGATCTCCCTTAAGCCCAGTCTCGTTATGGCAATGATACAGTTCGGAGCCATGCAGGGCTTCATGAATTGGTCAGATCGCCGAACCAGCAAGGTCATCAAACAAGATTGAAAAATACCCGGCCCATTCGTGATGCCTGCTGTCCTATATCGGACAGCCTATTTGTAAGCCGTTGTAAAACCGTATATGAGATTGGAATGTTTTAGTGTGTAAAGCATTGATTTTACTTAGTGCCAGGGGCCCTTTTAACTCGAGGGCCTTGCATGCCGCCTTTCTCCGTCTTCCCATTCTTATCCCGAATTCAAGATTAAAGTATCCGATTGTGCACACCATTATCCGTTTAGATACAGAGTTAGGAAAGCGTAACTACGTAATATATAATATTACACCGTAAATCTGCTAATTAGAATGAATTTGATGCGGTATAAGTTTTGCTCCCCTGTTGGATCGACTCCTCCGCCCCACGATTTCCTTGGACACTCCATTGGGGCATACTGCCCCCTGAT
>CABVRO010000071.1 GCA_902500715.1 uncultured Nitrospira sp. | reverse complement strand
GGATCATCTTCGCCGTTTGTCTCGGCTTGGGAGGCCATATTGCCCTTGCCGTGGTATTACACGCGCCTGACCTGTGGCCATGGAGCAAAGCCTGGCTCTACGGGTTACTCTCAGGCGTGGCGCTCTATGTCGTGGTTCAGGTCGGCCGTTCACTCTGGTGGATTTTTCGAGGCAGGAACGTCGAGGAACCGGAAACACCCGAGGATCACCGCATCGGCCATCCTTGATTCCAACCAGACAGGCATCGTCCTGTTGCACCGCAGCTATCTCCCTCAGTAGAATACCGCTCATGCAGCCACGTTCGAACCGACCCTCACAGCCCAATTGGCCGCCACGCGCCGTACGACCGCGCCCCGCATCGTCGCAGCCGGACCAACGACCGACAGATCAATATGACTCGTTTAACGCCTCCCTGCTGTACTGCGGACAATGCCGCCAGGCCACGCCGACACGCCAACGGCTCCTGCTCGTCCTGCCAACAGGTAATCTCTACGAATACTTTTGTGCTCAATGCGGAGCCTCGACCGGCTCGAAGACGGAGAGTGGTTCGGCAGAAGGGGGACTGCTCGCCCCGTAGCCATTCGTGCCGCAATCCACTGCCAGACGGTCACTTCAGCACGTGCGCTCACCCCTACCATACCGAACTTTAAGCTGCGGGCATCGCTGCCCACGGCGAAGCGCCAACGCCTGCCATGGGAATACTCGGATGGGGGAAGAGGGGGACCGAGGGGAAGTATCAGGAAACCTGATCGAGAGGGATCCCTTCGTCGATCAACATGACAGGAATATCTTCTCGTACGGGGTAGAGAATCTTGCTGTCGGATCGGATCAATCCTCCATCGAGCTTCTCCGTAACCGGTCTTTGGGCTTTATTGTTGAGCACCCCGCGCTCGATCGCACCGTTCACCTTTTGAATCAACTGCTCGTCGGCGAGAGCCACGGCCTGCTTCGTGTCGGGGCAACAGAGAATGGCTAACAAATCCTTGTCGAGATTCACTTTTTTTCCTGCGGTATCGCTCACGATATCTCTCACAATCCCACCCGATAGGGGTGACTGAACGGTTACCAGAAAGATAGTCCAAATGAATCGACAGATCAAGAAGATACCAAATCGCCCCCCTTTCTGATATCGTCAGTGATCTATTCCCTCTTCACTCACCAACATCGGGACGTGACGTGACCGCTTCGCATCGGCTGGGACGCATTTTCCTCACCGGACTCCTCGTGCTCCTTCCGGCATGGACGACGTTTCTCGTTTTGGCCGCACTGTTCGAGACACTGGATTCCTTTTTGCTCGATCTCATCGGCCGGCAGATCCAGCCGTATGCCCCAGGCCTCGGCCTCCTGCTGCTCATTGGAATGGTACTCACGGTCGGGGCCATAGCGACCCAGGTGATCGGACAACGAGTTGTACGCTGGACCGAGGCCGTCCTGGAGAGGATTCCCTTGATTCGCAGCATCTACATGACCCTCAAGGGCATGACGGATTTACTGAACTACCGAGCACGCTTCGGGCAAAGTACCGTCGTGGTCTTCCCCTTCCCACGCGACGGCCTTTGGGCCCTGGGTTTTGTCATGGGCTCTCCACCGACGGCACTCCAAATCGCACCGATGGTGGAATTGGTGATGGTCTTTGTCCCGACCGCCATCCATCCCTTCACGGGATACTTGGCCATGATTCCCAAAACACAATTGCACCCGCTAAACCTGTTGCCGGAAGAGGCATTGAAATTGGAGTTTTCGGCGGGATTATATCGCCCCTTACCTGGCTGGCTGACGTCGCCGGCGCGTAACCCATCATGAGTCTAGCCGAGAGCCTGACCGTACGACCTGCCACACTGGAAGACCTCGACGCACTCACGACATTCAGCGCCGCCATGGCCCTGGAAACCGAGCAACGCGCACTGGATCACACTCGCTTACGCCTGGGAACTCGGGCGGTTCTCGAACAGCCTGAACGAGGGCGGTTTTACGTGGCAGACTTGCGGCCAGAGCCGCCAGCCGATAGAGTAACCGTAGGCCAGCTGCTCCTCACGTACGAGTGGAGCGATTGGCGGAACGCCCAATTCTGGTGGATCCAGAGTGTGTATGTTCACCCCGACTGGCGACGCAAAGGCATCTACCGGTCGATGCATGGTGCCATCACCGACCTCGCTCGAGCACAACCAGGGGTGTGCGGCATCCGGCTGTACGTCGAAGGCGACAATCGCATCGCCAAATGCGTCTATGAACGAGTCGGCCTCTCGCCATCGAGCTACCAAGTGTACGAATCTGATTTTGTTCTACCCAAACCCCAGAGCGTCGGCACAAAGTCGTAAATCAGTCCGATTGACGTCCGCATAAGGAGGATCGCATGCGACGAGTGAGTGTGCTCTTGGTTCTGATGTTCCTGACATTGAGCGCCTGCGCGTTCAGCCGGGGCACCCTCGGCGACGAGATCAAGACCGAAACCGTCAACTCCATCAAGAAGGGAGTGACCACCAGGTCCGAAGTCCTGGCTCTACTCGGTGCTCCTGACCGACTCCTTCAACTGAACGGACGTGATCTCTTTCAGTACTACCGGTACGATGCCAAGGTCGGCAGTCTGTTGTTGATCGTGCTCAATTTTTCGCGCGTGTCCATCAAGAGCGACGATCTGTTTGTGGTGATTAACCGCGAAGGGACCGTCGAGGAAGTGATCGCGTCAAAACGAACAGAGGGGCTGGAATTCCGTTTCTGGCCATTCGGAGAGTAAGATCATGACGGGCTGGAATCGCTCTCTCACGCTGCTGTTCTCCGCGGTCATTACCCTGGCTTTGCCCGGCTGCAACGTCGCTCGCCTCACGATCAACACCCCCTTGACGCCGGAATCGGTCGCCTTCATTGCGGAAGGCCGCACCACACTGGCCGATGTCGTCGATACTCTCGGAGCACCGGATTCCATTACCGATACGGAAACCGGCACCATCGTCACCTACCGGTTCCTCAACGCCAAGTATTCGCGGGTTAATTTCGGCTGGCTACTGAAACCCTGGTCGCCCGTGGATCCTGACCTCGTCTTCTCGCGCTCCGGCCTGGGCACCGATGCCTTTGAACTCCTCTGCGACAACAATTGGATCGTCACCCATCATGCCTTCGTGCGTCACCGCCCGGCACCGCCTTTCACACCCTATCCGTTCTGACCCCTCTGCACATACGCCGCACATCGGCGAATTGCCGCCCCCTCCGCATCTCGTTATAATGCCGCTCATGGGTGCAGGTTCTTCCGACGAGTCACCGAGCCAACAGACCCCCGGCACATCCTCCTCCTATATCCCGGCGGATCACGACATCGACTTTCTCCAACGCGACGAACTCCGCCCCCTGCGCCTCGGACTGGAGTTGCTCAAGCCGGAATTGATACAGACAGAGCAGGGCATCCGCTCGACGATCGTGGTCTTCGGGAGCGCACGACTGCTGGAACCATCGCGCGCACGCCAAGCCCTGGAACAAGCCTCGGCAGCATTGCAAGCCTGTCCCGACGATCGAACCTGTCGGCAACGTGTCGCCGTAGCCGAACGCCGTCTGGCCCTCTCGCGATATTATGATGTCGCCCGGGAATTCGGCCGGCTTGTGTCTTCCACCTGCCAGATCGACGGGCAATGCGACTACGTCATCGTCACGGGTGGAGGCCCGGGCATTATGGAGGCGGCCAATCGTGGAGCCGCGGACGCAGGCGCCAAGTCCATGGGGCTCAACATCACGCTGCCGCACGAGCAGCGGCCCAATCCCTACATTACCCCAGACCTCTGTTTTCAATTTCGATATTTCGCGCTGCGCAAGATGCATTTTCTCCTTCGAGCCCGGGCGCTGGTCGTGTTCCCCGGCGGGTTCGGTACACTCGACGAACTCTTTGAGACACTGACCCTTCTTCAGACCGGCAAAACGCGCAACATCACGATCATCCTGATGGGGCAAGCCTTTTGGGAACGCCTCATCAATTGGCCGCTGTTGATTGAAGAAGGCCTGGTGGGCCCCGAGGACCTCTCGCTCTTCCACTTTGCAGAAACGGCTCAGCAGGCCTGGGACCTCATCAGCCGAAGCCATGGAGGGTCGTCCGCCCGATGAAGCTCTCATTCCACGGAGCCGCCCGATCCGTGACGGGAAGCCGCCACCTGCTCGAAATGCCCGGCAATAGAATTCTCCTGGATTGCGGCCTCTTTCAGGGACAACGCCAGGAAGCAGACCGTCAAAACCGGTTTCTGGGATTCGACCCGCGCTCGATCCAAGCCGTGTTGTTGTCCCATGCCCATATCGACCATTCCGGGGCTCTTCCCGTGCTGGGCAAACATCAGTTCCGCGGGAACGTGCACATGACCCGCGCGACCGTAGATCTTGCCGCGGTGATGCTGGAGGATTCGGCCCGCCTACAGGAGAACGATTGCGCCTATCTGAACAAGAAAGAAAACCGTCGGGGCAAGCGCTGCCTGCAACCCTTCTATGAGAGCCGCGATGCCCGCGCCATCATCCGTCGCTTCGTAGGGGCGCGGTACGGGGACACGATCAAGGTCACCCCTCGCGTCACCGCCTCCTTTCACGACGTCGGTCACATTCTGGGATCCGCTGCCATTCGCCTCAAATACTCCGCGCGCGGCAACAGTACGACCGTGCTCTTCTCAGGCGACTTGGGACGGTCGCAGATGCCGATCCTCCGCGATCCGACTCCGCCACCAAGCTGCGATGTGCTGATCATCGAATCCACCTACGGCGACCGCCTGCACGAAGAAGCCGGGGAGGCGCTGACCCAAAAAGCTCAGCAACTGGTCGCCCATGCTAAGGAACATAAGAGCAAGATCATCGTGCCCGCGTTCGCACTCGGGCGCACGCAAGACCTCGTCATGCGAATCAAACGATTGGTGGCAGAGGGGCGAATCGACCCGCTTCCGATTTATATCGATTCGCCGCTGGCGTCAAAGGTGACGGACGTCTTCCGAAAACACCCCGAGTGTTACGATGAAGAAACCTTCCGCACGTTCACCTCGGAAGGAGATCCCTTTGCGGCCCGATATATTCGCTATGTCTCCTCACCGGAAGAAAGCAAACGGTTGAATGCAATGAAAGGCCCCTGCGTGATCATCGCCTCTTCCGGCATGTGCGAAGGAGGGCGCGTCGTGCACCATCTCAAACATGGCATCCAGGACGAAGCCAACATCATCGCCATCGTGGGCTTTCAGGCCGAGCATACGCTGGGGCGCAGACTGGTTGAAGGATGGGATGTCGTGCCGATTTTCGGGGTCCCGACACCGCGCCGTGCTCAGGTGGTCGTCTTTAACGGATTGTCGGCCCATGCGGACCGGAACGATCTCCTTGCCTACGTACGGGCGATATCCCCCGCCCCTCAGCAGGTGTTCGTGGTCCACGGAGAAGAAAAACAAGCCTTGTCGCTGGGAGCGGCCATTCAGACAGAACACCCCGGAATGGCTGTCGTGGTCCCGGCCAAAGATAGCATGTACGAGATCTAACGCGCTGTTCGGGCACACCTACCCACGGAGGAGATCGGCAGTCATGAACCCCTCAAGAACGACTTTCACTACGATAGGGGCTTGCACGGTGATCCTTCTGACTGCCTACGTGTCTCCCGCCTGGTGCCTCGATGGATCGCCCGATTCGGTGGACCAGGGACGAGTCCGCGTGCGCGCATTGGGGCTGCACATCGGACAATTTCAGCCCGGTCCCTTGAATGCCATCACCGATGTGCCGGGGGTCAAGGTCGGCCAGGTGACGCTGATGCAAGGGGACGGCCCCCTGCAGCCCGGACAGGGACCGGTTAGAACCGGCGTCACGGTTATCGTGCCACGGGATGATGTGTGGCACAAGAAAGTCCCGGCCGGATCCTTTGTCCTGAACGGCACCGGAGAAATGACGGGGCTCTCCTGGGTCGCAGAATCGGGCTTTCTCGAATACCCCATCGCACTGACCAACACACTGAACGTGCCTCGAGTTGCCAATGGCGTGATCAGCTGGATGCTCAAGCAATATCCCGGCATCGGCATTACCGACGACACCCTGACCCCCGTCGTGGCGGAATGTGACGATGGACGCTTGAATGACATTCAAGGGCGTCACGTCTCGGAAACCGATGTCATGCGGGCCTTGGATGAAGCCTCCTCAGGCCCTGTGGCGGAAGGCAGCGTGGGAGCCGGAACCGGCATGATCTCCTATGGATTCAAAGGCGGCATCGGCACGGCCTCGCGGCGACTCCCTGAGGCCAATGGCGGATTTACAATCGGGGTGTTGGTGAACGCCAACCACGGCCGCAGACCAGAGCTCACCATGGGCGGGGTACCGGTCGGGCAACGGTATGGTGCCGCGCCGACTCAATCCAGCCTGCTGCCGGATCAGACTTCGAGTCCCATTCACGCCTCTCGCGAAGGGACCAGCGGGAACGCCGAAGGGTCGATCATCGTCGTCATTGCCACCGATGCGCCGTTGGACAGTCGGCAACTGGCCCGCCTCGGGAAACGAGCCGCGCTCGGGCTCGCCAGAACCGGCTCAACCGCCCGCCACGGGAGCGGGGATTTCATGCTGGCCTTCTCCACCGGCAACGTCATCCCCCATTACCCGTCCGACCCCACCTTTTCACTCACCCATCTGGCCGACACCCACCTCAATCCGGTGATGACCGCCACGGTTGAGGCCACAGAAGAAGCGATTCTGAATGCGCTCACCGGAGCCACCACCGTCACCGGGCGCGACGGGTTTCGAGCCGAAGCCATCTCCATCCCTCGCTTACGGGAGCTTCTATCCGCCGGTGCCACGCCCGGGCCCTAGCTGCGCGCCATGTCCGGGCTGAACCGTCGATACCTTGCTTTTGCAGAGCCCCACGGCTATTCTCCTGGCTGATCCGTATGTCATCCGGAGGGCTATGGCTGATTATCCTATCGGAGGGGGCCTCACACTTCTGACTGCGCTCGAAAAAAACGGCAAATTCGCAGAGTTTTTACAGACGCGCATGACGCAAGCACTGGAAACCCAGGACCCGACCGAACTCCACTACTTGCTCGCCCAGCTCGATGACTACCATTCGTATATGTGGCGCTATTACAAGAAACTCGCGTCGGATCGACCTGAGCGCATGAATCCGGGCGTCTAACCGCCCCAGGCAAGTTACGCCCGGATCCTATCGACAAAGATAGACCTGTGATTTCGACACCTCCATCAACACTGCGGTTCGCCTCCGCCCTCACCCGTCAGGCTGACGCACAGGCTGCGGCGGATGAATTGATCCGAGCCATTCGTGGGCAGTTGGGCTCCTCCCGCATTGACGTCGCCTTCCTGTTTATCTCGGCCCAACATGCCGATCAAGCCGATACGCTCTCGCACGCACTCCGCGCGGCTCTCGGCCCCGATACCCTGGTCGGCTGTACCGGCGAGGGAATCATTGCCACCGGACGAGAAGTCGAAACGGGGCCGGCCGCAACCCTCTGGGCGGCCCACTTGCCCGGAGTCATCGCGCATCCGTTACGACTGTCGTTTTCAAGCGTCCACGATCAGTTTTCACTACGCGACTGGCCTGAACTAGACTATGGAGGCGAGTCGGCCCCCATCCTGCTCCTCTTCGCAGATCCCTTCTCCACCCCGCTGCAAGACGTGTTGGGCGTCATCGAGGAGCGTTACCCGCAGGCTCGTGCGCTCGGCGGGCTGGCAGGTGGCGGGCAGGATCTTGCCGAGAATCGCCTTTTTCTGGATGACGAGGTGTACAGCGATGGCTTAGTCGGTGTCGCGCTCTCCGGAAACATCTCGGTTCGCACCGTTATTTCGCAAGGCTGTCGTCCGATCGGAGACCGGTTCATCGTCACAAAGGCGGAGCACAACGTCATTCAAGAACTCGGCGGAATCCCGGCCTTGCATTGTTTGCAAACCGTCTTCGGGCAACTCTCCTTGGATGAACGCGCGCAGGCTCAACGGGCGCTCCATATCGGCATCGCCATGGATGAGCACCGCGCGCAATTTACCCGGGGGGATTTTCTGATCCGCAATCTACTTGGAGCAGATCAACAGACGGGAGCCATCGTCGTCGGCGACGTTGTCCAGGAAGGACAAACCGTTCAATTCCAAGTTCGAGACGCACAGTCCGCAGATGAGGATCTCCACGCGTTACTCGCCGCCTCCCGTCTGGAAGAATTACAACGACCGCTGGGGGCGCTGCTGTTCAGTTGTTGCGGGCGTGGGAAAGGGCTCTTCGGGGTTCCCAACCATGACGCGTCTGTCCTCGGGGAACAATTGGGCGCTATTCCTCTGGCGGGATTTTTCGCGCAGGGCGAGCTGGGACCGGTCGGCGGACGTAATTTTCTCCACGGCTATACTGCGAGCATCGCCATCTTTTCTGAACCGGATCGATCAGACCCACAAGGCTCGAATCATTGACTCCTGTTAGCGCATTGCAGGTTACGCCGCCGGACCGGCAACTAGACAAGGACACCTTTATGAGCACTCGCTTCTGGCTGACGACTTGCGGTATCGTGGGATGCTTATTTCTGAGCTTAGGGAGACCAATCATGGCACAGAGCGAACCAACCGCCCCAACGTCTGAAATCACCACCGTTTCCGGCCTTACCTACGCAGATATTGTAGTGGGCACAGGCCGTGAGGCCGCCGCGGGAAACCAGGTGACCGTCCACTATACCGGCTGGCTGACCAACGGGAAAAAATTCGATAGCTCCGTTGACCGCAACGAGCCGTTCTCCTTTCCGATCGGCTCCGGCAAGGTCATCAAGGGATGGGATGAAGGCGTCGCGGGAATGAAAGTCGGCGGAAAACGGAAGCTGACCATTCCTTCGCAACTTGGATACGGCGCGCGTGGAGCCGGCGGCGTGATCCCGCCGAATGCGACCCTCGTCTTCGACGTGGAACTGCTGGAAGTCCGGTAGGGTCGTTTTGCGCATGCAGGCATTCCCTCACCACCGTGGACGATAGACGCACCCGATGAAACAGACACCCCTCATCGACGCTCACCGCAAGGCCCAGGGCAAACTCGTCGACTTTGCGGGCTGGGAGATGCCCATTCAATATTCAGGCGTGGTGGACGAATACCAGACCGTCCGCCGGCACGCAGGACTGTTCGATGTGAGTCACATGGGTCGCATCCGCGTCAGCGGGCCGGGCTCGCTGGCGTTTTTACAGCGCGTCACCACGAACGATGTGTCCAAACTCTCCGTACGGCAATCGCACTACTCCATGATCTGCGCCTCGAACGGCGGCATCAAAGACGACATCTTCGTCTACCACGTAAAGCCGTATGAGTTTCTGGTTTGCGTGAACGCCTCGAACCGGCAAAAGATTGTGGCATGGCTGCACGAGAAGGTCGCGCAGGCCCATGGCTGCAAGGTCCAGGACCAGTCAGCGTCCCTTGCGCAAATCGCGATCCAAGGTCCAGCCTCACGTGACATCCTGGCCGCCGCCGGCCTGACGGATCTCAGCACGCTGAAAATTCGTCACTGCCTGGATGCCACCCTATGCGGTCACGCGACGTTGATAACACGGACCGGGTATACCGGCGAGTTGGGATATGAATTGTATCTTCCGGCAGAGGGGGCGCCGAAGGTCTGGGAACAACTCCTCGAAGCGGGACGTCCACTGGGCATGAAGCCGGCAGGGTTAGGCGCTCGCGATTTGCTCCGGCTTGAAATGGCCTACCTGCTCTATGGCAACGACATGGATGAGGAGACAACCCCCATCGAAGCCGGAGCGGAGTGGGTCGTGAAATTCGACAAGGGAGACTTCATCGGTCGGACTGAATTACTTGCCCAACAATCACAGGGAGCAGCCCGACGGCTCGTGGCATTCGAGCTCGTCGAAAAGGCTGTGCCACGTCACGGATTCAAAATTCTGAGCGCACAGACACCTCATGCCGAAATCGGCGAGGTCACCAGCGGAAACTTGTCGCCCTTGCTGCAAAAGGGTATCGGTATGGGGTATGTCCCGCCCGCTACCGCCCAACCGGGGTCGTCCATTCTAATCGATATTCGAGGCAGGGATTGCCCCGCCATCGTCGTGAAACCACCGTTTTACAAGAAACCCGCAGGCACGCCGTAAGTCATGGTGAAACCGATCTACAAAGGCACGGTGGTCACGCTCAACGTCGATACGGTGCGCCTGCCGAACGGCCATACAATCGATCTGGAAGTCATCCGCCATCCCGGGGCCTCGGCCGTCGTGCCGCTGAAAGAAGATGGAACGGTCGTGCTGATCCGCCAATTCCGTCATGCGGCGAACGGTTTTATTTACGAAATACCCGCCGGGAAACTCCATCCGAAAGAAGACCCGCTAGACTGTGCGGCCCGCGAACTCGAAGAGGAGATCGGCTACAAGGCAGGTCGATTCGAACTCCTCTCCAGCATTTTCACCGCGCCGGGATTTGCGGATGAGGTCATCCACATCTATCTTGCGACAGGTTTGACGATCGGCACGCAAAACCTGGATCAGGATGAAGTTCTGGAAGTGGTGGAAATGCCTCTCCGCGAGGCCATTGCGAAAATTGAGGATGGAACCATTCGGGACGGAAAAACGATCGTAGGGCTACAAGCAGTCTATATTCGGCAGGAGCGATACCGGTAGACGACCCAAGAGGTCTCCCACCTCCAGGATGGGAGACCTCCCAAGCCAGCTAGCCTCGCCAGAAACGGTGTTGTGTTTAGTGGCCGCCCTTTTTCTCGTCCTTCTTCTTCTCTTCGCCGAACACGGTCTGGGACAGGTGTCCACCCTTCTTCTCTTCCTTCTTCTTGTCATCGCCGAAGAGGGTCTGGGAGAAGTGGCCGCCCTTCTTCTCTTCCTTCTTCTTGTCGTCACCGGCGAACGAAGGAGCGCTGAACGCAACCAACAATGCAGCCGCCATCACCGTCAACATCATCTTCTTCATTCTGACTTACCTCCTGTTAGGTTTGAAATGACCAACGACCGACGGATATTCGGTAAAGCAAAGTCCTTGCCTCATACATCCACAGATCTAAACTATTGTTTTTTTGGACATGTCATTCATCGCACTTCGTAATGCTTCAGAACGCATAGGCCGATTCTGTGGCAGAATAGCCTGCAGGAGACTAAACCGCCTCATCAGTCGACTCAGCAGGCGCGACAAAGTACGCTCTCACGACCATCATGCCAAAACAACCTTCGCTCCCAGATCATCTCCGTCCGGAACTCAGCATCGTATTTGTGGGCATCAATCCTGGGCGACGCTCAGCTGCGGTGGGGCATCACTATGCGGGACATTCGAATCGTTTCTGGAAACTGATTTACGACGCGAACCTTGTGCCGGAACCACTCAGCTACCGAGATGACCGGCGACTACCGGAATGCGGATTGGGACTCACCAATCTGGTCAGCCGAACGACCGCGAGTATGGCGCGTCTCACGCCGCAGGATTATGCGACCGGCCGACTGGTGCTCATGGAGAAAATTCTCCGATATCGGCCGCGTGTCGTCGCCTTGCTGGGCATGACGCTTTACCCGATCCTCTTTCCGCTCGAACCTAACCAGTCTGGGCGAAAACCAGGTCTGCAACCAGCGACACTGTACGACTCCAATATTGTGTTACTTCCAAACCCGAGTGGGCGAAACGCATCCTACCCCTACCATTCCATGCTGGAAGCATTTCGTACGCTGACACCGTGGGCCAGGAGCGGCCTCAAGAGTCATCCCTGACTACCCATGCCACGCCACACGCTCTGCTGGAATTTCGCCGGGGACCTGCTGTAAGATCTACGGCTGATTTCCTTCTGGCACACCGAAACGGACACTCCATGAAATGTTTTCCCATCACGATGAATCTTGCGATCGCCCTGTTATTCGTTGCCGAACCGGCTTCCGCAGGCATGTCGGTTCAACAACTCACGTCCGATGCGATGCGCGAATGTGCGCTGGGCCGTCAGGCTCAGACCCGTGCGGAGCGCGTTCAACATTTCGCACAAGGTCAAGCGTTTGGAGAACAGGCGATCGAAAAAGACGACTCGTCGCCCGATGCCCACTTCTCGCTGTTTTGTAACCTCGGTGAGCAACTGCGGATCGACGGGGAAAGCCTGACCTCACTCTTCGGCTTCCGACGCATGATGAAGGAGTTGAACCGCACCCTCGAACTGGCTCCGGACCATTTGGATGCCCTCTCAGCCAAGGGAACCGTTCTGGTGCGCATTCCGGCATTCATGGGCGGGGATAAAGAAAAGGGGGAGACGCTGCTGCGTCAGGTCATTGCCAGGGAACCGGCTGCCGTCAATGCCCGATTGAGCCTGGCAAAGAGCTATTGCGCCAATGGGCGACATGAAGAAGCGGTCGCTATCGCGACAACGGCGCTGGATCTCGCGCAAAGCCTTCAGCGCGCGGACTTCATTCCCGAAGCCCGGCAAGTGCTGTCCCAGTTGCGAGCCCAAGCGGCCAAAGGTAATTGAGCAGCCCGCTTCTGCCACTCTCCTGAAATCAGGCCTACCGACTTACGAACGCTGCCGCGGTTCCATCTGCCTGACCCCGGATCGACATAACTGCTCGATGTCATCTTTGGTCGGCATCGACTCCTGCGCCCCACGTCCGGTGGTGGCCAACGCACCGGCTGCATTAGCCCGCTCGATCGCGCTCTTGATCGGTACCCCTTCAGCCACAGCACAGGCCAAAGCACCGTTAAACGCATCTCCGGCGCCCGTCGAATCAATCGTCTCGACAAGAAATCCGGGGATATGAGTCACATCGTTACCAACCCTCAGGAACGCCCCGTCTGCGCCACAGGTCACGACCACGGAACCGACCCCACGATCGGTAAGAATCCGTGCCGCTTCCTCCGGATCCGTTGAACCGGTCAACGCCTGCGCTTCGGTCTCGTTGGGAGTGAGGATATCGACCAATCGCAGGAGGTCCGACGGTAAGGGAGCAGCCGGAGCCGGATTAAGCATTGCGGTGAGACCACATTCGCGGCCAAGCCTCAACGCTTCAAGAACCGTCTCCAGCGGAATTTCCATTTGAACCAGCAGCACCCGTGCTCCGGCGAACAACTCACTGTGTTGCCGCACATCCGTTGGAGAGAGACGCCCATTGCTCCCCGGAACAACCGCGATCTGATTCTCTCCAGCCCGGTCGACGAGAATCATCGCGACTCCGGTAGGGAATGCGGCATCGCGAAGAAGGATCGGACGCAACAGCCCCTGCGCGGCCAAGTGCTGTTCGATCAACCGTCCATTGGCATCCGCCCCCAGCTTGCTGAGAAATGCGACCTCCGCACCGGCGCGGGCTGCCGCGACGGCCTGATTTGCGCCCTTGCCGCCGAATGATTGGGCGAAACGGTACCCGAGGACGGTTTCTCCTCGACTCGGCAGACGATCGACCGACGCCACCAAATCGATATTGCTGGACCCAACCACTAGGATCATGGGCACAGCCGGTTGCGTAGGAAACTCAGCGTCCGGTCGACATCGACATCAACGGCCACGCGCATGTTGGGCTGTGCCTTCTCTTCCGGCGTGCGCTGGCGACGATCGGCGATGGTAATCCCGCGAGACACTCGCCCGGCCATTTCAACCGACACATGCAACGGCTCCATCCTGAACAAGGAGGAATCGACGGCGGCCAGAACGGCCAATGGATCGTGAAAATAGAAGAGCCCATGCCCTTCAACCTGTTCAGCGAACTCGAACGCCTTCCGCGTCATATCAGTCGCAATCCGGTCGAGCGGGTGCCGCGACTCTGCGGCCCAAGTCATCAAGCTCTCCCTTGACACCCCGACGCGTGTCGTCACATCGAGTGGAATGAGGGTGAGGGGGAGCGAGGCCTGAAAGACTCGATGGGCCGCGTGCGGATCTACATACATATTGAATTCGGCTGCGGGCGCAACATTGCCTGGCACGCCGACCGCGCCCCCCATCACGATCACCGAACGGAACTTCTGAACCGTCAGGGGATTCACCTTCAGTGCCACGGCCACATTCGTCAGTGGTCCTAACGTGATCAACGTGACCTCATCGGGATACCGGCGGACACATTCATTCCACACATCCTGGGCGGTCGAGAGAATGGAAGGCAACCGGACCTGAGGATATCGCGGCCGCCCCTCCGCAGTCAGAGCAGAATCGAGCTCGCCTAGTCCGTCACTGCCATGAACCTGGGCCGCCGTCACGAGGTCTTCCTCCAGGGGCCTGGCCGCCCCTTGTCCGACCAGCAGCCCGGGCGGTGGCTTCACAAGATTCAACAGGCGGAACAAATTCTTCGTGGCCTGTCCCACAGGCACATTCCCACACACCGTGGTCACCCCGACGACCTCCAATTCCGGCGAGGCGAGCGCCAGCAAAATCGCCAACGCGTCATCGACTCCTGGATCGGTATCGAGAATCACTTTCGTAGGAGATGATCTCTGCATGCCTAGACGATTTGATAGGAACGCGACCCCTATTACAAGCCGGCGTCACCCCCGGATACGGACGCGGCCAATCGGGTAGATTGCCCAAGTCCTTCCAGAACGGACTGATACCCGGACGCCTCATCGGGAGGTCCCATGAGGAAATAGATAACCGACGTATTGCCGGGCCCGAGGACTGCCAAGGCATGACCGGCCAGATCTTCCCCCTGATACGAACGGGCGATCGAGAGATCGGTCTCAACTTCAGAACCGGCAGGAATAAACGATAACCCGTGTAACAGCGACAGGGGTTGACTGAGGTGATCACGGACCGTCTCACGGGTGACATCGGTGAGGGGAAACATCATACCCAGGCCCTTCCCTTCCTCCGCAATCAGAAAGGGCATTTCCGAATCCTCGGGGCGAGTACTCTGCCAACCGGCCGGCACCACGAACGACCAATCGGTCCCGGGAATTCTGAGCCTCGCGCCGGCGCGGTACGTCACACTGGGATCGACATCGAGGATGGGGCTGCTCTGTTGCGTCTCCGCAACCGCACCCGATTCTACATCAGCCCAAGCCAGCGGCGAGCACAACAAGGGCACCAGGAGACAACCGGCCGCGACCGAAAATCCGGCATGCCTCTGCGGCAGGAGATAGGTCGCCCTTTCAGTCGAGGAGCCACCGCCCACAAATCGATTAGGACGCAGGATCCATCGGAGGACAGGTGCAAAAGAGGTGGCGGTCGCCATAGGCTTCATCGATACGACCCACGCTCGGCCAAAATTTGTTGTCACGCACCCACGGAGCAGGAAACGCCGCCTGCTCACGCGAGTACGGCTTCGTCCACTCAGCCGCGGTCACAGATAATGCCGTGTGAGGAGCATTTTTTAGAACATTGCCCGCACGCGGTTGCCGGCCTTCGGCAATCGATTGAATCTCGCCCCGGATCGCGATCAAGGCTTCGCACAACCGGTCCAACTCCGCCTTCACTTCGCTCTCCGTCGGCTCGATCATCAAGGTGCCGGCCACGGGAAACGAGACCGTGGGAGCGTGGAACCCGTAATCCATGAGACGCTTGGCCACGTCCATCGCTTCCACACCGCTGCTCTCCTTGAGCGGGCGCAGATCCAAAATGAACTCATGTGCGACGAAGCCACGGGTGCCGCTATACAACACGGGGTAATACTTTTCTAATCGTTTGGCCATATAGTTGGCGTTCAGAATGGCCACCTGCGTGGCTTTGGTCAGGCCCTCTCGTCCCATCAGGGCAATATAGACCCAGGAAATCGTGAGGATGCTCGGGCTCCCGTACGGCGCGGCGGCGATCGGGCCGATCGACTCCGGTCCACCCAGTTTGGTGACCGGGTGTCCGGGCAGGAACGGCATCAAATGACGGGCGACTCCGATCGGTCCCATCCCGGGCCCGCCACCGCCGTGAGGGATACAGAACGTTTTATGAAGATTCAAGTGACAGACATCCGCCCCCAGGTCGGCCGGCCGACAGAGCCCGACTTGGGCATTCATGTTGGCCCCGTCCATATAAACCTGCCCGCCATGCGTGTGCACGATCTGGCACATGCGGCGAATCCCTTCCTCGAACACACCGTGAGTCGAGGGATAGGTGATCATCAACGCCGCGAGGCGGGTGCGATGTTGGGTGGCTTTGGCCTCAAGATCGTTCAGATCCACATTGCCACGCTCATCACAGACCACCGGGACCACCGTCATCCCGCACATCGACGCGCTCGCAGGATTGGTCCCGTGCGCCGACACCGGAATCAAGCAGACGTCGCGTTGCGTTTCGCCGCGATGTCGATGATGCGCACGGATCACCATCAGCCCTGCATACTCCCCCTGCGACCCGGCATTGGGTTGCAGCGAAATGGCGGCAAACCCGGTCAGTTCAGCCAGCCAGGCTTCGAGCTGCTGGAACAGCGTCTGGTACCCCTGCGCCTGTTCGGACGGAGCAAACGGGTGAAGACGCCCGAACTCCGGCCAGGTCACCGGCAACATTTCCGCCGTCGCGTTCAGCTTCATCGTGCAGGACCCCAAGGGAATCATGGAATGCACGAGCGACAAGTCGCGGGACTGAAGCCGGTGGATGTAGCGTAAGAGTTCATGTTCGGCATGATACCGGTGAAACACCGGATGCGTGAGATAGGGGCTCGTGCGCGCGAGCGGCGCGGGATAACGCACATCGACCGAGGCGAGGATGGCCTGGAATTCTTCGGCAGGAATCTCATGACCGACGAAGAGCGCCAGCACTTGCTGGATTTCCCCAACCGTACTCCATTCATCCAACGAAAGCCCTAGGCTCTGATCGTCGTACCGACGGAGATTGATCTTTTGCTGTCGAGCCCGGTTCAGAATGGTGTCCGATTGTGCCGGCGAGAGCGGAACACGCAGCGTGTCGAACACCGGCTCCAGGCCGACGGCACACCCATGCCGACGCAAGCCTTCGGCCAGCACCATCGTCAGGCCGTGAATCCGCTCTGCAATCCGACGCAACCCTGCAGGACCGTGATAGACCGCATACATGCCCGCCATGACCGCCAACAGCACTTGCGCCGTGCAGATATTGCTGGTGGCCTTCTCGCGGCGGATATGTTGTTCCCGGGTCTGCAGCGACAAACGATAGGCCACGCGGCCCGTCGCATCTTTCGAGACGCCGATGATCCGGCCCGGCATCTGTCGACGAAACTCCTCCTTGGTGGCAAGGAACGCCGCATGAGGCCCGCCGAATCCAAGCGGGACGCCGAATCGTTGGCTGGATCCGACCGCCACGTCCGCTCCGAATTCTCCCGGTGAACGCAACAGCGTGAGCGCCAATAAGTCGGTCGCCACCACGACGAACGCCCCCGAGGCGTGCGCCCGCGTGATGAACTCGCTGTAATCACCGACGTACCCGTCCGTCGAGGGATATTGGAGCAACAGTCCGAAGAACTCGTTCCGGGAAAGATCCAACGACTGAATCGCACCGATCTGCAGGACGATGCCCAGCGGTTCCGCACGGGTCTGCACCACCGCAATCGTTTGCGGATGGCAATTTTCAGAGACGAAGAACTTCTTGCGCTCATGCCCGGCCGCTCGAGACATGGCCGCACACATCGTCATCGCCTCGGCTGCGGCAGTCGCCTCATCGAGGAGCGACGCATTGGCGAGCGGTAAGCCGGTCAGATCGGCGACCATGGTCTGAAAATTGACCAGTGCCTCGAGACGCCCCTGCGCAATCTCGGCTTGATACGGGGTGTACTGCGTATACCATCCGGGATCCTCCAGAATGTTCCGCTGGATCACCAACGGCGTGACGCAATCGTAGTACCCCATGCCGATCAGAGACCGCCACACCTGATTCTGTCCGGCTATGTCACGCAATTCCGCCAGGACCTGCTGCTCGCCCCGAGGAGACGGCACCGTCAAGGAGGTCTGCAAGCGAATATCGGACGGGACCGTCGACTCCACGAGGGCCTCCAACGACGGCAGGCTCAATGTGGCCAGCATCTCCTGGATGTCGGAATCCGTCGGACCGATATGGCGGGGCACAAACGTATCGTTCGGCTCAATAAAATTCGGTTGTGGCATGGGGGTGAAATCCTGCTAAAAGTTGGCGCGCTCGTCCATTCGAAGCGGTGTGAGCTAACCTATCATGCAGGACTGAGTTTTCCAAGCGTTCAGCACCCATCGCCGTCGCTTGTTTTCCGAAATTCCATAGCGTAATAGTGACATCGGATGTCCCTCC
>CABVRO010000070.1 GCA_902500715.1 uncultured Nitrospira sp. | reverse complement strand
GCTCAACGGTCCTGGGCCGTGGACAGCCTGATCATGACGATCAGCGACAGCGATGTGTTGAAGGGGTATCTCTCGCTGCCGCTCATCTGGTGGGCTTGGTTTCGCGATTCCCATCGTGAGGATAACCGGCGAACCGTCCTCCTGACGATCCTCGGGGCCTTCTCGGGGTTGGCGGTCGCCCGGGTACTTCAGCTTATCCTCCCCTATCGCGCGCGTCCGGTGCATACCGCCGGATTGGATTTCACCCTGCCCCACACCATGCCGGCGGATTTTCTGGCCGGGTGGAGTTCCTTTCCCAGCGACCATGCGTCTCTCTTCTTTGCCCTCGCTGCCGGCCTCTGGTTGGTGTCGCCGCTGGTGGGCGCCCTCGCCTTTCTCCACGCCGCGGTGATCGTGTCCTTCCCGAGAATTTATGTCGGTCTCCACTTTCCGACAGACATCCTGTCGGGCGCATTGCTCGGGGTGACGGCCGTGGCCGTGATCTGGAAATGGCGTGCCGTCTTTGTGAAACTCCTGGAACCGGCCCTGGTCTGGAGTAAAACCAGCCCGCACCTGTTTTACCCCGCCTTCTTCATCCTCACGTCAGAACTGGCCCATCTGTTCAAAGACAGCCGCTGGTTGGCGGAGAGTCTCTGGCACATGGCGAAACTGAGCCTGGCACGGTAGCACCGGTCGAAAGGCGGTCTTCGCGCCACAACCTTGGACAGCATTCCTCAGACCTTTTTCGTACCGCGAGAGGCTTGCGGAAGCACATAGCAGAGCGGCTTCCGATTGCCGATAGGGCAGCCTCACGCTACGTTGAAAATGGCAGGGCCAGATGGAAAGGCTTGGGCGGAACGGGGCAACGGGGTAGGAGTCTACGAAGTCAGATCAACTCATCTATAAGGACACACTCAATCTCTTTCACCTTTCGCAAACCGCGATCATTCCCGTAGAAGCGCACGGCCTTGTGCAAGATGGCCGTGGCCAGCTGTATCGCATCCGGTGTGCTGAGACGATACCGGGCACGGAGTTCGGCTGCTCGGTCCGCCACATTCATTGTGACAGAAACCCATTCCAGCCTTGGATACGTGCCGGCAAGAGCAAACATGCGTTGAGCCAACTCATCTTTCTGGTCACGGTACGGCTGGACCAGCAACTCCAGGAGGGTCACGGTTGATGTGACAGCTGGATTGAGCCCACGCTCGATCAAATCGAACAACGAGGCACACCATGCCCCATACCTAGGATGGTCTTCCAAGAAATAAATGAATACGTTGGTATCGAGTCCGATGCGTTGGCGTTCGAGGGGGAACCCTTGTGTGGAGCCCGCTACCACGACCGTCGCTCTCGCTTGAGATAGCCTGACGGATAGGTGCCCTTCGCAAGCCCTCGCAGAGTCTGCGCATACCGTTTGGGTTTCGGCATGACCAACGTCAGATCATCCTTGACGACGATCAGCAATTCATCACCGCCTCGAACGCCCATCGCCTGCCTCGCCTCCTTCGGGAGGACGATCTGATTTTTGCTGCTGAGTTTTTGAACCGCCATGGTGCCTCCCTCCATTGTCCCCTACATTCGGCTTTACGTTAGCATAAGGAAGTAAAGCGCTCAAGAGTGAGCGTCCACCGACAAATAGGTCGCGAGTAGCAGAGGACCTTGCTTTCGCGCGTTGCACGCACAGCATCCCGAACACTTTCTCCAAACCTGCCGTATAACTCTAACCACCAGCAACTATGCTCATGCTGGTTCCCCTGCGCTCCTCGAGCGACGCCATTCTGAGGGCACGCGTTCCGCCAGGTGTGCGATGCGAGGAAGGGCACGCCGCCCCCCACCCTTAAAATCCGACGGAGACCCCCATCGTCCCCAACAGCGCGGCGCGATCCGCCGGCCCGACAAACTCGGTGCCGAGCCCGCCGTCGAGCACGACGCGCGAGGTCAATTGATGCCGGATGCCGACTTCGATGCCGGTATGGTTCTGTTGCCCGCGCAAGTCCGATTGGCGGGTATAGACGCTAGCGATCAGCGTGTCCCGAAAACTCGTGGGGTAGCCGAACGGGTAACTGACGGCGGCCACGGCGCGATAGGCGCCGGGCCGCTCCTGTCCTTGCGGCGATCCCATCACGGTATAGCCCGCATTGAGGTGCACTCGCAGCCGTCCGAACGACCGGGTCAGGATGCCGGTGAGCTGCGTATCCACCCCTTTGGAATTCACCCCGGTGGGTAAATCCGCCTCGACCCGGACGGCGAACGCCGGCAGCATCAACGTTTCCGTATTGAAGTTGTAGAGGACCCCCAGGTGCAAATCGCCGGACTTGTTCGCCCCCACGATGGAACGCGGGTCGGTAAACAGATCCCCCTGGATTTCGATCTGCGTATTGGCGAAGGCGCCGTAGATGATTTGCGGTTGAAACGTCACTTGCGTGCGGCCTTCTCGGCGGTCGTTGAACCGCACGCCACCCTCCAGGCCGATCTCCCCTTTCGGAATGGCATAGGCATCCTCCATTCCGATCGGACGGTTGGGATCGAGGTTGTCATGGTCCAAGGCGAACAGCGGCGCGGTCATCAGCGTGAGGACCGCGCCGAGCCAGGACGCAAAGACTCGCCTCCTTCTCGGCTTCAATGGTGATGCTCCTGTCCTTGCACGATCATCGGATTGGTCGCATCCGCACTCGCCAGATAGTAGCTATTCAGCACACGATAAATTTCAGCCCGCTTCGCCTCCCAGGTCGGAAGCCGCTCGCTGGTGAGGATATCGCTGATGTTGTCGTGCAGCATATGGAGATTGTCGAAGATGTTGGCCAATTCGGGATACCGCGCGGCAAACTGCGGACTCAGTTCCGCCGTGAGCGGCATGAACGTCCACTGCACCGGTGGCTGTTCGAGATACCGCCGATAGGTCGCAAGAATGGGCCGGACTGCTTGCGTCTTGGCGGCCAGGTCACGCGCGGCCTGCAACGGGTCGTACACGGCCACCTGCAAGTAGTGGTACGACCAGATCGTCGCGTTGAACAGCGGGAAGCGTGTCCTGAAGGCCTTGGAATAGGGAAACTGGTCCAGCCGATGGTGATCCAATCGCTTCGAGGTGATCGCGTAGGCGCTGTCCTTATAATAGGCCAACACATTGCGGATCGCCCGATCCTTATCCGGCTCGTCCGACACCGCAATGTCGTACGTGGCGCGGTGCAGGGCATGGGCTTCGTCGAACGTGTTCTGCGCGCGCCAGGCCAGTTTCATATAGGTCGGCGCAATCGCCTCCTCGTTCGGGTTCAGCCGGGGTTTGGTCGCAATAAACGCGATCGTCTGCTTGCGCGCCCGCTCCTCAATGGCCGGCACGTCCTGACCGCCGGTCAGCAACAGATTCTCGTACAGATTGGAATGGCCGAAGTCCACGCCGTTGAACTCACTGTCGAGTTCGGCCAGATCTTCCCGCAACGAAAAATTCCACATCGCCCGGTAATGAAAGCGCTTGTCGCGCGGCTCGAACCGGCTGCACCCCGCCAGCGCGAAGGCGAGCGTGACAAACGCGACACACGCCAACATGCATGGATAGGGGCGCATCTTCATCGCGGACTCCTCTTGCGTCGTCATCGCCTTCGACGGTTCGTCGTGAACACGTCAAGTTGCGTTGCGCGAGGGACGCACGGAGTCGGGACGGACCGGGGCGTCCGATGACGCAGGACGTTCGCAGCGCACCTTGTGTGGCTGGAGCGACTTCTATTATACGTGTATTTCTGATTCACTCCGACGGGTGTGTTGTCCCGTTCTGCGACAGCGGCGGAAAAAGTCTTGATCTCGACCTTCGAGACATGCTTGACTGAAATTTATTGTTCATTGTCTTCCCTGATGGAGGAGTTGCATGCCGCATGGAAGTCTGCCCTTTCTTGTGATTCTCGCTCTGTTCCTCGCCCCGATCTCCGCATCGGCTGCCGACACGACGCCCGACACCAGCCTCGCGCCCTTAAAATTTCTGGTCGGAGAGTGGAAAGGCGCCGATGCCGAAGGAAAACCGCACAAGATTGCCTTTACCCTCGGTTCCGGTGGGACCACCCTGACCGAAACCTTGACCCCGCCCGACAGCCCGCCCATGACGACCATGTACTACAGCGACGGCGACCAACTGATGTTGACGCACTATTGCTCGCTCAATAACCAGCCGCGGATGCGCGCCGCCGCCGTCAAAGAGGGGGACAAGAGCATCACCTTCGCCTTCGTCGACGCCACGAATCTCAAGAACCCGACCGATGTGCACATGCGACAGCTCGTGATCGACGTCAAAGACCACGATCACGTCACCCAGACCTGGACCCTCAGCAAGGCGGGGAAAGATGTCCCGAAGATCTTTTCATTTGAACGGGTGAAGTAACCGACGCCGCACCGGACACAACAAGGAGTCCCGCACATGCCAGCACAAACGCCGGAAGCCGTCATCGAAGCCCAGCGTCAGGATTGGAACCGCGTCGCACCGGGCTGGGACAAATGGGATCAGTTCTTCAATCGCACCATGGCGTTCATCAACCATCGCCTGGTTGCCGACGCCCGCGTACGTCCGGGGCTGCGGGTTTTGGATCTGGGATCGGGAACGGGTTACCCGGCGATCCTGGCCGGCGAGGTGGTCGGCGCAGAAGGCATGGTCATCGGCATCGATCTGGCGGAATCCATGCTGGCCGTCGCCGCACGCAAAGCCAAAACGCTCGGCCTGCAACAGGTCAGTTTTCGCACCGGCGACGTCACCTCGTTGCCGTTCGAAACCGGCTCGATCGATGCCGTGATCAGCCGCTTTTGCCTGATGTTCCTGCCGGAGATTCCGAAAGCGGCTGCGGAGATCGCCCGCGTGTTGAAACCGGGCGGGTATGTGGCGGCCGCCGTCTGGTCGTCGCCGGAGAAGAATCCGTTCATTCGGATTCCCATGGATGTGATCAAATCGATTACCCCCCTGCCCCCGCCGGATCCGGAGGCACCGGGGATCTTTCGCCTGGCCAAACCCGGCGACTTGGCGGGCATGCTGCAGCGGGCGGGGCTCACTCCATTGGATGATGAAGAATTTACGGCCGAGGTGGCCTACGAGTCCGGAGAGGAATTCTTTCGCGGGCTGATGGATATCGCGGCGCCGATTCAAAATCTGTTTATGAAACTGACGCCGGCACAACAGGCCGAGGCAGAACGGGGGATCATCAAAGCCGTGAACGACTACCGTGGACCGCAGGGCGTCGCCCTCCCCATTGCGGTGCGGATTGTCAGCGCAAGAAAGCCTCGATAGGGAAGGGCACAGGCCACCATCCGTTGCCCGCCGGCGCCTTTCACCTTGCCCTTGGCGCGTTCGAGTTCCGCTTTTGTGTCGTTTCCCTTGAGTTCTTCCTGCACAGCCTTGGCTTCACCCTTCATCTCGTCAAACTCACCGTTCACCTCGCCTTTGGCCTTTTCCCTCTTGGCCTTGGTTTCGCCGGCTTCGGCAGAGATCATCATTCCTGCCGACAGACAGACACCCGTCATCACCACCCTCATGAATGTATGCACACCCGTCCTCCGAGTGCAGGTGAACCGCTTTTCCTACTCTGCGCACTCCCTGCTTCTCGCCCTACTGGAGAATCCCCTAGTTCCCGGCTGTCGAGTTTCTGATGGAGCAATACTAGCAAGCGTGCGGCGACACACTCGTGCCGAGAACCTGTAGGTGGCACGACGGTTGAGACCTTGATCAACCTGACCAATAAGATGGAGGCCGCTGCCAAGCCCGGCCAACAGGAAAAGGGGAAGGACCAAGCGTTGGATGGTCTCCACAACCAGCTTCATGCCTTTGACAACACGATCTGCTGCGTCGACAAGAACACGCTCGCGCTGCCGGCCTACGACTTGCTTGTCACACACAACAAGAAACTCTGGGCGGGAGGTAAGCGCACCTGGAAGTTCATGGATGACCAACCTCAACGCAGTCTGCACTTGGAGCTATTTGCCACGGAAGTACGGGAACGCCGGGAATCCCTCCACGCATTGCAATGAATGCCGGAATGTTGCACAGTGCGCCACGGCGGAGGAGTCAGGCTCGATGACTCCCAGCCGGTGCAACGATTCACGACGCTCCCGCTGGACCATCAAGCCGCCATGCTTGATCGATCGACGTCTACGGGGGAACGGCGAAAGGTGCGTGGCGCATGCGTGCCGACAGTTTCAAAGATTTTGTCCTGGATCAACTCGGCCAGGTTCCCCGACTCGTGTGCAAAGCGATGTTCGGCGGGCATGGTCTCTACCAGCGCGAGACGTTCTTTGGCATCATTCACAAAGGCCGGCTGTACCTGAAAACAAATGGGGTCACACAATCGGCATATGCTGCCCGCGGCATGCAGCCATTTCGCCCGAACGGCAAGCAATTCCTCAAACACTATTACGAAGTGCCGGTCGATATTCTGGAAGATGCCGAACAGTTGAAGGTCTGGGCGCACCGGGCCATCGCGCCACCGACCGCGCAATTGCTGCTTCCGTTTCGTGACGGTCCTTCGGTACGGGACGCGCTCACGCACCTGTCATGAGCCAAGACCTCACCACGCCCCCGCGACGGCTCTGGACCATCGGTCACTCGACCCTGTCACACGAAGCGTTTCTCCTGCTCCTCCAATCCCACGACATCCAACGGCTGATTGATATCCGTCGTTATCCCGGCTCGCGGCGATTTCCTCATTTTCACTCGGCCGCGTTGGCCAAGAGTCTCCCCCTGGCCGGTATCCGGTATGACGACATGCCGACACTCGGGGGGCGTCGAACGGCACGATCCGATTCGCCCAACGATGGCTGGAAGAACGCAAGTTTTCGAGGGTATGCCGATTATATGCAGACGGCAGAATTTGACCAGGCACTGGACGGGTTGATGGCCCAGGGCGAGCATGCACGCACCGCCATCATGTGCGCGGAAGCCGTCCCCTGGCGTTGCCATCGTTCCTTGGTGGCCGACGCGCTTGTCGTACGTGGCTGGGAGGTCATCCATCTTCTGGGCGTTGGCCAGCTAAAGCCACACCAACTGACGACATTCGCGATGCTCCAGGATGGCCGCCTGACTTATCCCGCTCCACCTGATCAGCGCGCCACCCTTCGGATGTTTTAGACATTCCGCCGCTCATTGTGTTCGTCCGGAAGTTGCTGCAGACTATCGGCAATGTGGTATCGCATCGGCGCCGACCTGGTCCTGCTGCTCCATCTGGCCTTTGTCCTCTTCGTGATCGGTGGCGGGCTGCTGCTACTCAAATGGCCTCGCCTTGCCTGGCTGCATCTGCCGGCAGTGGCCTGGGGGGCCCTGGTCGAATTCAGCGGTTGGATCTGTCCGTTGACGCCGCTCGAACAGCGCTTGCGCAGCATGGCCGGAGAGTCGCTGACGGAGGGCGACTTCATCGGCCGCTCCCTCCCGCCCCTGCTGTACCCCGCAACACTGACGCGCGAGATGCAAATCTTGCTGGGCCTGCTCGTGCTGGTGGTGAACCTGGTTCTGTACTGGTGGGTCTTATTCAGGGCTTCGGGTGAGAAGCCGTAGCGATCGACTCGTGAGCGGCCCGCTATCGGATAGGTTCGTTCTTCGACGAGGTCATGACCAGGGCCAGACAGCCCTCCTCGCTCGACGTGACGGGGTGGACAGTGCCCGCCTCTGCTCGGTGGTAATCGCCGACCCGGAGAAACTCTCCGGCGCAGATGCAGCTCCCCTCCAACACATACAGTTCTTCGAGCTGCGGGTGGCGGTGGCCGATCAGTGTGCCGCCGGGAGCCAACCTCAACAGCATGGTCGTACGCGCGGCTGCGGCATCGTGAAACAGCACTTTCATCGACAACCCCGGCGCCAATTCCTGCCAGGCCAAGCCCTTGCTCCGAACGAAGGTGAAGCCCGTTGCGTCAGCCGGCTCTTGCGGTTCCTGCGCGATACGCGCCATGAGCCGATCCTTAAGCGAGGCTGGCGGTGCGATAGCCGGGCCGCTGAAGGCCAACTCCTGCGCGACATGCTGAAACGCCGCCACCTCTTCGCGTGTCGAGGCCGAGGCCGTCTCCAACGAGCGCGAAAACTCCCGCTGCGCCTCGTCTCCGAGGGCCCCCAACGCATAGAGGGCCGCGAGTTCCGCCAATTCCTGTTCGTGCCGAGGATCGGTCATGACAACAACCCCTCCCCGTATGGCGCGAGCGCTTCCCGCAACCGGATCATCCCCAGCCTCATCCGCGTCTTCACGGTTCCCAGCGGCAACTTCAATTGATCGGCAATTTCACTCTGACTCAAGCCCCAATAGTAGGCCAGGGCGATCGCCTGGCGCTGCTCAACGGAAAGGGTCGCCAGAGCGTCCTGCACCAACCGTTGCCGTTCCAAACCTGCGCTGTATTGCTCCGGCGTGTCTTCCTGCCCCGGTAACTCGGCCGCTTGATCCAACGGCACCTGCCTGCCCCGCTCCAGATAGCTGCTCCGGAATCGGTCGATCGCGCGATGTTTTGCCAACGTCATGAGCCAACTGCCCGGCGTGCCCCGCTTCGCATCATAGGTCGAGATCCGCCGCCAGACCTGCGTATACACATCCAGCGTCGTCTCCTCGGCAGCCGCACGATCTCCGAGGATCTTCATCGCCAGGCCGAACACCTTTGCGCTGCTGGCATCATAGAGCTCAGACAGCGCTGATTGATCGCCGACGGCAATACGCGCGAGGAGTCCCGCCCATTCCTGTTCGTGAATCGATGATACGTGGGTCACGGTCTGGGTGTCACACATGGGTGTCCTCGTCTAGTGCTACGAGCGCACCCGTTCGCTTGGATGTTTGATCTCCCCCGAATCTGGCGGAACTGTAGCACCGGGACCACGCCGGCGCAACGACACTTTTTTCGCTGCCCGGAGATCCGATCGCCGCCCGCCTTCGTAATCACAGACAGAGCGGCCGACACAACGGCCCGCCACACAGACTTTTAACCAGGAGGACCCATCATGTCTCAGCGTATCGCGTCATTCGCCCTGATCATCGGACTTGCCCTGACGGTCTCGGCGTGCAACAGCCTGGGTTCGACGCCGTCCGGTCATGCTTCGATGGAAAAATCCCTCTACGACCGGCTGGGCGGAAAAACGGCCATCACCGCCGTAGTCGATGATTTCGTCGGTCGCGTCGCGGCGGATACTCGCATCAACGGGAAGTTCGCCAACGCCAACATCCCACGCCTGAAATCGATGCTGGTCGACCAGATCTGCCAGGCCTCCGGCGGTCCCTGCACCTACACCGGCCGCGACATGAAGAGCACACACGCGGGCATGGGCGTCAGCAGCAGCGACTTCGATGCATTGGTCGGCGACCTGGTGGCGACACTCAACAAGTTCAAGGTGCCGGAACGGGAGAAGAATGAGTTGCTGGGCGCGCTCGGCCCGATGAAGGGGGATATCGTCGAGAAACCGATGGCCTCGATGCAGTAGCCGCTGCGGTCCGTAAGTAGGATGCTGGCAGGGGCAACCACTCGGATGCCCCTGCCGCCTCGCACAGCCACCGGCCAGGACACCTCTTGGATTCAGTGCTGATGTAACGCCCCTTACAGATCGCCGGCTCCTCCTCCGCTAGAGTGGCCGCATGGCGCGCCTCACGATCTTGGTGCATCGCGGCTGCATCTCTATCGACTCCATACAAAAGCTGACGCAAGAGATTCGACAACAGCTCCCCGACTGGACCATTGAGTTGCTGCCCGCGGAAGTCAGCGGCGAGTCCGTGGGTCTCATCGTGCTCCCCGCTTTCTTCGTTGACGAAACGTTGGTCGCAACCGGGCTTCCTGAAACGGAATGGCTGCTGCGACGCCTACTGGAGCATGAGTGACATCTGAACGGATCTCGGGGCAAGCTTGTCACGATCGCGACGAGGTTTCCTGGAGGATGCCCTATGAAGCCACTCGGATCAGCGCGGCCTGCTGGAGGATGACAACGGTGCGCCCGTCCATTTGGATCAGCCCGTCGTCGCGGAACTGCCCCAGCGTGGCACTCACCGTTTCCCGGCTACACCCGATGAGGTTGGCCATTTCCTGGTGAGTTAATTTGGCCTTGATCCGGATTCCGCCCGGCTCTTGCGCACCGTCGCTTTTGCTGAGTTCGACCAGCAAATGGGCCAACCGCGCCGGGACATCGCGGAACACCAAGTCTTCGATGCGGCTTTGGATACGCCTCAACCGCAAGCCGATCAGTTTCGTCAGCTTCACGGTGATATTCGGATGCATGGCGAGGTACCGGTCGAAGTCTTCCCGGCGAATCACGCAGATCATGGCATCGTCCAACGCTTCGGCGGCGGTTTCGCGAGGCAGACCTTCCAACACTTCCAACTCTCCAAACACCTCTCCCGGCTCCAGGATGTCGAACGTCACTTCCTTGCCGCTCGCGGCGGTATTGGCCAATTTGACGCGCCCCCGTTTCAGGAGATACACGTTGGAGCTCGGATCACCGGGAAGGTAAAAGGGGTGCCGCTTCTTTACCTCTTCCATCCGGGTGATTTTCTCCATCTCCTGCATTTCAGATGGGGACATACCGTCAAACAGCCGAATGTGCTTGAGGTACCAGAGTTTGTTCAGAGGCTTAGGTGGACTGTCCATTCTCGAGGCTCCGCAGAAGCAGCAGCTGTTACCCTACGTGACCGGCGGCATCAATGCAAGGATCGCTTCTCCCCACCGACAGTCCGTTCGCAACCGGCACCGATCCTTCCAGGAAAGCGACCATGTCCGACCCTCGCCACACGATCCAACATGACTGGTGAACTGCAATCCGGTCCACCGCCTATCGGCATAGCCCCCAAACCGCTCTGCGGAACTGTAAGACAACTCACATACCTGCCGCCCCCTTGAGACGGACTCGATGGCGGCGTATGGTACCGGCCTATAGGCCCTGAGGACCAAGCCCGTGGCCGTTCGCCCTCGATATGCCCTGCTCATTGTGTTGCTCGTCGTCCCTGCTGCCGCGCTTGCCTGGATGGTCGATCGCTACGATAACCGACCTCGACAATCCGTCGCCCTGAAGGCATTCACCACGGCGGAGTATCCGGACAATCCCGAGAGCCAGAGTCGCGTCTTCGGCAGCTACCCGCACCGACATCTGCTCATCGAGTCGCTTGGAGCAACCCGCTTTCGATTTCTTCTGGAGCCGGCCTCCCCTCAAGCGACAACGATCGAGCTCACCGATGTCGATCTTGCGCATGTGGTCGCAGCGGTCCCTCCTTGGATCACAGCCGATCCGGATCTCACAAAGGTCGGACTCATCGACCGTGAATGGAACCGGCAACAGGTTCGGTTTCCCCGCAGCTCGTCTCATGTGCGGGTGCGCGAGGGAGGCGACGGGTTCGAACAGCGCGCCGTAAGCCGCATCGATCTCGCGCGTAATTGCCTGAACGCAGGACTGTGGGAACTGCTGTTGTTCACCGAGGAGGAGGGGGAGGAGCGCGTCTATGAGCACCTGTGGTTCACCTTCCCGCTCGGGCTCTACAAACAGCTGTTCGAGCAGGTCAACGGCCTGTCCTATTGGTCGTATTGGTGGTCGTTGGAACATTGGGTCGATCCCGCAGGCACGACCATCCGCCTCGACCGCCTGCGAACCGTCGAGCGGGAATGGCCGGTCGTCGCGACGGCGCAGTGGGACGAACCGGTGCCGGCTCAGGGCGAGCAGGCCGGGAAGCGCAAGAACATCCTGACACCAGTTGCCGCCACCTTTCTCGACTGGTACAAGCAGCCGGTACAGTTCGCCAGTTTCATTCCACCGGGACGGTACTCTCGCGCTCACCCGCGAGAGACGCAGCTGCACTACCTGGCCGAACTGACCGGTGCCACGTTTCGGCAGGTCCGGATTCCGGGTGTCCCGAAACCGCTGGGAGAGATTGAGTTGGCCTTCCGCAGCAGCCGAACGCAGGATGCCACACGTCTCATCATCGGCGGGCTCGATCTGTCCACAGTGCCGGCGGCTTCTCCAAAGGACTACGACCGTGGCTGGCAGGTGCCGCTTGGCATCGGCAATCCAAGCTTCTTCGAGCCCTATGAGCAAGTCCTGGCTAATCCCCCGGCGCAGCGCACATTCTACGGGTTCCACCTGGACTCGCAGGACCGCTGGCTCGACCATCACGCCATCGGCGTCGACGGGCCACTCCTCCACTGGGATGCTCATGATCCCACCTTACTGCATCTGTATCTGCTCAGTTACGAACGGCATGCGCTGTTGAATCACCTCACTCTTGTCATACCGGATGCTGACAGGCGTTCTTGAGCACAGCGGGACGATCGGCGACAACGCATTCTCACCCGCAGGATGGGCACGAAAGACGTCATGATCATTCCTCGTTCGTGACACGTCGTTCGTCGCCCGTGACAGCCCGGTTGTGCCTCCTGACGAGATACGCTTCACGATTCACGCTTCACGGATGTCGAGAGCGCCGCCGGCAGACGTGTTCTACATCCTGCGAATTGTGACTTGGCTCACAGAATACAAGCGGGAGGCGAGGTATCGTGGCGCCATGGCGAGAACCGCGTCATCCCGAAACTCCTTCAAGGAGCCGGTTTCAGGCAAGGTGATCGTCACCCTCGTCATCGGGCTGGCCATTGGAGCCTTCTTTCACTATGATCTTGGGCGGTTCTTATCGTTGAGCCCCTTGCAAGACCATCGAGACAAGCCCCTGGCCTTCGGGGATACGGCGGACGTTGCCAGGATCGGCATATTCATGGTCGCCGGCCTGTCGTTTCCGGGAACCGCCATTCTCAGGCGCGCAGGAGACGTTCTATTCAGCGCCGCCCTGGGAACTCTGTTTGTCCATGCCGTGGCAGCGACCGGCGCGACCCTAACGTCTTGACCGCCCGGATGGACATCTCATTGCCAATGGCTTGTAAGACAGTCGCGGCCACATCGACATCAGGGATAGTTCATTGTTCCCCTACAGACAACGACGGGTGCCACGGTATGACGACACAGCCGCCTCCACGCAGTTCCGGAATGACTGAGCACGGTCAGTCCTTGGTGCTGCCGCACGATGAGTACAACCAGCAACTGGTCGCCAATGTGCATCCGCCCGATTGGGTCAATCCTGAGCCGGCAGGACGCTACAACATCGTGGTCATCGGAGCAGGGACGGCCGGATTGATCACCGCGGTCGTCGCCGCAAGCCTGGGAGCGAAGGTGGCGTTGATTGAAAAGCATCTGATGGGCGGCGATTGCCTCAATGTCGGATGTGTCCCGTCGAAGGGTGTGATCCGGGCAGCCAGGGCCTGGGCCGATCTCCGCCAGGCCACGGACTTCGGCCTCCATGTTCCGCCCGGCGTGACCTATGACTTCGGCGCCGTCATGGCGCGCATGCGAAAACTACGGGCACGCATCAGTCAGAACGACTCCGCTCAGCGTTATGCCAAACTGGGCGTAGATGTCTATATCGGCAGCGGACGATTTCTCGATCCCAAGACGATCCAGGTGGAAGGACCCTCAGGCCATCGCACCCTGACGTTCGTGAAGGCCGCCGTATGCACCGGCGCGCGGGCATCGGCGCCTCCGATACCGGGGCTTCGGGAGACCGGGTATCTCACCAACGAGACAGTGTTTTCATTGACGAAGCTGCCACGACGTCTCGGCGTGATCGGAGCCGGCCCCATCGGCTGTGAACTGGCACAATCGTTCGCCCGCTTCGGCAGTCAGGTCTCCCTCATCGAGGCGATGCACGGGATCATGCCGAACGAGGACCGCGACGCGGCCGAGATCGTCGAGCAACAGATACGCCGCGATGGCGTGACCCTGCTCTGCTGCGGAAAGGATCTCCGGGTGGAGCAGTCCGACGGCGGCAAACGCTTGATCGTCGATTCGCATGGCCAACACTACGACGTGACGGTCGACGAGATTCTGATCGGCGCCGGGCGAACGCCGAATGTGGACGGGATCGGGTTGGAGACGGCCGGAGTGGACTACGACAAGAGCGGAATCAAGGTGAACGCCCGATTGCAGACCACGAACCCCTCGATCTACGCGGCCGGCGATATCTGCTCGCGCTACAAGTTTACGCATGCCGCCGATGCCATGGCGCAAATCGTCGTCCAGAATGCCTTGTTCCCCCATCCCCTCGGGCTGGGCTACGCCAGTGTCGATGCCTTGGTCATGCCCTGGTGCACCTTCACCGAACCGGAAGTGGCTCATGTCGGCATGTACGAGAAGGAGGCGCAGGAAAAGGGCCTCGACGTCGAAACCTACACCTACAAGTTGGACGAGGTCGATCGAGCGATTCTGGACGGAGAAGATGAAGGCTTTGCGCGGGTCCACATTCAAAAGGGAACCGACAAGATTCTGGGGGCGACCATCGTGGCGTCCCATGCCGGGGAGATGATCAGCGAGTTCTCGGTCGCGATGAAAACGGGCGCAGGGGCCAAGGCGATCGCGGGCACCATCCACCCCTATCCGACACAGGCCGAGGTCAACAAGAAGGTCGTCAATCTCTGGCGAAAAGCCCATTTCACGCAGAGGACCCGAGAGTTCCTTATCAAGTTGTTTGCATGGATGAGGCGGTAACCCGCATGGTTCATGCGGGTTAGAGTTACCCATCTTCGGCAGAAGAGCCATCGTTCACCTCCTGGACTTCAAAGGATACAGACTATGACACCATCGACGTCTTCCGTGATCGTCAGCCTCGCGTCATTCTTGTTGCTCGGCCTGATGCTGGGCGATCCGACCCGGCTGGACGCGAACTCGCCGGGCACACAGACAATCGGCGCCTTTTCGGCGGCCACGGCAGGAGGCCCCTGGCCGGACGGCTGGAAACCACTCACCTTTCCCAAGATCCCGCAGCACACAACCTACGGCCTTGTGAAGGAGGGAGAGCAGGTCGTCGTCAAAGCGTCCAGTCAGGCCTCCTCCTCGGGGATGACGCGAGAAATTCGCATCGACTCCAAGGATTATCCGATCATCCAATGGCAGTGGAAAGTCTCCAACGTGCTCAAGGCGGGCGATGTGGCCAAGAAGGCGGGCGACGATTATCCCGCCCGCATCTATGTCACGTTTGAGTACGACAGCGCGAAAGTCGGGCTCTTCGGCAAGGCGAAATACGAGACGGCCAAATTGATCTATGGCCGCTACCCGCCGCTCGGCGCCATCAACTACATCTGGGAGAGCCGCGCGCCGGTCGGCACGACTGTCCCCAACCCCTTCACGGATCAGGTCTACATGATCGTCGTGGAAAGCGGTTCGACCAAGCTCAATACCTGGGTCACGGAGGAACGCAATGTCTATGAAGACTACAAGCGCGCGTTCGGCGAGGAACCGCCGCCGATTTCCGGCGTGGCCATCATGACCGATACCGATAATACCGGCGAGTCGGCAGAAGCCTATTACGGAGACATCCTGTTCAAAAAGGATCCTTCATCCAGATAGCGATGGGTGGGTATCCCGGTCATTCGTGCGGCCCGACATCCGGCCGTGGATCGGACACGAATCCCTCACGATTGGGCATCCGGACGGCGGAAAGGGTCACGGCATGCATCACCGCATGGGTGGAGCAGGCCGGACAGGGTTGAGGAGGGATCTGCAATCCGAATAGAACCAGATTCCTGAACGACACCGTTTCTTCATGGACCCAGCGCAACATTGAGAGGGACCGGTTGCGTTCTAGTGACGGTGTTCAGCTCCTGCCTCGGGTCGAAAGTTCGGAAACTTCGTCTTGGCATAAGTCGAATGACAGGCGACGCAAGTATCCAACAGGCGGGAAAAGTGAAATGAGACGGCCTCGGCATCCTTCGCCTTGGCCGCGTATACGAGCTTCTCGGCTCTATGATGAAACGCTTCATCGAAGGCCTTGAATTGCTCAGGGAGCTGTTCGAGGTCGTGTCTCTGGGCCGTCGTGAGTTTCTGTTCAAGTATGTAGCTATTCCGCATGGCCATGGCGGAGTCGGCTATGCCGTCCCAATTCGCGATCGGTAACGCCCCCGCAATACGCTGCGTGCCGAGCAGAAGCTCCCTCATCTCTGCCTGGAACAGCTGCTGAAGGTCGGGGGACATGTTGAGTCTGGGGGTCGATACCGATGGTTCGGCCGACAGAAGCCTCGGCGTCACAAAGGTCACGCTGGCGAGGCCTAGAGCGAGAGCGGCTGCTACTAGTTTCATGTCTTATTCTCCCTTGGCTGAGGAAGCTCAAACGCAAGCTACAAAGGGTAGCTCATCCCTCATCAAGCCACCGTCTGATCTACACATGGTTCGACTGCTGAAGCACTTCAAAATGTCACGATCTTGTCGGATTCTTTAATGATTTCGTGCAGGTCCTCCATCGTTGAGAGCGGGCAGAGCTCCGTTCCTTCCGAGTGCCGCAGCTTCAGGCATGTCCCGCAAGCAAGAATCTTTCCGCCGTTATCCACGAACGTCTGCATCTGTTCAGTGACGTCGAATTGATCCGCATTCAACTGTTCACATTCAACACCTTTCGCGAGCAGGAATACTTTCACTCCGTCGCCCTGCTTGAGCGAAAACACGCCCAAACGAAATGCATTCCAGACCGTTTCCGAATCCGTCGAGTAAATAATGATCCCGAGCTTCATTGCGTTAATTCTCCTTGATGGCAGCTGAACGGCCCCGCGGATCAGCGGCGGTCCGCTGCAACGCTTTGTTATGCCGCAATCGAAGATTCATGCTGTACGTTGAAACGACGCTATGTACTGACGGGTTAGCTGGAACTCACCGCCGCTCGGAGTTGGAATTCTGTCGGTGGTTGAATCGATACGGAAATGTCGGTTTCGCTCGATAAACCTCGACGTCCAGGAGTGATCTCGACAGTAAAACACAAAATCCTCGGCGGATCGAACCAGGAACTCATTGATCTTTCGCACGTCGTTGAGGCGCAAGGCACGTATTCGGTACCTGAAACGAGAGAACGAGAAGTCGGGTTCGGTCGTCCTCGACTCGAAAGCAGGAAGGATTCGAATCGCGAGGGTTGGTGTCAACGGAATGATCTTGTTCATAATCCGAGGATCGGAACTGGGCTGTAACGCAATTGGAAAGTCCGAGGTGAAGTAAGGGCTATTCGGCTCGTTGTTCAGCAAAACCTCCCAAAAGAAATTTCCGAGCTGGGCCGCGAGGTGAAGAATCCGCGAGATACCCATCGCCTGCGGGAATTTGGGATCTACTTCCACTCCGACCTTCTGTCTGTCGAAAAGCTCCTTGACCGTTGACGCTCCCAGCTCTTCGGGTATTGGTAGCAGCGTTCCCTGGCGATCCAGCAACTCCGCAGTTGCTTCGAGCGAAGCACGCAAGGGAACCGAGTTTATCCGCATGCCGGTAGGAGAGCATGAGTAGACGTAGGCCACGAATCCGGCGATCGTCATGACAGACTCATCATGAATATCGGAAGCGAGGAAAGAATCGATCGCGGAGTTGTACTTCGGCTCTATGATGTTCAGAAACTGCTCTACCACTCGAGACTCGCTCAAGTATTGATTGGTGCTCCCTTCATTGATTCTGCAAACATCCTTTGGAGCTGGAGTGAAGCGCTTCAGCGTAGCCTTGCTCATCGCGAACAATCGATTGCCGAGCTCAGGAGCAAGAAACTTCCGCAGATGAACTTGTGAGACATAGTGATCGAGTGGCATGAGTGAGAGGGCCGCACAACGGCACTACGCAGCCTGCGGCATAACAATGTTTAGGCGAACCCGCATAAGAACCGGATCGACCGCTTCCTGTCCGTATACCACGCCGATGCTGTTCGCGAACCATACGCCCTACCTGCCCTCGCTTCAGTGGGTTGCGCCCCCGGACCATTGATCACGAGGGCTTATACGGATTCGCATGACATGCCTTTCGTATCGGCTCCGCTTCCCTCCGATGGACTGCGAACACTGGATACAAGAAAGGAGGGACTCCATCACTCACAACAGCCCCGCAGTCCAGAACCGTCAGGGGGCGGCACGCCATGTGGTGACGGCCTTGGCGAACTGTCGGAAATCGCCCAGGTGGCGACTGCAGATCTGATAGACGATATTCCAATCGATGGCTTGGTAGCTGTGCACCGCGAGGTTTCTGAATCCCACAGCCTTCTTCAACCGATCGGCGAGGGCGTGGCTGATGACCTGCAACCGATTGAGCGCATCAAAATGCTCCGCCATTGTCGAAGGCGGCGCAATGTCGGTGTCCGCGATGAGATGCGAGGCCACATCCACAGACAACTGGACGGCTCGCTGGAGATTGAGCGCGATGATGTCTTGCAGATCTGCGTTCTGTGCCAACTCTTGAGAAGACGGAGGTGTCTTCCCGGCAATTCGCTCGACACAACGTCGAAGTGATTCGAGCTTGGCGGCTATGAGGTCCCGATCCATGCTTGCCTTCGTGTGGCCAAGATCCGTCGATAATAGGGCATTACGTCGGCCTCCTCGTAGGCCAGGCGCCGCAGGAGTTCGGCATACTCCGAGCGGTTCCGGCAGA
>CABVRO010000069.1 GCA_902500715.1 uncultured Nitrospira sp. | reverse complement strand
CCTCGTTGCCCGGCTGCATTCGAATGGCCTCACGGAGTGCTGCTTCTGCAGAATCCGCACGGTCTTGCGCGAGGCGCGCCAGCCCCAGGTATAGATGGGGACCGGGAAGGGCAGCATTCCGGCCAATGGAGGCTTCGAATAGGGCGACGGCTTGGGGCACGTCATGCTCCGCCAGCGCGATGCGCCCCTTGAGATAAATGCCGACCGGGTCATGCTCGTCGGCTTCGAGGATCGCGTTCACCAGCGGTTTCGTCTCGGCGACTTGACCAACGCTCAGCTTCAACTCAGCGAGGGCCTTGCGGGCTTTGTGGGAATTCGTGTCGGCAACGAGGCCGGCCAATTCGTGCTCGGCCTCGTCTCGCCGGCCGAGCACGACATACCGATCAGCAAGCACCAGTTTGATCTGCTCCTGATCCCGACTCAGTTCGACCGCCTTTTGAAACTCCTTCCGACCTTCCTCAGGGTCTCCGGTCGCAAACAAGAACTGCCCGCGTGCCACGCGCACGTCCGGAGAACCAGGAGCCACTTGAAGCGCACGGTCGTACCATGCGGCAGCCTGCTTTAGCTCTTGCTGTGCGAAGTGAATGTTCGCGAGCCCGAGGACGGGCCGCACCATCGTGGGATCACGCTCGGATGCTTGCTTCAGCAGCCCGATCGCCTCCGCGACCTGATCTGCGCCCAGGGCGAGACCGGCACGGAGGAGATAGCCGGCGGGGTGTTGAGGACGCGCAGCGAGTAATCTCTCAGCGAGCTTCGCGGCTTCGTCGGTTTTGCCTCCGGCCAGATAGAAATCGCCGAGGGACCATTGGGCTTCGAAATCAGTCGGGTCAAGTTGCACGACCCGACTGAGGGAGGTGAAGATCGTGGAAGGGTCTCCAACCTGTGAAGCCGCCTTCGCGATCTTCCAGTGGATGGCGGGATTGTCCGGAGTCACCCGAGCGGCGTTCTTGTATTCAATCACCGCCTCGCGGAACTTCTGCTGCTGGACGTACCCGTCGCCACGGCTCTCGTGTTTGGCGGCCCGTTCTGATGGAGCCTCGGAGCACGAGACCAGGAAGCCACAAAAGCCAATGAAATACAGACACGACAGCCATCTAGCCATGGGGATTGATTCAGGCCCTTCCGCCTCACTCCCCTTGCAACGGGTTGACCGCTAGGAAACAACGGTTTGGGCAGAACGAGCTCTTGCCTGCCTCCGCCGCCACCCTACCAACGCAACGAATCCGATACCCACTAGCAACAGCGTCGCCGGCTCTGGCGCAGAGGCTGTAGGAGTCGATACGACCGCCAGCTGTAACGTGCCGAGCGCATCTACCACTCGCACGGACCAGTCTAAGCCGGATGCCAGCGTCGGCAACGACAAACCGAGTAAACTTCCGCTCATGGTGCAGCCGGTGCAAGTCAGGACGCCAAAGGTATTGCCCAATGACGGGGAAAATCCGTTCAGCAATCCTATCGTGAGGAACCCATTCAACGCGACTGCAGCTCCTGTCCCTTGCACCGCGAGAAGTCCATAGCTGTTCACCCCTGCCAGATTGACACCAAATGTCCCGCTAAAACCCTGCGCATACTGGCCTTTAATGGTGAGCGTCCCCAGCCCATTGTTGCCGGGCAGAAGCAGTCCCCCGCTGTTCAGGACCGATCCTTGAATCGTCCCGGTCCCAGTGAGAGAGCCCGCCTGCAAACTGATATTGTGGGCGAACGTCCCATTGACGATCGTGTGGGCCGCCGCGGCGTTTTGCACATAACTGCCCGTGCCCGTTACCTGGCCGGCAGCCGCGACCTCGAAGGTTCCTGCATTCACGACACCGCCGTAATTGATGACCGCCGCCGGACCGACAACACCCACCTGAAATATTCCCGAATTCGTCACGGTCCCGTGATTGGTGAACGTCCCCGCATTGATCACCGTGCTGCCCGCATTGGCGAACGTCCCGCTGTTGATGGTCGTGGGGGTCGCACCGACCCCTGCGCCAGAGCGCGTCTGGCCATAGGTGCCCGTCGCCCCGACGGTGATCGCCCCCTCGTTGGTCACGCGACCACCAAAGCTGGAGAACGAGCCATCGATCTGGGTCGTCCCTCCGCTCTGCTGAAGATAATGCCCTCCAACTGGAGGTGGTGAGCCATGCTCCAGCCTCGGAAAGTTGCTGAAGATCGTCCCCTCGCCGATGCGAACCATCCCGGCGTTGGTAAAAGTGCCAGTGTTAACCGTGGTAGAAGTCACGCCCTGAGGATTCGAAGTTTGTCTATATGTCCCCGTAGCTCCCACGGTCACCGTGCCTGCGTTCTCCACCCGGCCACTGTTGGAAAAGATGCCATCGATCTGAGTAGCCCCGCTCGCCTGTTGCAGATACTGCCCAGACGGAGAAGGGTGCATCGCGACTACAGCATTTGTGAATGCTGTCCCCTGGCCGAGACGCACCTGCCCTGCGTTGGTAAAAGTTCCGGGGTTGCCCGTGGAGGACGGCGACGGCATACCAGCCACCTGACTGTACGACCCAGTTGTGCTCACGGTGATCGCGCCCCCGTTCTGCACATCGCCGCTGTTTGTGAAATTTCCATCAATTTTCGTTGTGGAACCGAACGGCTGAAAATAGAATCCGGTATCCATATTGGTAAAGGACGCTCCCGCGCCGATGCGCACCTGGCCCACATCGTTCCTGAAGCCGCCGCTGTTCTCGAAAACGCCGGTGTTGATGTTCGTCGTCCCGGCATTGGTAAAGGTGCCACTGTTCGTAGTGCTTCCGGCCAAGAAGCCGGTGAGAATGGGACTTTCCTGGCGATACTCGCCGGTTGCCCCAATCCTGATCATGCCCGCGTTACTCACGTGACCGCCGGTGTTTTGGAGCTTCGCGTCGATCTGCGTCGTGCCGGTGGAGGATTGATCATACGTCGCCGAAGCCGCACGAACGCTAATAGGATCAATGGTGAAGTCACCGGCGGCGATGTGCACCCGCCCCGCATTGGTAAACGGCGCGTCAGGGGTGACCGTAGTTGGCGTGACGGACGAACCGACACTTTGACGCTGAATATATTGCCCGGATTCAGAGACGCTAATGTAGCCAAGGACGTGCTTGACGGTGCCTTCGTTGACGAACGTGCCCTTGATCTGAATGCCGCCAGTATGAAGATTGTCATACAGCCCAGACGGCAGGTTGATAAATTGTGACCCGACTTCAAGGCTTACAATTCTGTTGTTAATGAATACATCCGAATTGGTGATGGTTCCGGAGTTGATGATCCACCCGCCGACAAATCCTCCACCGGAATTTTCAAACCGGCTCTGATTGGACAAAGACGCAGCGGGCTGAATGTTGATGATGCCCACATTGGTGAACGGGACGAGATTCTCGGCAGGCGTGGACGGCGTGATCGTGATCGTATTCCCGTCCGGATTCGGATTCGGTGCGATCTGTACGGCGAGAAGCTCACCCGGTGCTATTGTCAGCACCGTCAGTAGCTGGAGACACACGATGGACCAACGAATAACAGAACAAGGAGGAATCATGTTCAGCCTCCTCTCAGATCGGCTGTCGACCTAGGCGCGGACCCCACAAGCTGGCACTATCGCATGTGGGGCCCACAGTACTTCAAATGCCAAGGCCAAGAAACTAGGAAGTCTACTTGAGGCCACATCCCATGGTGGGACTGGCGAGCTATCACAGATCACAGACGAGCAAGCCCCTCAGCAATGGCATGCCTGGCCAGCGCAACGGTTGAATGGAGATTGAGGTGGTCCATAATGCGAAATTTATGGAACTCGACGGTCTTCACCGCGATGTTCAGCATCGTGGCCACCTCTTTGGTCCCTCGTCCCTCAGCGATTAATTGCAGCACCTCTCGCTGACGCGGCGTCAGGGAGGAGACCGATGCACCGACAATTGCATCGGTCGGACTGCTCCGATTGGTCGCCATCACGGTCTTGGTAAGGAGCGCCGTCAGGAAATAATCTCCCCGTTGGACGGCGCTGATGGCCTGACTCAATTCAGACGCCGGCGACCGTTTGAGCAGATAGGCTGATGCACCGACCTTGAACGCATCGGCCACCATCCTGCTGCTTTCCTGAGCCGTCAGAAACATCAGGCCGCTCTTCGGGGCCAGTGTGGTGAGCTGCCGTGCCGCATCCAGACCATTAAGCAACGGCAGCAGCACTTCCATCACAATCACGTCCGGCTGTAATCTCTCCGCTTCCGCAAGCAGCGACCGGCCGTCTTCGACGATCCCAATGACATGACAGGACGGCTCGATCAATGCACGAATCCCCGCCGTGACCATCACCTGCTCATCAGCAAGGAGGACTCGACATCGATCATCTCTGGGATCCGTACATAACATCGCACCACTCCCGACATCTCCGCATGCATGGATTTCGCCGCGCATGGCTGACGATGGAGCGGATTCCGCCTCACCGAACAGGTACTGATCCAAGCAAGTGTTCTGCCATCATTCAGTCAAAACCCGGGACATGTGTGGGACGGTTTCAGATCGAGGCGGTACGGGAGGTTGAGATGGCCGGGGATCAGGATGGCGGGGGTGTAGCCTGTGGCACGCGTCCCCAACACAGGGCCGGCGCATAGGGGCAATAGGGGGCAGTGTGGAAGGAGCACCTATATCGCCCCCGTCCACGCCATTGAGTTCTCGATCACATCGCGGCATACTGCCTGCAGCCCCTTCCACCGTGAGGACCGACACCATGCACCTACCACTCCACGGATTGATGCTGATCGTTCTGCTGCTATCGACCGCATACCCCACTGGCGCAGAGGCAGCCGACACTGGTACCGTCATGAAGGGGGATGCCGCACGGGGACAGGCGCTCTTCAACGGCAAGGGCATCTGTCATTACTGCCACGGCGTGGATGGAGCAATCGACAAGAAGCCTCAGCTCAAGCCGGACACGGCGGCCGCGATCGCAAAGCTGGCCACAACGGCCCCGGACCTTCGTCATCGCGCCGCACTGACCTTGAAAGACAACAAAGCCCGCTTTCGCGCGATCCGCGAAGGGCATCCGGGGACCGGCATGTTCCCAGACTCGACGTTGAGCGACCAGGACATCACAGACCTGCTGGCCTATCTCGCCAGCCTCCGGCAAAGCCAGACCGCTCTCGGCAAGAGCCCCTACTGAGCGGCCTCACCGCCGTCGATGCTGGGCTCCCTCACCGACGCTGCCCTGCAACCGCACACACCACCTGTGCGCTCCTATCGCGCAAACCGCCCCATCAAAGACGCTTCCCCCAGCACGTGCCCCTGCATCGCATCGACCACCTGAGCTTTGGTGGCCCGCGATTCGAGTGCCAACTCACAATCCAACGCATACAACTTGAAGTAATACCGGTGAGACTTCCCCAGCGGTGGACATGGCCCGCCATAGCCGATTTCCTCGCTGTCGTTCAGGCCCTGCTGCGTCCCGTTCGGCAAGGTCTCCTGAGTCGGAATCCCTTCGGCCAGACCACAGAGATCCAACGGGATGTTGTACAACACCCAATGCACCCATGTGCGACCCGGCGCATCGGGATCGTCGGCAATGAGCGCAAAACTTCGCGTGCCCGCCGGGGGATGGTTCCAACGCAACGGGGGCGACAGGTCCTCGCCTTCACACGTGTGTTTCTTCGGAATGAGTTCCCCCTCCTTGAACGCGCTACAGGCAAGTTCGAACGGCATCGCAGACTCCTTCATGTGTCGTCGGGGATTATGACGTTGCCGCACCCGCTTGGGTCTATCAGGCTGCGGAAAACCTCGATTGTGGCGCCATACGTTATGATCAACTCATGCGCCGTGTCGGTATCAGGATCACCTGCAGGATGCGCAAAACGGCTGTCCGGCGGCGGACTTTTTCCGCATCCTGCTAGAACCAGATTCGCTCGGCGGTTGGTGCCTGCTCTCCCCACAAGGCGCTCACGGGCAGATCGAGAAGGGAATGCGCGCCGGGGCTCAACCCCGGCAACGCACGGGCGGCAGCCAGCATCATGTGCGCCGTGAGAATAGCTTCGTCGAAGCGGGCTTCAAAGAGAAACCGCTGATGCCCCGCACACCCAGGCGCACTCCGCCGCTCAAGCGCGACCCCGCGCCCTTCCTGTTCGAGCGCGGCCACACTGTCGACCGGAAGGACCAACGTCTCTTCTCCGAGGAAGAGCGGATCGGCGCGAATCGCAGCGGCCACGCGATCCGCATCGACCCCCTTCTCCAACTCGACGTAGACATACCGTTGCCGCGGCCCGTTTGCCACAGTCTGTTCCGTGCACAGCGCGTCCTTGACTCCGGCCACCCGGCGGGCCATCGCCGTATGATGAAGGCTCGCGGCCACCCGATGCCTCATTTCGCTTTCGCCCTCCGGGGCGAGGAGCCCGAACAGCGAGCGCATGAGGGACAAGGCGCCCGGATCCCATCCGGCCCCCACAATGGCCGGAACATCGAAACGAGTGGCAAACCGGTCGATCGCTTCCCGATGCGCTTGAAACGCCTCTCCGTGCAAGATCGCGCATTCGATGATGGGGAAACCATGCTGGAGACAGTCGTGGGCCGCCGCTTCGACCTGGTCGATCGGCACACACAACAGCGCCGCATCCATGTCATGCACCTGCGCCGTGTGCGACACGACCGGAGTCTTGCCGAACACCTCCGGCAACGGCTGAGAAAGACCGTCGAGGCGTCGAACGATGGCCGCCAAAGACGCATCCTTCCTCGTGAGCAGCAATTCTGCGCAGGCCCGCCCTACTTTTCCGAATCCCACCACCCCGATGCGGATACTGTTCTTCTCATTCCGACCCTTTGGGATTACCACAGTCCAAAACTCACATCCTTGAAGGGAATCGTTTCCCATTGCTCGCTTTCCAGGCCCAGGATTTCGATGTCGAGGTTTGACGGAATGACTCGCATCCCTTTGGGCCTGACCCAGGTGTCCGACTTCAACGACTTCACGTACAGATGGGGCCTGGCTTGAGCATAATCTCGTTGATGAAACAGCTCGAGTAAGCGCAACGCATCCGGCATGGTCAACGTCATACTGTCCTCCTCTCACATTTCAAGCATCCATACAGTGCTCTCGAGTGAGCAATCGCGATGCCTGCCAAGTCTCGCTTGTCCAGCCATCGGATCGACGAGCCCTTTGTTCAGCAAACTCGCCGCTATGGAGCGTCCGCACGAGTAACGCCGCCGATGCAGGGTACATCCGGCATCCCTGCTATCGAGTTCATGCCTGTGCCCTTTCGCGGCACCGGCGAAAAAATGCTTGTAGCGGATTTCCTCACATGGCTCCATCAGGACCGGGACCGATCATTGCATCTGTAGTGAAGCACTCACGGTGAGAAGCTCGCCATGGCCGAAAGGGGGAACCGTCCGGGTGAGACGCATGGGGCAATCAGCCGTATGGGTGCTACTGCTCACAGGATTCTTGCTGTCAGCCGGCTGTATCGGGCCGCTGCAACAGTGGGGAGAAGAAACGACATTCCGTCCCAAGGCCACCTCCTTTGACCCGGCCGCGCTGAAGCATGAGCAGGTGGCCGTCCTGAACGCGGTGGTGGGATTCGGATTGGAGGGGTTTGCCCTTCAGGTCTCCCGCTCATTGTCGAGTGCCTTGGATCAGCGACCGACTCTGATCACGGCCCTGCCGGTCCACGAAGCATTGAACCGTATCAACCGGGGAGAATTGGGGGAAGAGTATGCCGCGATGGTGGCCGACTATGTCAGAACCGGCATCCTTAATCGGGCGGGGCTCCAGAGAATCGGACAGGCCCTCCACACCAACTATGTCTTTCAACCCAGCCTCGCCTCGTTCAACCAATCCATGTCCGGGCGCTTTTCCTTCTTCGGTCTGCGAGTCCTGCAAACCCGCGTCACCATGCTCCGCATGAGCCTGCAACTGTGGGACACCCGTACAGGCGAGATCGTCTGGGAAGCCTCAGGTGAAGCGACGCTGGCCGGTGAAGACGTCCGTGAATTCCGCATCCCCTTCGATGAAATCGCCCGCCGGTTATGGACCCACATGCTCGACGATCTGTGCAAAGACCTACCCGCAGAATGACTGATCGGAGCCGTGGTGCCGCCGCAGATCGGGCAGGTTTTCGCCTTCTCCCTATCCATCCCCACCGGCCTCCTCTGTCGCTATTCGCACCAGTGGAGATGTGAGCAGTGAGGTATCCGCCCCCAACGCAGATTGTGACCCGACAACATTCCGGCTCGCGGCAATGCAAATTCGTATGGGCTTACATCCCTGCAGGGGACAGGCACGCGCGAAGGTATGCGACTTGCTGCTCCCTGATCATAGCGCTCCACAAGAGGCGAGGGTTTTCATCCTACGAGGGGACTGTTCCATGTCGTACGTCGGTATCAACATCGGAGCCCTCACGGTGAACGACACCATACGCCTCTCCGGCATCATCAACGCGATCTTCATCAGCCTGATCCTCGGCTGGGCACCGGCCGGTAGCGGGCAGACGGCGCCGGAGCACGCCCCGACGACCGCCGTCGTTCGCGCGACACTCGACGCGGTCTTTCACATCCTCGACGACCAGCAATTGAAAGGCCCCGGCCACCTGACGCAGCGTCGGCATCTCCTGGAGAACATCATCGCGGAGCGGTTCGACTACGAGGAGATGTCCAAACGGACCCTGGCCGCCCAGTGGAAACTACTCACCCAATCAGACCGGCAGGAGTTCGTGCAGCTCTTCAAGGCGTTTCTCTCGGATCAATATGCGGCGAGGATCGAAGGGTATGCCGGCGAACGGGTGGTCTATCTGTCTGAGCGCACAGTCGACGGGTATGCAGAGGTCCGAACCAGGCTGGTGTCCGACAAGCTGGATTTCCCGATGGACTATCGCCTCACGAACAAAGGCGGCGCCTGGTTCGCCTATGACGTCATTGTCGATGGGGTCAGTCTCGTCATGAATTATCGTAGTCAGTTCACGAAGATCATGACCGAGTCGTCGTTTCAAGAACTCCTGCGCCGCCTGCGGGAACGGCCCACGAAAGACTCGGCCAAGAACTGACCAATCGCTTTCTGCTGCCCCCTCGACACACACAATCTCTACGACGCGTCCCACCACCGGCAGGGGCCTCTCCACCAGTAGATCCTGCAGCGTGACTCAGCTCAACCGGTGCAAATGCCGGGAGACATCGTGGTAGCGCGCCGGCGTGACGACATAACAATAGTCGAACAGCCGGTCCGCCGCCTCCTGTGAAATGCCTGCCTCCCGCGCTTGAAGCATGTCCATGAAGCGATTCATCGTCCCATACACTGCCTCGCTTTCGCCGTTGAGCAAGTTGGCACGTACCACGGTCAATTGCGCGAGGTAGGGCATGAACGTGCTTCCCTGGAAGGCGTCCATCGCCTGCTCGGTAAGCACCGCTTGCACCAGAGAATCGAGCCAGTCGTCTCCGGCCGCTGAGGCCAGGCTTACTCCGCCCGGCGCGGCACAGATGACGCTTGCCAGGAACAGCACGATTCCCGCCAGCCATCTGATGTCTTCAACGATTCGCATGATCGCCCTCACTCCCCCCTATTCCTCCCAGAAAAATTTCTCCCAATTCACGGTCTTGTCCCACCACTGCTTATGGCGTTTCACGTCGTGCAACGCCGGTGGGGTGACTTCATAGCAGTAATCCCACATCGCATCGGCCGCCTTGGCGTTAATCCCCTCTTCCCGGGCCTCCAGCATGTCCATGAAGCGATTCATGGCCATGTAGGAACCTTTCCAGTCGCCGCGCTCGTAGAGACTCCGCACCAGCAGTATCTGACCGACATAGGGATTGAACGATCCGGGATCGCCCCGAATCTTGGCGATCGCCTCCTGAACCACGACAAAACCGGCCAACTGATCCACCCAGCCCTCCGAGCCGGCATACATAGCGGCCACCGTGCCGACTCCCCGTGCGACATCGCTCTGTCGATTCCCCAAGCCCTCCGGAGCGGTACGTACGGCGCCGGCGACCCCGGGGATGAGCGCCCAGAAGAACAGACATAGGAGTATGACGAGCACCTTTCGCGAGAGGATCGCCGGTTTCATGATCTCTCCCTCCTTCTTGGAATGGTGCCGACCGCCGGTGGGCCCGGAGTCCGACGGCAATCCCGTCTACTCCCGTCCACTGCGGTTAGGGCACTATCCGGATCGTACTACGCAAGGCATCATCTCCCCCATGCAATGGACAGAAAAACGGGCAGGTCTGCATTCCCGACGCATCCATGTCCGGCTCGCGCGTCAATCGTTCTATGCTGATCCGAACCTGCACGGTCTCTCCCGGAGCGACATAAACCCGCAACGGTTTGACAGCCGGGACGCCGGTCCCGTCCGGGACCTGCTCGAACAGATCCGGGGCCTCGAAAACATGGGTGCGTGGAGTCGGATTCTCTAAGATGAAGGTCAGGCCACCGTCGAGATCCGTGCTCTTATGAATGACGACCTCGCGCGGCAACCAGGCCGCCGCGCCCCCCTCCTCATCATGAATGACAAAGTGGAACGCCCCGGCAAGACTCGTTGAAGGCATCGAACCAGTCCCCGCGAGAACCATGAGGAGGCCGAGCATTGATACCGATAACCGGCTGCGAACAGATTTCATACGGCACCTGTCGTATCTCATCCTTCATCGGGTCCCGCACCGACCGAACCTACGGCACCACACGGATGATCCCGCCCAGATGGGCATCGCCCTTGTGGAGCGGACAGAAGAACGGAAACTCTTCGATCGTCTCATCCGTGCGGCCTTCGAATTGCGCCGTACTAATTTGCACCCGGACCGTATCGTCCGGCGTCACATTGACCCGTAACGGTTTGGCGACGATTTCTCCCTGAGCCCCGGTGACCTCTTCAAACAAACCGTAGGCCGCAAAAGCATGGGTTCGGTCGGCAGGATTCTCCAGTACGAACACCAAACCGTCCTGCATCTCCGTGCTCCGGTGAACCACCACCTCCTGAGGTACCCACAGGGCCCGCTTCTCCCCAATGTCTTGCACCGTAAAATGAAACTCCACAGCCCCAGCCGCGCTCCAGAAGCCAAGAGCGCCGACCAGGGCCGCAGATGCCACTCTACTCATGAGACGGCGCGACTTCGCGTTTCTCATGGCGCGAAACCTTCCGGCTTCAGGCGAACGACGCGATCAGCCGCCGCCGATCTCGCCTCTGGTTTCGATGACATACAACTCCCCCTTCACTTCGGGGTGAATGTCACACCACAACGCGTGACGCAAGCTCTCGGCAATACCCGTAGCCGGATCGAACTTCGACGGCGCAGTGGAGAAGTGCAGCGTCATCGTCTTTCCGGCATCGACATGGTAGGATTTAAAATGTTTCCCTTGAACCTCAATCCCACCTTCGACGCGAACCGGAATCTCCTTGAAGAGGTTCGACGCAAACCCATGCGTCACGCTGTCCCGATTGTGGACGACGATCACCGTGTCGTGTGAAGGCATACTAAGCCCCACGGTCTGATATCCGTGCTGCCGATCCTTGATGGTGATCTCCACCTTCGACGGCGGAGCCCCCATCCCCGGCGCTTGGGCATGCGCCGTGCCCATTTCCAGACCGAACACCATCACAGCGGCAATGGGAACGGTGAACAATGCGGTGGTATGTTCTCTGATCTTCATGACGTGCCTCCTTTTCTCGATACGTGAACGGTCCCTTCTTGCCTCTCAGCCACCTTCATCTCGCCGCCATCGGATTTCCACAGCTCCCCCCGGATGTCATCCCCCTCTACGCTCAATGATGAACAACTCCCCCTTCACATCCGGGTGCATGTCGCACCAGATGACATGCCGCCTGAGCGGATTCATCATCGTGAGCGGGGCTGCCGGCGCCCCCTTAGTGAAATGGAGCGTCATCGTCTTGCCCGGGTCCAGACGGAATGATGGCCCCTCTTTCCCCGTGACCTGGTAACCCTCCCCTTCCAAGCGGACAGGCGTCTCCTTGAACAACGGAGAGTAGAAGCCGTGCGTCACCCCATCGTCGTTGCGGACCACAATCGCCGTCGGCTCTCCTTCGCGACCATACCCGGTGACATGAAAGCTCATGTTCTTAATGGTCACCTGGATCGTCAGCTCATCGAGCGCCTTGTCCGTCCCGGCCGCAGCGAGCACACCCGCCTCCCCTCCCAACAGCACAGCCAGTGCGATACCTATTGAGATGAAGAAGGCGGTCATCGGATCCTCTCTCATAGTCCTCATGGCACACCCCCCTTCCGAGCACCGTCTCCTCAACCGGCGATCCCCCGTATTGATCCTCGATAAATTTGTCGATATGCCTCGACACGTCGTGATACTTCGCCGGCGTCACGAGATAGCAGTAATCGAAAAGCCGGTCGGCTACTTCGGGAGAGATCCTGTATTCGCGTGCTTCGAGCATGTCCATGAACCGATTCATCGCCTCGTACACCGCTTCGCTCTCGCCGTTGATGAGATGGGACCGCACCGTGGCCAGTTGAGCGACATAGGGGGCAAACATTCCCCAAAACGGCCCTTCCTTGGCTTGCTCGACCAGTACGGCTTGCATCATCGCGTCGAGCCAGTCATCCTCGCGCGTAGGTGCCGACACAGGACCTCCCAGCGCCAGCACGGCAATAGCCGTCAGCGCCAACAGAACCGCCATCGTCCGCCCTGGGTGCTCGATGACCCACATCGCACGTTCCGTCTCTCATGTCCGGTTGGCCTGCAGCCCACCGAGTCGGCTGTGACTGTGGTTCCATGCCTTTAGTGTAGGCAGGCAACACCGTTCCGACAATGAGACGTTTGCATCATTTTGACGCGAAGTGACTTGCATCATGCGACAGGCCCGTCACGCGTCCCGCTCAGGCCGCGCGTCGGCGCTCCCTTATCGCTGGGCTGGGGACGAACCGGGGGGGAAGGCGAGCGCAAGAGCCTGCAAACGGGTGTGAACGCCCAGCTTCTCAAACATGTGTTGGATGTGGTTTCGAACCGTCACGCGGCTGATATACAGGGCGTCCGCAATTTCTTGCGTGGTACTCCCGGCCGCCATCAACCGCAGCACGTCCTGCTCCCGTTTCGTCAACACCGACGTGCCTCGACCGACCGGCAGACTTGCGGAGGCCTGCGGCGCCGATTGCACCGGTGCCGGCATCGCACCCACCTGGCCCGTGGCCGAGAGCATGCAGTGGAGATCTTCGGCCAAGTGAAGCACCTTCCTCTGCCGGCTGATGTCGCGAAACAGATGCAGCCGCATGAATCGGCCAGGCTTTCGTGTCGGCACGGGAATGGAACTGATATTGATCCACACGACCCGACCGGATTTCGCGCGGGTTTGCATATCGTAGTTTCGCACGCCGGTCCCTGCGGCAAGGCGCTTCCCGATTTCACATGCCGGCGAACACAATTCGCCCCCGTCCAGCGTTCGGCCGCATAAGACGTCCCGGCACGGGCGCCCCACCACTTCGTCGGCACGAAACCCCAGCAACCGCTCGGCGGCTTTGTTCCACATCTTCACGATGCCGGTGTCATCCGCCAGCATGGCACCGTCGGCGATACGCGCCACCATCTCCGTGATCTGTACCATGACCATGCCCCTACGGTTTCACGATCAGCACCGGACAGGTCGCGAGTTGCGCCACGGCGTGGGACACGCTGCCGAGCGCCACCGCTTTCATTCCCGTAAACCCGCGAGCGCCGATGACCAACAGATCCGCCCCATCCCGCCGCGCCGCACGAACGATGGCCTCGGCCGGATGCCCAGACAACACCACCGCACGGATATTCGCCGATCGTCCCTTCAAGATCTCGAGGGTCATGGCAAGCGCCTTCCGCGCCGCCGCCCGCCTGCTGCGCAATAAGTCCGCTCGCATGGTGCGACTTTCGGCACCCTGAAAACGGTCGAGCACCGCTTGCGCCGCCCCGAGGGGACGCACCACGCTCACCACGACGATCTCCTGCACACCCGGAAGGTCCTTGACGAGGTCGGCAGCGCGCAGGGCGTCCGGTGAACCGTCGGTGGCTACCATCACCCGCAGCCCCAGTCTCGACGTCACCTTGCCGGGTACCAACATCAGCGAGCAGGGAGCGTAGGCCAGCAGTCGTTGCGACACGCTACCGAAGGCAAACCCCGCCGATCGGTAGAATCCCCGCATGCCCGATACGACCAAATCCGGCTGATGCTCGTGAATGACCTGCAGAATCTCCTGGCTCGGCACGCCCTCCCGCAGGATCACCTCGACCGTCTCGAACGATTGCGCCAGCAGCGCCCGAGCCCGATCCAACAACGCCTCCACCATCGATCCCTGTTGCTGACGTACTAACGCTTGCCCCCTCACACCGAGCGTCTCCGGGAGCTCGATAGGCTCCAGCACATGCACCACGGTCAGGACCGTGTGCGCGGGATGGGGAAACGTGCGCATCCATCCAAGGATCCGCTCCGAGAACTCCGATTCATCAAGGGCGATCAACCATCGCATCCCCGGCGCCCCCATGTGCGCCCTTCACCCATGAACAGCTCTCTGCCTGCTCCCACTACTCGCAGCATAGGTTATGCCACGCCCCGCCCGGGCGAGACGGACAGGCCTGCGGCTCAAGGTGTGAGGAAGCGACGAGGAAACAAGGGGTTTGCGAAAGGCGAGAACGGGGATACTCGTTCGTGAAGGTGCCGCTGTCCTATTACGCTACAGCGCACAACCGTCTCTGTGGCCTGGCCCCACAGATCGGAGCGCGAGCGGCTTGACCACTGCCGAACCGACGTTATCTAGTGATTGAGCGGAGGCTTCGGTGAGAGGAACAGAGACGGACACCGAGGTCGAGTGCAGAGGTGGTGAGCAGGCCCGCAGGTGCCAAGCGGGAAGCCTGAAACCTCTCCAAGATCTCCACTGTTGCTGAAGAGCTCTCTGAACCCGCCTCCGCCCTGCTTGTTTATCTTCTTCGACTCATCCCCGTGCAACGTGCGGAATGAAGCTGATGAACACCTGTTCATTCGCTTCGTAACACTGGGGTCCGCTGGTTGAAGGACGCCGGTAAGTCCTACCGGCACGAAGGAACAATACCCGTACCCTGAACTCTCTTCCGCAACCGAGGCCGGACGCGGCAGACCTTTTGGCCTGCCTGCGCGGGCCACTTCAGGCTCAGCTTGCCAGGGAATAACATATTTGTTAGTCTTGCGCGTGGATTACACGATCACGTGCTACAGCGAGGATGTTCAGCAGAAGATACTTGATCTCCCGGACACTCTCGCAGCCCGGTACATCGTGTTGACCAGAAGGATGATTTCCCTTGGTCCGAATCTCGGAGAACCCCACACAAAGGCTTTCGGCGGCGGCCTCTTCGAACTGCGGCTCAAGGGGGCGGAAGGCATTGCCCGTGTGTTTTTCTGCACCCTTATCGGTCGGCGAATCGTCGTGCTGCACAGCTTTATCAAGAAGTCCGACAAGACGCCGCCATATGATCGCGCGATTGCCGAAGCACGAATGAAGGAGATTAAACGTGAAAACGCATGATCAACTGGTCAAGCAGATGATGCGCCGCTCCGGCGTGCGCGCCGAGGTTCAGCGTATCGAACGAGAGGAAGCGGGGATCCTTGACGCCTTGCTGAAGGCGCGGCAAGAGGCCGGCCTTACCCAAGCGCAGGTCGCGGAACGAATGGGGACACAGGCGCCTGCCGTTGCACGCCTCGAACGTGCTCTGGCAACCGGGAAACACTCGCCGTCCGTCGCCACACTCCGAAAGTACGTCAAAGCCTGCGGCAAGCGCCTTGTCTTGCGCGTCGCATGAGGGAATCTCACCCCTCCATCGAGCTGGCCCACAATGACGACCCGTTCTGGGCGGCTCATGTCGATCGTTAATCCTACAGACCTGATGGGCGCTTTATGGCGGTGCGATCTTGGTTCCGACCCTCCGCAATTGGCCAATGGCAGTCCTCGCCCCTGAGCCGATGTCCACGACTACACGCTATCAGAAGGGAGCTTACGTCGATCCACAGAAGAACCCGTCATACATGCTCCCACAGCCGGGTGCTGTCCTAATTTACCCTGAGCGGTCCTCACCTGAATCAGACTGTCCTCAGTTGACCGATCAGTCCAATGCCATGTCACACACAATCTGCCCTAATCTGGGATGGCACGTCCCGATCTCAGCCCTGTATATCCTCATGAGAACAGCACCCGCGGCCCCCAGGTGTTTTGACGAGGCAGGTTCACTGCGGCATACTGTGCATCACTGTGAGACATCCATGATGCGTGGAGGCACGACGCCATGAGAGCGATTACGTTGCGAAACCTTCCACCCGAGGTTGCCCATACCATTCAACAGCGAGCCAAGCAGAAGAAGACGAGCGTCAATAAGGCGGTCATCGAGTTGTTGGAAGAATCGGTTGGTGGGAAGGGAAAAAAGAAATCGCCGGTCCGCTATCATGATTTGGATCACCTCGCCGGAACCTGGACGAAGGAAGAGGCCGCTGCCCTCGAGGCCCTCATTGCCGAGCAACGCACGATTGATCCGGAGCTCTGGAAATGACCCGGTGGCTTCTGGATAGCTCCGCATCTATCGCGTTCAAGCAAACACACCCTGAGGTGCTTGAGATCCTTCCTCAAGCCGAAGAGATATGGCTCAGTCCGATTGTCCTCGGAGAGCTTCGCGCGGACTTTCTCCAGGGGAGTAAACGCGAAAGCAATGAGCCTGAGTTACGAATGTTCTGAAATCCTCGCACGTCAGCGTGCTGATCGTGGACGAAGAGACGTCGGAACGGTACGCGACCATTCGCGTGGCGTTGAAAAAGGCCGGCATCCCGGTTACCGCTAACGATATCTGGATTGCTGCCAGCGCCATGCAGCACGGGCTTCCCATCCTCACCTCAGACCGCGATTTTCAGAACATTTCCCAGGTCATTGTTCGCCACTTTTCTCCCCGTCTAGCACGCTACTGCCCGCTTGTCTTCTCGTGCCCACTCCTGTGTCCTCATGTGTCTTTCCAACTGTCCTAATCAGACATTCGAGTTACGTCCGTTGCAACACGCACGCTGTCATGGTTTGTGGTGAAGTGTCCTCACTGGGACAGCACCCCCAGTCGCAACTCGTTGAACCAGCGGCGATTATGGCGTATTGTTCGCGAACCGTAGTGGCGTGTTACACGGATAGGTAATTGCAGATCCGGTTCTTATGATGGATCCGTCTAAACATTGTTGTAAGTCATAAATGACAAGCGTCGTTGTGTGGCCGAACTACGAAGTGACAGGATACCCAGCTGTGTGGGTCACTAGCGATTCGCGTATCAGTCGAGCCGAGGGCGAGCCCCTGATTGAAGACGGCGCAAAAATTCTTGGACTGCCAGTTGTATGCCGCGGAATCGGTGAGGACAATTTCTTTTTGGATATCTACTTTGCACATTCCTTCGGGTACTGCTTCGCCGGCAGCACCTTAATGGGGCAGAACGCCTATCTGGCGATAGCCCCGCTACTGACGACGCTAATATCTACCGAGCGGTACATTCCGTCGATGGAAGATGTGGCGACTTTTGTCTTTAGATTCCTATTTAGAACGTTTGATGCATTCAAAGTTCGCGTCGAAGCCGCAGCATTCTTTGAAGCTGCTCTATTCGGCTGGTGTCACGTGAGACAATCTCTGCAGATTTGGCACTTTCACCCAAACGATTCGAGCGGTACCTGGGAAATGGCCCAAAGCAATGTGAGTCCTCTGGAGGCTGGAGCGTTCTTGTATCTAGGCAGCTACAAAGATCGCGTCGTGCCCTTGCTTTGCAATGCTATGGCCGCGGACAACGGCTTACAAAGAGCACCGCGCCGTGTTGTTCAACAACTAATCGCTGACGGTTCCTTTCCCTCTATAGGCGGCGACGAGCAGCTAGCAATCGCAAATGCGTGCGGATTTCAGGCTTATAGCCTTCTTCGGCCTGTAGAGCCTGGTAAACCGCAGGCGAATCTCAGTTACTTGGGAATCGAGCTAACCGATGAAAACGCTTTAGTTGGACGAGCGAGGGTGAGCGGCCCCGGTATAGCATGACGCACAACAACGCGCTCCACGCGAACGCAGCCGCTTAATGGCGTTGCGATCTCGGCACCGAACTTCCGCACTTGGCCGATGGCAGTCCTCGACCCAAAGCCGACATCCACGACCGATCGCTACCAGAAGGGGGACCTACACCGATCTGCATAAGACGACGACCTCAAAGCGGGAGTGGAGAAGAACCTGTCCTGCTGTAATGGGTTAGGGCCTACGATTGGTGCGTACCCGCCGGTTTAGGCAGAAGTGGACAAGCTGTCGTAAGGGGATTATACAGTCTGTCCAAACATTGTTGGGGCTCCATGCGAACAGTCCTTGCCATCCTCCTCGCTCTATGCCTGTCGGGCTGTGGCGATATCTACCGCTATCTCAAGAGCGGCGAGGTGGGCTGGGCGTTGAAAAAGGAACTCCGAGATAGAAAAGCTACAAGAGTCGAGCTTGCCAAGATCACAAAGTTTGGATGGGATGAGTTTATCCTATTCGGCCCGTATCAGCCCACAAGCGAAGTTTGTAAACGGCTTGCGCTATCGTCTGGGGACTGCAAGTCTGCAATCACTGCTGAATCAACTGATGATGGTGAGATGTTGATGGTCTTTCGTCTGAAGGGAAAAGTTGTGTATTCGGAAATGCACATTCGTTGGCACGGTGACTTCACGCCTGTACCAGATGAGCCGCTTACTGACCCCGGTCGTCAATAGTGGACGCCTTCGGTTGCAGCCTCATGCCGCGGGC
>CABVRO010000068.1 GCA_902500715.1 uncultured Nitrospira sp. | reverse complement strand
CAGAAGAAGCACGCAGGTCTGAGTCGAAAGGCTGTATGTTTGCGAGAAAAGGGGCTACCCGCGCTTCGTGCAGATGGTCGGTTGTGACGGAGGCTCTACGCAGGCAGCTACGTAGAGTCGCTGTCATGACGATATTTCTGCTGCCCAGCTTGACAGTCTTTACGCATGGCCGGTAGAATCCCGCTTCTTCTGTCGGTGGACGCGGGAATAGCTCAGTGGTAGAGCATCGCCTTGCCAAGGCGAGGGTCGCGGGTTCAAATCCCGTTTCCCGCTCCAATTCACACTCCTTTCCCCATATCGTTCTTGACCACCACAATTCGTTTCCTTCGGGTGGAAGCCTGACCGGTCTTGCTCATCACTTTAGTTTCTGTCGAATCCCTCAAACCTGGTCTCAGTTGGTCCTACTGCTGTGAGCGGGTGGTCGCTCGTTCCAGTGTGTGGAGCCTGCGCAGCAGGTTTTCGGCGGTAATGTGGTCTTCGGGAGTGAGGGGAGCGTGACCGAACCGGACTCGAGTATAGAGTTGTGTAAGGGCATCGGCAAAGGGCCAGGCGTCAGCCCATTCTTCTTGAACATGGCGAAGCAACTCCATGGGTGTCGTGCTCGCTGACTTCACGATGCCGCGTTGCGCAAGGCACTGCAACATGTCGGTGTAGAGCGTGACGACGGTGCGTTGATGGGCTGAAAGCACATCCGGCGGTGACGTTGTATTTCGGGACGACTGCAGCAGCAACCGACCCGCATACGTTGCGGCGATTGCCAGAATGATCAAGAGTAGAGTGTCCGGCATACCGGTCGTTGTGAACGAGGACATGAAGCGCCGGAATATGGCGGAGCTTTGGGCGGAGAGGGAGTTGAGAGATTCGGAGAGTTTTGTTCGAACCGCCTCCCCGCTCTCCCGAAGGCCTTGTACGACAGTGAGTTGATCGTTTGCGCTGAAGTGGACGAAGAGGCGATCCCATTGAAGCCGGACCGAATCCATTACACGGCCGGCGGATTGCCACCAGGTTTGCCCAATGTGCTCTGGAGCAGGCGGCGTTGGATCCATCGTAATCCAGCCTGATTGGGGGAAATACACTTCCACCCATGCGTGGGCGTCCCGCTGTCGAACCGTATAGTAGCCGCCGAACTCATTCCACTCAGTCGCAAGGAATCCCGTGACCAGTCGAGCCGGGATGCCGATGGCGCGGAGCAGCACCACCATCGCGGTGGCGTAATGTTCGCAATAGCCTGTTTTCCGAGTCAGGAGAAAGTCTTCAAGCGGGTGAGCCGACTGGAGCGAGGGCACGTCCAGGTTGTAGCGATAGTTGCCCAGCAAGTGCGTGTGAATCAAGGTGACGGCCTGGGAGACGCTGGTAGCCGGTTGAGTGACCCGCTGTGCGAGATCAACGATCTGCGGGCTGACGGCGGGAATTTGCAGGTACTGCTGAAGGATAAACTCCGGGTACAGCACCGCGGCGGCGGTGCGCTCCGCCGGATTGAGACTGGTCGGTGTGGAGTAGACGGTGTACTGGATGCGGGTGTGAGAAGGAAACGCCAGGTGCAGAGATCCCATCAGATCGGATTGGACCGAGTGGAAGTCACCCCTGACGGCGAAGGCAAGGGGGGCGCCAAACAGCACGGCCGTATCGAGCGGTTCCAGCAGAATGTCTTGTCGGAGTGCGCGTGCCTGGGGCGGCGGTTTGGCGCCCGGTGTTCGGAGCGTGAAGGTGCCTTGGGGAAGTTCCGTGAGCATACGGCGATGCAGCAGATTGTTGCTCCAGGATTTTCCGTCATACCGATTGTAGGCGACGCCCTTGAGATACAGCGGCCCCCGTGCCGAGGGAGTTCCGGGACCGTCCGGCAACTCCACGCGCATGACAATGCTGGGATCCTGCTTCACCGGGCCCATGACGCCCAGATCGACCTGCTCCGAAAACCCTGTCGTTCGCAGGCTTTCCCCATGGGAATGTTGCAACAGGCCAACCCCTACCCGCGGGATGGAAAAGAAAAAGAACAAGGTAAGGCCGAACGCGCCGGCTGCCATCGCATTGGTCGTCCAGAAGAAGCGGGAGGTAATCTGCGGCAGTGTCGAGTCGCGCGGTGCAGCCTGGCTGCCGAGCCTATAGCGACCGGTGCTCTCTTCGTGCTCCTGCAACAGGTGATGCAGGAGCAGCGTCCAGACCCCGGCGACCAGATAGAGAAAGAAGAAGGGGGCGTACCAAATTTGCGTGGTCAGCGCGGCAGAGGCCAGGAGCGTGATGAGGCTAATGGCATAGAGGTGAAGAAAATCCCGCCGCTGGTCGAGGTTGGAAAGTTTGTTCACCAGGAGCAGTACGAGGAAATGAATCCCGGCCGGGAGAAGTTCCTGCGAGACGAGTAACAGATCGATCCAGAAGCCCGCGAAGGCCAGGAGGAGAAAAATATTCCATGTCAAAGCGGAGAGGCGGAGCTGTGGCACGACTCCGGACAGGCCCGAGGTGAGATTCCCCCGCAGGAGTGCCACGACGAAGGTTGCACCGGCCAAGGCGAGCAGCCAGAACGGTAGGGCCATCGCGAGCGTCAGGCTCGCGAAGCCGGTTGCTGCCAGCAGAATTGAGCTAAGCCGAAAGGCTCGATCCAGTGCCATCGAAGAGATCCCTGTGTGACTGAGGAGACACGATGTAATCGACCGAAGGAAATTCTTCGTTCCGGGGAGGATCCGTCCAGGGTGAGAGTAGAATAATCGGTCCCTCGTGCAATTCTGCAAGCGCCCGGGTCATGGAATGTCGGATCGCGGCTCCCATTGCCATCGGGCGTCGCTCGCAGAGCGCCAGGGCGTGAAATAGATTCAGAGATTGGTCGGTCCCACAGGCGAGAACGTCCTGCTGGTCGCCCAGTAGCAACCGAACCTGGTATCCGTCTTTCAGAAAGTGATCAATGAGGGAGGCGCCGATCGAGAGCGCCCGCTCGAAGCTGTTCTCTGCCTCGTCCGGCGCAACGGTCGAGATGGCGAGAGTGATCGATCGTCTCTCTTCCGCCTCGGTTTCCTTGAGCATTAACTTCGAGGTGCGGGCTGTGGTCATCCAATGAATGGCGCGGGAATCGTCCCCCGGCCTGAATTCCCGCAAGTTGTACAGCGAGTTACCCTGCCCGCGTCGCGCGCGCGCGTGATCCTGTCCCAGAGCATTCAGTTCTTGCAGGTGCAGCGGCGGAAGGGGAATGATTTCCGGACAGACAATCAGCGTGGCCTCAAGTGAATAGAACGATTTCTTGTAAAACAGGCCGAAAGGAAACGGGGTCACGATACGGATGCCGTCGAGCCGGTATGGTCCACGCTGTCGCACCAATAGCGGGTACGAGCAGAGGGTGGAGGCGGTAGGCGCGAGGTGCGTGATGTGAATCCCCCGATCGAGATCTTTCCCGGCAACGACCTCGAGGAGGCGTAGCGAGATACTCGGGATACGTAATTTGTGATTGGCAACCCGGAGCGTTACGGTGGTCGGCTGATTGACGAAGAGGTAGTCCGGGAGGTGCCGATGGAAGTCCAGTCGCCGTATACATTGTTCCGACAGCAACCCGGACAGCACGACCAGGCTCAGCATCATGGCCAGCAGGAGGTAGAACAGATTATTGCCGGTGTTGACGGCGGCGATCCCGACGGCCAGGGTCAACAACAGGAAGCGGATGCCTTCCGTTGTCATCCGGATGGTGCGATCCCGGAACAGCCGGCGGAATAGAGCCTGGACGTTGTAGGTTGCCACGCTGATGGACCACTGCCGGCCAGACCGCATTACTGCGACATTGCGCGTGATGCCGGTCTTCGACCCCTGGCGGTTGTTACACGGGCACCGGGACTGTCTCAAGGATGTCTTGAATGACCCGTTCCGTATGTTCGACGGTGTTCGTGCGCATCCCCTGAGACCGACTGAGCATGACACGGTGCGAGAGGACGGTCGGTGCGAGCTCTTTGATGTCTTCGGGGAGGCAATAGTTCCGATCGCGCACGAGCGCCAGGGCTTTCGCCGCTCTGCACAGCGCCAGAGCGCCTCGCGTACTCACGCCTAACGACAGCAGTTCGTTGTGCCTGGTGGCGAATACAATGGCGAGGAGATAATCCATCAAGCTGTCCTCCATCCGGACCTTTTCCGCCTGCGCTTGAAGATCGACAATGTGTTGCGCGTTCAGTACCGGTTGAATTTCGTCGGCCGGGTGCAGCAGCTGGGGGCGATCCAGCACTTTCTTTTCCTCATCCGGAGTCGGGTAGCCGATGCGAAGTCGCATCAGGAATCGGTCGAGCTGCGATTCGGGGAGCGGGAAGGTGCCGTGATATTCCGCCGGGTTTTGTGTGGCGATGACCATGAACGGCTGCTGGAGCGGATAGGTTTGGTTGTCGACGGAAATCTGGGATTCGCTCATCGCTTCGAGGAGGCTGCTTTGAGTCTTCGGCGTGGTGCGGTTGATTTCGTCGGCCAGGACAATGTTGGCAAACAGCGGGCCCGGCATGAACTCAAACGCCTGCTTCTGCCGATTGAACATGGAAATGCCGACGATATCGGAGGGCAGCAGGTCGCTGGTGAACTGAATACGTTTGAAGGAGCAATCGAGGGAGCGCGCGAGGCTATGGGCCAACGTGGTCTTCCCGACACCGGGGACGTCCTCGATCAGGAGATGGCCACGTGCCAGCAGGCAGACGACCGCCATCTCGATCACCTGTGGTTTCCCTTTGATGACCTGCGCAATATTGTCCTGTAACGATTTGATAGATTGAGAAGAATTCACGATGGGATGTTTCTGACGAGGGTTACGGTCGGCACCAGGGGCGTTATGCCCGAAGTCTAACAAAGGGTCTGGAGACCGTCAATTTATACGGACTTTCACGCGGGGGACATGCGGAGGTTGTGGGGGCTGCTACGTTGACGCGACTGTTGTGAGCCCGTCACGCGGTCTGGACTGGTTCAGGGGCGAGTGTGAGAAACCAGGGGGGAGTTTCTTCCGCCATTCCCTGAAACCGTCGGGCCGTGCTGCTGGCGGGACGACCTTCGAACAGAGCGCCGCGCTGAATGGTCACTTGTCGGAATCGGTAGGTTGCGGTTCGGCCGGCAGGCCGGTGAAGCACAGAAGGAAAGGTCCGGCGTAACGGCGTGAGGTCGGATAAGAGACAGGATCCGCCGATCGGGAGGGCTGAGAGCTTGTGGTAGGTATCCCCGAAGACCTCGGGTACATTCTGAGCAGACAGGATGAGATCACGGGGTCTGACCCGCGGATCTTCGATCAATTGCGATAGGATTTCCCAAAATACTTGGGAGTCAACAGCTCCCAAGACGCAGAGCGCTCCGCGTGTGGCCATCAGTTCCAAGAGGGCAAGCGGGCCGCGGATATCGAATTTCCAGGGCGGAAAGAGGAGGCTCCGTCCCCCGTGTTGGACTTCAAGTGCGGACTCTTTGCCATGGCGGACTTGTCGGGACTCGCCTTTTGTGTGTCGCAGCTCTTCGGCCAGGCAGGCTGGGGAGAGGCGCGTGGGTTCATAGGCAAAGGTCGGGGTGGCCGGTGCCCAGCACGTGACGATCAGATAGCGTTCGGCAAGACGTTGATCCTGTTCTAATGGGTCGAGTGCAAACATGTCTTGATCGCCGTAAAAACGAAATTGCAGTCCGGGCCTGGAGCGCAGTCGGTTCAGGCGAAGCGGATGAGCGTGCAGGGGACCGCCCAGTTGCGAGCCGGGATCCAACCGGTCAAGGCAATGTAAAATGAGGGGTCTGCTTTGGGCGGCAAGCTGAGGTTCGTACTGGGTGGCCAGCTCTTCGGCAAACGAAAGGTCGCCGGCTCCGAGATCCAGGACTGAAGCCGGAGTCTCTTGTGTCAGCAGGTCGAAGGGGTTGTGGTGCCGGCGGATAAACATGTCGATGGTGTCCGCCGTGACTGCCGGTAACGGCCATTTCGGGGACGGTTTCGAGCGCACTCCAAAAAAAATGCACAGAGCTCGTAAGGCTTTGGAGGTCGGAAGTCCCGTCAGGTGCTTGAGCGATTCCGCGGAGGCGATGCGGTTCGTGCTCTCGTGCTCAGGCGGCAGGGCTTCAACCAGGCTGCGTTTGATCGTGTTCGGGACAGTCGAGGCTTCGATTGCGTTGACCAGCGCTTGAAGGGTCATCGGCCAGTGAGCCGCGTTGACCAGGTGACGCGAGGCCTCCCAGGCTTGTGCATCCAGTGACCGTGCCGACGTGAGCTGTTTACGAAAGGCCGTCAGGTTGTCAGAGTCAACGTGCATGATGCGATCGGCGATGTACGGATTTCTGTGTCGCACGGGGTAAAAAGCTGCTGTGCGTGCGCGCAGAGTATCGGGCCTGTCGTAAGGGAGTCAAGGGAGCTGTCTTGCGGCTATCGGGTCCGTATGTTAGGTAGACCATATGACTACATTCCCTCCATCGTTTTTCCGGAAGACTCGCCCAGTCTCGGGACGCGTGCTGGCCCTGCTTGGTCTTATCCTCATGATGTTCGGCTGCCAGGCGAAAGATCGCTCAGCGATTGTCACCCATCGGGCCTGGGACGAATGGGCGGTGGGCCAGGTGGTGGATGCCAGGACCGGTCTCCCGGTACCGATGCAGCCGTGGTTGGAGGGACTGGCCACGTACGATGTGATCTATCTGGGCGAAGAGCATCACAATCGATCGCATATTGACGCGGCGTTGACGGTGTTGCGCTCCCTTATGAGCCACGGTCGTCGGCCGTGGCTCGCGATGGAAATGTTCGGGTGGGACGGTCAGCCGGCCCTCGATCGCTATTTGCGTTCGGAAACGATTGTTCGCTTGGAGTTCCTGGAGCAAGTCTTGTGGAAGCAGAATTGGGGCGGCGCGTTTGAAGATTACGAACCATTGGCGCAGTTCGCGAAAGACCAACATCTTCCGCTTCTGGCAATGAATCCGCCCAAGAGTCTGATTCGGCAGGTGGTGAAGCAAGGCTTGGTCCAGGCCAGGGAACAGCCGGAATGGCGCCAATGGGGCATGGAGGGGGAGGACATCGTGGATGCACCGGCCTACCGATCCCGTATTTTATCTCAACTCCAGGACTGCCATGGCGGTGGGTCGCCCGAGGACTATCAGACTATGTATGAAGCCTCTATGGTCAGAGACGAGGGGATGGCGAAGACCTTGGCAGCGGCGATCAAGCAACTACCTGTGGAGGCCAGCTCAGGTCAGGGCCCCTTGCTCAGTTACACGGGTGGCGGCCATGTGCAATACCGGTTGCCGGTCCCGGATCGGGTGGCTCGACGGGTTCCGGGCGGGCTCAAGCAGGTCACGGTGTATATGGCCACATTCGAACGAGAGCGGGCCGCAGAGCTGTTTCAGGCCATGCAAGAAGGAATTGCCGACTATGTGTGGTTGACCCCCCAGGGGGCTCAAGGACCTCCTCGACGCTGCCGATAAGAATCTCCAGGATGGCATGCAAATTCCGCGCGGCCTTGATCCATTCCTCACAATTCCCCCCGCCTGCGGGATGGCTGTTCAGGAGAACCTGTCATACACTCAGGTCTCTTTCGACAAGGTGGACGTCAAAGGCGGGGATTCCATGACACTGCGGCGATCACTCGGTAGATTGCAAGGACGACTCAGCGGTACTAATCATTCCACAGGTGGCACTATGAAGGGCAGAATCGCGTGTTCGGCCGATCGTCTGAGTTTGTTGGAAGCGTCCATGATTAGCTCGGTGGTGGAGCCCAACGCGTTTCAAATCGGAAAGCAGTATCAGGCGGAACGCCGCGTGCAAATGACGGATGCGTCGGATACGGAAGTGACGTCGTCGGTCATGGGTAATTCCGGGTTGTACGAGCAGACGATTCGCCTCATTGATGGTCATCTGGAGGCCAGGTGTTCGTGCACGTTATCCGAGCAGCCGATCTGCCGACACGGAGTGGCCGTACTGCTTGAGTATCAACGGTGGTCAAAGGCTCGCATCGTCCCCAAGCCCAGAGTCGCCGCTCCCCGCCTCGAAGCAGAAAAACCAGTCGCTCCTGCCGTGCCTTCCGGTGATGTGAAGTTGAGCGAATTGAACCAATTTACCGAGTGGATGCAGCGAACAGTCCAAGCGATTCAATCCGGCAAGCCCCTTCCTGACCAACCTTCTATCGGACCGGGCCTCGTGTCGACCTGGACCCAGGTCATCCAACAGATGGATGACCGCAGGCGAGAGAGCGAAGGTGCACAGGTCGAGCTTGATGCGGACATTCGCAATCGAGAAGCTGTCGTGACTCGCCTCACCCAGGATCTGGAGGCTTCAGTCAAAGAATCTAAATCCCTACAGGTCGTTTGCCGAGATCTTCAACGGGAGATTGAGGCGCAGAAGGTTGCGGCAAGCAAGACGACCGATCTTGCCCGGCAGGTTGAGCAGGTCGAAGTCGAGGTGAAAGCGATGGCCGCCCTGTTGACGGACAAGGGGCGGCGCTTGGAAGGTCTTTCGGATACCTGCCGAGAGGTGTCTTTATTGCTCAAGTCTTTGGGAAAGGCCTGATTCGCCAGTCGGTAGTATGGGAAGCTCTCACCCCGATTTTCCTCCAAGTCCCTCTCTGGGAAACCCCCTTGCGTCATCCATGGTCACTTCAGTACAATGCGGGCCTCTTTGGGTGTTCCTTGATTACAAGGGGGGATCATGAACAAGCTGATAGCAGGATTGATTGCCGGTATCGGGGCGCTTCAGGCAACCAGTGCGTTTGCCAATGTCAGTGAAGGTCCACCGGACTACAGTGGAATCACGGGCCTGTATTACATCTTGATCGCTCTGATCTTGGGTTTCGGGGTCTACGACACTTTCTTCAAGAAGAGCTAACCAGCTTTCAGGACCATGTGGCGTGAGATGTTCCTCCGCACGATGTTGCGGGGTGGATGTTTCACGCCTTCTTCTTTTTCGCTGGCGAGTTGTTGGTTGATGTGTCTTTCAACACGGGGAGTAGGCTCCTGAGCACGTTCTTGACCACGATACGGTACCCTTCCGCCGTCGGGTGGATGCCGTCAGCTTGATTGAGGGTTTTTTCTCCTCCGACTCCCTCCAGGAGAAATGGGATAAGTGGAAGCTCATAAAGCCGCGCGAGATCCCGATACATGGCTTCGAATCGAGCGGTATACTCTTCGCCGTAATTTGGGGGAAGCTTCATTCCCGCTAAGATTACTCGTACGTCCGCATCTTTTAACTGTCGGATGATCGCATCGAGGTGCGACCGGGTTTCAGGCAACCCGAGGCCCCGCAGTCCGTCATTCCCACCCAACTCAAGAATCACCACCCGCGGCTTTCCGGCAAGGACCCAGGATACACGACGGAGTCCTCCTGCTGACGTATCCCCGCTGACCCCTGCATTGAGCACTTGATAGCGATAGCCTAAGGCGTCGAGTTGTTTCTGAAGCTGGGTCGGGTAAGACTGCTCCGGGGCGACTCCAAGTCCGGCAGTCAAGCTGTCTCCAAACGCAATGATGCGGGGTCGATCGTCAGGAGGCGGAGTCGGCGTGGCCGGAATCGATTCGCGGGGGGGCTTGTGTTCGGCGGATGGAGGAGTTGTGGATGCAAGGCCGTCGGACGAGGACGGAACAGTGGATGTATTCGATTGATCGCATCCTGATAGTCCTCCGAGGACCCATGTCAGGAGGCAAGCCGTTCCCAGGCGCGCGATAAACTTCAAAAGCTCCGAGCAGATCAGCATCTGTACAGTATAATATGAAATCGTTTTGCGGGTACTCCACCGAGGAATCATCCAAGCAATGATTGCTACTCAGCATGTGACGATGCAGCTCGCCGCTGGCGGTCAGACGGTGACCATTCTTGACGATGTCTCGATAGACATTCCGGAAAAGCAAACGGTGGCGATTATCGGGCCTTCCGGGAGCGGTAAGTCCACACTCTTGGGCCTGATTGCGGGGCTCGACCGACCGACCTCCGGAACCATTTGGTTGAACGGGGTCGAGATCACGGCGCTCGGTGAACAGGCGATGGCGCGGCTGCGCCTGGCCAACGTCGGCTATATCTTTCAATCGTTTCATCTCATTCCAACGCTTACGGCTCTGGAAAATGTGTCGATCCCGCTTGAACTCGCGGGTGACTCTCTGGCCTCCAAGCGAGCGGAGGAATTGCTGCACGCTGTCGGATTAGGACATCGGATGTCGCACTATCCGGTTCAGCTGTCGGGAGGGGAGCAACAGCGGGTCGCAGTGGCGCGTGCATTTGCCTGTCGTCCGCCGATTCTGCTGGCCGATGAGCCGACCGGCAATCTGGATTCCTCCACAGGCCTGCAAGTGATCGAACTGATCATGGCCTTGCACCGTGATGCCGGGACGACCCTGGTCCTGGTGACTCACGACCAGCACCTGGCGGCCTCCATGGAACGGGTGATCACGCTCCGCGACGGACGAGTGGCGTCAGATCAACTCGCCTCACTTCACCATAAGACGCCCGACCTGGAACCATGATTCCCTTCTGGCTCATGATGGCCTGTCGGGAACTCCGCTCGGCCTGGCGGCACTTTCTGTACTTCCTCGGCTGCATTGCCCTGGGAGTCGGGGCCGTAGTCGGGGTCTCACTGTTTTCTGCCAATGTTGAGCGGGCCGTCCTGAAGGAAGCGCGCGGCCTGCTGGGCGGAGACCTGGAGATTCGCCTGTCCAGGCCTGTGGGTGCGGCAGGCTCGGCCGTGCTTCAAGGGCTCACAGAGCGAGGAATCGTGCGCACACGAGTGAGTGAACTGGTTGCGATGGTGGCACGGGTTGATCGCGCCCACGGCGCGGCAGATGTGACGCAGCTGGTGGAATTGAAAGCGATCGAATCAGGGTATCCTCTCTATGGAATTGTCCGGGTTGAACCTCACCGGCCGCTGATGGAGTTGCTGCGCCAAACGGGGAACCACTGTCGCGGGGCTTGCCACGGGGCAGTGGTTCAGGAAAGTTTGCTGATTCGCTTGGGGTTGGTTGTGGGCGATGCGATCAAAATCGGACAGGCGTCATTCCGGATTACCGGCGTCATTCATACTGAGCCGGATCGAATGGCGAATATGTTCAGCCTGGGACCACGCGTGTTGATTTCCCAGGACGGTCTCGTGGCAGCCGACCTCGTCAAACCAGGAAGTCGCCTTCGTGAACGGCATCTCCTCAAGGTACCCGCTGCCATGGCCCTGTCCCCGCTGCTCCACGAGCTCCGGGGGCGCCTTTCCGCGGAGTCTGCACGGCTGTCTTCCTATCGGGATGCTCAGCCACAGCTTAAGCAGTTTCTCGATCAGCTGGCTCGGTACTTGGGTTTAGTGGGATTGACGGCGTTGTTTGTCGGTGGGATCGGCGTGGCCTTGTCGATTCAAGCGTTCGTTCGGGAAAAACTCCAATCGATTGCGATCCTCAAGACATTGGGCGCCGACACGAAGACCATCATCTATTCGTATCTGGGACAAGCAGTCGGATTGGGATTGCTGGGCAGCGCGGTCGGTATTGGAATAGGACTCCTGTTGCAGGCCGTTTTACCGCAGGCGGTCTCCACCTTGCTTGCGACGGATGTTCTGCAGCAGGTTGAGTTTGCGTCTGTGCTGTCTCGGACGGCGCTGGCGCCGCTCTCGAAGGGCTTGGGCTTGGGGGTTCTGACCACACTCTTGTTCAGTCTGTGGCCGCTCCTGACGATTCGAGCCATCAAGCCTGCGGTCATTTTCAGGCGTGAAGTGGAGGGGGCAATCCGTCCCGGGGTTCGGCCTGAGACATCGGCGTGGCGCCGCGGGATACGGGTCGTCACCGCGGATCCTGTTCGTGCCGTCACGGCGTCCGGCATCGGGCTTGGTTTGGCGGGACTCTCGGTGTGGCAGGCCGGCTCGCTGACAATCGGGGGGCTTTTTATCGGCGGCCTCCTAGTCGCCGTAGTGGCGTTAACCGCGACCGCGAAAGCACTCCTTCTCGGGATAGGTGTCTTGCCCAGCCCGCGCGCGCTATCTCTGCGGCAGGCGCTCGGCAATATTCAACGTCCCGGAGGCCAAACTTTAGGGGTGATGGTCTCCATCGGTGTCGGGGTCATGGTGATTCTCGCGATTGCGTTGCTGGAACAGGCCTTGGTCCGTCAAGTCGGCGAGAACCGACCGAACGATTCGCCGACCTTCTTTTTTGTCGATATTCAGCCGGATCAGGCGGAGGGTTTCTCCGCCTTGATTCATCGGCGCACTGGCGATATGGCTCCTGATCTGACTCCGCTGGTGCGCTCTCGATTGCATGCGATCAATGGCCAACCGGTTACCGCTGAGCGAGAGTCCGAGCAGGAAGACCAATCCAGTCAGTCGCGAGAGGAAAAACGGAAGAATTGGTATGTGAATCGTGAATATGTGCTGACCTTTCTCGATCAGCTGCCTAAGGACAATAGGATTGTGAAAGGCGCCTGGTGGACACCGGGCCAGGTCTTTACGCGGCCGCAGGTGTCTATGGAGGAAGAAGCGGCAAAGAGTCTTGGCATTGATGTAGGCAGCTCTCTGGACCTCAATATTCAGGGGACCATCATGCGAGCGGAAGTGAGCAGTATCAGAAAGGTTGAGTGGGGAAATTTCTCCACGAATTTCTATATGATTTTTTCACCGGGAGCATTGGATGGGGCGCCGATGACCTATGTCGCGACGGTGCGGGTGTCCCCGCAGGATGAGGTGGCGCTGCAGTCGGCCGTGGTCGCCGCATTTCCCAATGTGACGGCGATTAACATCGGCGAGGTCTTAAGCAGCTTCGCCCGGGTTCTCGACCGGCTGTCCCTGGCCATCCGCGCGGTGGCGCTGTTTTGCCTGTTGGCCGGGGCACTCGTCATGGCGGCGGCTCTGGCGGCTACGCGGTATCGTCGTCTCTATGAGGCCGTGATTCTCAAGGCTCTCGGCGCGACCCGTGCGTTGATTGCCCGGTCGTTTGCAGCGGAATATGCAGTGCTGGGGTGCGTGGCGGGGGTGATCGGCGTGGGCCTGGCCAGCCTCTTCTCGTGGGCGATTCTGCGCTACATTCTGGAGTTGCCCTGGTCGCTGGAGCCGTCGCTGCTGGGCATCGGGCTGGGCTGCACTGTGTTGCTCACCCTCATCGTAGGGTTCCTCAGTACCTACCGCCTGCTCAGGCAGCCTCCGTTGACTGTGCTTCGGCACGAGTGACGGCCGGCTGGAGATACTCGGCCGTTCCCACTACATCGCGATGCGTGCCAGCACGGCGCGAATGGCGGCGCGATCGCGTTCCCGGAATCGTACGGCAATGTGCAGCTGCTCTAGGTACTGCTCCAGAGTCTTCCCGCCCAGGTCGATCTTCCGGGATGTGAAGAACGCTCTGACGTCTTGCTCCAATTCCGGAGTCGAAAGACCGGTGATTCCTCCGCACATGCGGCGCAGGCCGCTCTTGGGAAACTGCCGGTCCATGCGCTCCCAATTGGTCTTCACAAACTCCCAGGCTTTTTCGCGAATGTACACATTGTGCAACAGGCTGCTGACCAGGAAGGGCGCATCTTGAGTGCGGATCTCGTCAGTCAGGGTTTTTTCCAGGGTGCGCTCCAGCAGGTCGGGTATCCGGAAGGCCGCGAGTGAAAAGAGATAGCGACGCTCATCCTGCGGGGTGGTGGCCTTGTGGAAGCGGTTGAGAAATTCCTCGTAGCGAGCCGCGTCGCCTGTGAAGGCTAGAATGGAAACGAGCGCCGGGATCACATTGGGGTCGATCGGTCGAGTCTGCTGCTGCAGAGCGGTATAGGCTTCCAACGCCTGGGCTTGCACCGTCTGGTCGCGGCCTAATGTGCCCAAGGCGCGAATCATGTCACCGCGCAGTTCTTTGACAAGATCGCGCTCGTCGGCACGCGGTGCCCATCCCAGATCCTGGAATGTGGGAGTCAGGCGATTGCGCACAACGGCAGCCAACAGCGGTCGATCCTCCTCGCTCAGCATGTGATTCATGGTGGAGAACGAGCCCAGCATCACCGCCCAGACATGCGGGTCCTGTTCACCACGGAAATGTTCCGTCAAACTGAGATAGTCGGCGGATGACACCATGCCGGCGATGGTGGAGGCCCAGGTGTCGTTCAGGAGATTAAACCGCTCCACGGGAGCCATGGTCTGAAGCCCGGTCCGTTGCAGACCGCTGAGGAGCTCGGTGCTGTATCGAACGCGATAGAATCCGTGCCCGCCCTCGTTCGCCAGCACTGATGTCCAATCCTTCGGGAGGGGGATACGGTTCTCCCGATCGCTGAGCAGCACACGCCGGGTTTCGGCGCCCCGCGCAGTCTGGATGCGCAACTGAATCGGGACCTGCCAGAGTTGCGCCGGTGCTCCGGAGGATGCCGCCGTTGAGTCTTCCGCATAGGTGAAGCGACGTTGCGTGAGTGTCAGGGTTGAGGAAGAGTCGACGGCAAGCGAGAGCAAGGGATATCCCGGCGAGAAGATCCATTCGTTCATGAGTGCCGGAACATTCTGTTGTGACGCATGCGCGAGCGAGACCCACAGGTCGGTAGTCTCTGCGTTCCCATAGGCATGCGTCGTCAGATAGTGGCGGACGCCGTCTCTGAATACCGTCGGACCGATATGCTGTTCCAGCATGCGCAGGACGGAGGCTCCCTTTTCATAGGTCAGCACGTCGAACATGGCTTCGGCTTCTTTGGGCGCGCGCACGGGGAACTCAATCGGCCTCGTGCTCAGCAGGCCGTCGACCGACAGAGCGGCAGCGCGTGAGACGCCAAAGGCTGTCCAGCGTTCCCACTCCGGTTTCCAGTCATCCACCACCAGCATTTCCATGAAGGTGGCAAAGGCCTCGTTGAGCCAGAGCCCGTTCCACCAGGCCATGGTCACGAGGTCGCCGAACCACATGTGGGCATTCTCGTGCGCGACCACGTCCGCGATTCGTCCCTGCTCCGCATGTGTGGCCGTGCGCTGGTCCAGCAGCAAAGCTGTTTCACGGAACGTGATCGCACCCAGATTTTCCATCGCTCCGGACGCGAAGTCTGGGATGGCGATGAGATCCAGCTTATCGCCCGGATAGGGGATGCCGTAGTAGTCGGCGAGGAAATTGAGCGAGTAGACGGCGATTTCCTGACCGAACGGGGTCAGGTGTTGCTTGCCGGGCACGGACCAGAGTCGGACCGGGGTCTGCCGGGCCATGGTGGGAGCTGTGGCTTCGAGTTTCCCGACGATGAAGGCCACGAGATACGTGGACATCTTCATGGAGTCCGCGAAGCGCAGCACCCGCTTCCCGCCTTCTTGCCGATCGTCCACGATCCGGGTATTCGAGATGGCGGTCAGTGCGGGATCGATTGCCAGGGTGACGGCGAAGACGGCTTTGAATTGCGGTTCATCCCAACAGGGGAAGGCCCGCCGCGCATCGGTCGCCTCAAACTGGGTCGCGGCCAGACTGTGCGAATGGCCCTGTTCATCCTTGTAGCTGCTGCGATAGAACCCGCGCAATTTATCGTTCAGTGTGCCGCGAAACGCCAGGTTCAATTTCCAGGCGCCGGGTTGAACGACCGACGGGAAGGAGATGCGGCATCGTTGATGCTCCTCGTCCATCCGCACGGTTCCGGTGCGCGGCGACGTCTTTTCGCCGGACAATGTCGCCGTCGAGACCTCCAATTCGGTCGCATTCAGGAGGATCTCAGTAGTCGGTTCGGTCACCGTCAGTGTGACGACCTCGTGGCCGGTGAATGAGTATGCCTGGAGGTCGGGCTCGATACGCAAGTCGTAGTGAGACGGAATGACATGGCGCGGGAGTCTGTATGGATCGTGAGGCGTCATAGTTGAACCCATGGTGTGTTTCTTTGACGGTCGATAGTTGTGCGGTGGATTCGGGCGGCTCCAGGCCGCGGGCATGAAGAACCATGCGGTGGCGCCGTGCCAGGCACCCCACCAGACTACTGCTTTGGTGAGGACCCGGGTGGCCAGTAGCGCCGCATGTCGTCGAGTGACGGGACGGTCGGCCTGGTTGCCCTTCATGACTCCGCTGCAAGGGTGACATCGGCACCCTGTGCATGGCCGACGATCAGGATGCTGGTCCGTCCAATGAACAGTCCGGTTTCAACGATGCCGGGAATCTGGTTGAGTTCTATTTCGAGGGTGGCCGGATCATCGATCTTCGGCATGTGCAGATCGAGAATCACGTGGCCTGCTTCGGTCTGGAACACAACGCCGTTTCGCTCGCGCAGTACGGCGGTGCCTCCCGACACGGATTCGATATGGCGCGCGGTGCTGCCCCACCCGAACGGCACGACTTCAATCGGCAACGGAAAACTGCCGCCGAGGGCCGGCACGAGTTTCGTGTGGTCGACCATCACAATAAAGCGCTTCGCTGCGGCGGCCACGATTTTTTCCTTGAGCAGCGCGCCTCCGCCGCCTTTCACGAGGTTCAAGGCTGGATCGACCTGGTCGGCTCCATCGATAGCCACATCGATCATCCATGCGTTATCGGATTCGATGAGGGGGATGCCGGATTGCCTGGCCAGAGCCGCTGTGTCGTGGGACGTCGGTACGGCGTAGATTCGGAGCCCTGCCCGCACGCGTTCGCCGAGCGCGATGATCAGATGTTTCGAGGTACTGCCGGTCCCCAACCCGACGACCATGTCGTCGCGTACATATTCGGCGGCTTTCAGCGCCGCCCGCTGCTTTTCGGAATCGAGGTCAGATGATGGTTTCATGATGGATGGTGTCATGCTAAGGCCGATGATGAGAGTTGTGCCGCCGTCGAAGCGGCGCCGAGCAGTGCGGTTTTGTCGTTCATCACGACCTTCACCGGGATCTGGCTCATGATTCGTTTGTAACGGCCTTTATTGGTGAATCCGCGCATAAACGAGCCGTCCTGCAGTTTCTTCAGCAATTTGGGCGCGATCCCGCCGGCGACATAGACTCCGTCGAGTGTCAGCGCCTTGAGCGCCAGGTTGCCGGCTTCCGCGCCGTAAATGGACGCAAATAAATCCAAGGCCTGTTTGGCGATTTCGGCCTGCCCCTTAAGTCCGGCATCGGCAATCTCGGCGGCGGGATTACCGGCTTTGATCTTTTCCGCCAACCAGGTCGGCTCATTTTTTTTGGTGTCGCGGAGATATTCGTAAATGGCATGGAGGCCCGGCCCGGATACGATGCGTTCGTAACTCACGTGGAGGTAGCTCCCGCGCAGATGGCGAAGCAAATCGATTTCGCTGTCGCTGTTGGGGGCAAAGTCCGTATGCCCGCCTTCCGACGGCATGGGGCGGTAGCGAGTGCCGTCCCAATAGAGAATGCATTCCCCGAGTCCGGTACCGGCTGCGATCAAGGCGAGGGCCTGTTTTTTCTTCGGCGGGGCGCCGGCGTTCAGCACCACGATTTCATCGGGATTCAGGAGGAGGAGACCATGGGCCGTTGCTTCGAGGTCGTTGAGCAGGTGCACCTGGGGGATGGCGAATCGTTCCGCGAGTGTCGCTCCATCAATGACCCAGGGAAGATTGGTGGTGCGGCAACGGTTATCGATCACCGGCCCTGCCACGCCGAAGCACGCCGCCGTTAATTTGATGGGGTCTGGAGGAAGCTCCGGTGCCTCAGTATTTCCTTCTGCCGGCGCTTCGACGGGCTCGTTTCCCGGCTCGTCTTCTGCGTGGGGCTTGGGCAACGGTGTACTGAGAAATTCTTCGATAATTTCTTCGAGGGTCTTATAGTCCGCGCTATGGAAGCTATCTTCCCGCACCGGCTCGACCCGTTCAGTCGTCCAGTCGTAGAGCGCCAGATTGGTTTTTGTGCCTCCGATATCGCCTGCCAGGATCATGGTGCCTCTTGCGTTGACCGATCGTCTGTGGTTGCGGTTAATTCGGATGCCGCGGTGCGGTCAAGATACCACAACAGTCGTCCGGTCTCAGGCCGAACGAAGGCTGCGGGATACGGGCCGGGATCACCGGGTCGCTGCTCCAGTACGCGTCGCACGACCGCGGCTTTGTTCCTTCCGGCGACGAGGAACAGTACCACACTCGCGTGATTGATCACACCTAGGGTGAGAGTCACCCGTGCCCGCGGTCCCTGGGGAGAAGTGCCGGGAACTACCCAACGAGTCTTTTCGGTCAGCGATGCCGTACCGGGAAAGAGGGACGCGGTGTGGCCATCGTCGCCCATGCCCAGAAGGATAAGATCCAATTGTGGCCATTGTCCGGGGACGGCTGCAGTGAGGTGACGCAGGGTGGTTTCGTAGTGAGCTGCCGCGGTTTCAGGCGGGTCTTCGCCTAGCATTCTGTGGATCTGTGCTGAGGAAATGTGCAACGGACTGAACAACATGGCGTTCGCCATGGCAAAATTGCTGTCGGCATGTGTAGGCGGTACGCTCCGCTCGTCGCCGAACAGAAAGTGCACCTTGCTCCAGTCGAGTTGCCGTGCGTATTCCTCGCTGGCCAGGATCGAATACAGTGCCTTCGGAGTTGAGCCGCCCGAGAGAGCCACGAGGAAACGGTTCCGCTCCGCGATCGCCTGCCCGCCCACTTCCAGGAAGAGATCTGCCGCGGCACGGGTCAGTTCCTGGGTGTCGGAGAAGCGGTGGATTTCAGGAGCCTGGGACATGTCAACGGTGAGAGCGGCGTTTGGGTAGAGGACGTTTTTTTGCAGCGGGTTTACGACGGCCGGCTTTGGCCGGGGTGAGCATGGCGATGAGGCTTCGGATAGTGCGCACGGGATTGGGGCCGAGGGCGATACGTACGGCCGGGCGCTGATGCGTCTGCAACGATTGAAGATCCCCGACAGCTTGCGCCTGTGCCAGCGTGCCGAAGGAATAGAATTTTTCGGGGACCGGAACGTCAGGTTTCATGCTGTCCACGAATTCGAGGAACAGGCCGCTGTTCGGGCCTCCTTTGTGGAGTTGGCCTGTGGAATGCAGGTACCGGGGACCATAGCCCGCCGTGGTGGCGATGTGGTGGCGCAGCATCACCGCCTTGCGCAACGCACGTATTGAGGCGTCCAGCTGAGGGCTGGGAGTGGTGTACGCCAGAATGGCCAGGTAGCGATTGGGCGCCGCCTGTTCGAGCAATTGGGTCAGTGCCTGCTTGGGCGTGAGCATCGGTACTGCGGGGAATCGTCCCTGTGTTTCAACGTCTTTTAAGACGCGAGCGGTGTTGTCTTTGCTTTCCTGCACGTTCGGCTGATCGAACGGATGGATGCCGAGCGAGTGTCCTGCGACCGCTGTGGCGAACTCCCAACGGAAGAATTCCCCGCCGAGGTCGTAGCGGTCGGCCAGGTTCAATCGAAATACCGGATGCCCGGCTCGTTGCAGCGCGATGATGGATCGATCCAACGCGGCATTGCGGTCGCCTTTGAGTCGAAGCGCAACGAAGAGCCGATCGG
>CABVRO010000067.1 GCA_902500715.1 uncultured Nitrospira sp. | reverse complement strand
AGCAGCCGATTTTATTTGCGACGCGTTCCATTGTCAAGGGGGTATGTTCTATGCAAGAACAATTCTACGATGATGCGGCAGGAGCCTCACAGGCTCCACTTGAGGCCGGCGCAACCCGTGCGCGCTTCAATACCTGATCGGCTTGTCGAATCATGTCCGCCGGACTACCCAACACCTCAGCCATGAGCAACCGTAGCTCCGGGGCAGATAGACGAAAATCCGGCGCCAGAAATCGCTTGCGGGCCAGCGACTTTTCGCCCGGATCCTCCGGCTCGTAATATCCAGTCAGGCTGGCGTCCTGCTCCGCCTGACTGAGCCGGGCGATCCAAGCCGGAACATTCAGCGACCGACCGGATGCTCGGAGCTCACGCGCCCCCTTCTTTTCCACTTCCAGCTGGGTCCAAATCGCCCATCCCACAAACACCGCCCAGGTTTCATTCAACGCTTCCCACGACTCCGTCTCGCTGAGAAAGCGCTCCTCTTTCAAATCTTTCTTTTGGAGTACCGGCGTGATGAGGACCTGCTGATAACGGCACCGTTGTTGCTCGCGGGCGAACGCCATGAAGGACGCGTGGGCGGCTGACGGCGCGCGCGCCTGCTCGAGAAAATCCATATAGGCATGAAACAATTCGTGATAGAGCGTTTCTAACTCCTTGTGCGTCAACCGCGCCAATGGACGCAGAGTCCTCCCCGCTGCATTCAGGGAAAGCGATCGATCCAACACCATGCGATGTTCAGCCGGGTGATACTCCGCGGCAAACGCGTGCAGATCCTCAAACTCAACCGCCACAAACTGGGATGGAATTTGTTCGAGGAACCGAATGGGAAGATGGAGGGCTTTCGCTTCAGCCACCAATGTGCCCCAGAGGCGCGAGGAGTCCGAAGCTGGCACGGACGTCTCTGCTCTGGCCTGGCCGAAGACCAGAAGTCCCAGCAGAATTCCCCCGGCCAGCACGGGCAACACAGCTCCGAACCGACCGCTATGGACGTACACCCGACGCATGTTCATCCTGGATCGTAAAATGGAGTACGGCAGCCACATCCAGAGTTATACGGTAGGAACGATCGACCTAGACATACCGGTCAGGCTCGCGCCCCCATTCATGGCCATAGCCCTCTTCGACCAGAGCCAATGTTTCAAATAAACGGGGCGACACGTGATCCAGGAATCGCGATGGCTTAGATAACAACATGCCGGAACTCCGGTCATACACATTGATCGGATAGGTCAAGAACAGGTAGCGCTTCGCCCGAGTCACCGCGACATACAATAAGCGCCGCTCCTCTTCCAACTCTTCATCCGTATTGAATGAGAAGACCGAGGGGAATTTCCCATCCACCACCCATAACAAAAATACGCACTGCCACTCCAGCCCCTTCGCCGAATGAATCGTCGACAGCACTACCTGCTCGTCGTCCCGTCCCGAAGGTTCCACGCCCACCGCACTGCCGTCCGGCGGGGCCAGCGCTAAATCAGCGAGGAACTCTGCCACACTGGGATAACTTTCGGCGATGGTGTGCAAATGGTCCAGATCTCGGATCCGCTTGGGGTAATCATCATGATGATCTTTGAGAATCGGCAGGTAATACTCGTAGACTCGGTTGACCTGCTCGGTCGGACTCAGATCATCATTCTTCGACAGGTTGTCCAGGACCAATGCCAGCTCCTGTAACCCCTTACCCGAGCGGCCACTACTCTCCCGCAACACCTGGTACGGATCGTTTACTCGCACCATGGCCGCCACCAGATCCTGCGCCTTCTTGGGGCCGACCCCTTCGACCAGCATGAGCACGCGATGCCAACTGACCGCATCTTGAGGGTTTACAACCACTCGCAAGTGGGCCAGGAGATCTTTGACATGGGCCGCCTCGATGAATTTGATCCCACCCCGCTTCACAAACGGCAGCCCACAACGCGACAGCTCGATTTCGAGATCGAAGGAATGAAAGCTGGAGCGAAAGAGCACGGCAATCTCACTGAGCGGCACGCCTTCTTCGCGCAGTTCCAGGATTTTTTGCGCCACAAATCGAGACTGCGCATTCTCCCCGGCCGCCTCCACCAGCGCCGGCAGAGGCCCGTCCAACTTACGCGTGAACAGATGTTTCGTATATTTCTCAGGGGCTTCCTGAATGATCTCGTTGGCCAGGCTGAGAATCGGTTGCGTGCTGCGGTAATTTTCCTCCAGTTTATAGATCTTGGCGCCGGGGAACCAGGAGGGAAACTCCATGATGTTGCGGAACGTCGCGCCGCGAAACGCATAGATGGACTGTGAATCGTCACCCACGACCATGACATTATCGTGAGTAGCCGCCAGCTTTCGAATGAGTTCGGCCTGCAGCCGATTCGTGTCCTGATACTCGTCCACCAGGATGTAGCGGAATTGTTGCGAGATAGTCCGCCTGGTGAGCTCGTCCTTGGTCAACAAGTCCCGCAACAGCACCAGGAGGTCGTCATAATCAAGCAACTGGCGCTGGCGCTTCGCGGCCCGATAGGCACGCTGGAGCTTCCCCAGCGCCTCCAGATGGTCCGAAAAGTGGGAAAACTCGTCGAGGACAATCTCCTCCAATCCACGCAACGTGTTCTCGCACTTGCTATAAATCTCCGCAATAGTTCCCTTGCGAGGGAACCGCTTATCTTTTTCGTTCAGGCCCAATTGGGCGCGCAAGAGGGCGATCAGATCTTCAGCATCGCCCCGGTCCATAATTGTAAAGCCCGGTTCGATCCCGAGGACTCGCCCATGGCGCCTCAGCAGCATGTTGGCGACCGAGTGAAAGGTGCCGCCACAGACCCGCTGGCTACGCGATCCGATCAAAGCGCCGACACGCTCCAGCATTTCCTCGGAAGATTTCCTCGTGAACGTCAGCAGCAAAATGTGGGACGGGTCCACCCCGGAATCGATGAGATAGGCGACGCGGTGCACGAGCGTCCGCGTCTTGCCGCTTCCCGCACCGGCAATGACAAGCGCAGGGCCATCGGCCGCTGTCACAGCCGCATACTGCTGTGCGTTGAGTTCCTTGGCATAATCCAAGGAGAACTTCCGGACCTGGTCTTGCTCCGGAGTCCGTTTTAGAATGTAGGGCTTGATCTCTCGGGCCATGTTGGCATCCGACTGAGCAGTGAGGCTCGTGACTGGAGCGGTCGGGCTGTATAACATACCACCGGAGACCTTGCAACAACAGAGCCGCGAGTCGCCTGCTCCGATCACGTCTATCGAGATCAACACTTGGACCTTCAAATTGAGTTGTATATAATGCCGGACCAGCAGGGGACTTTTATGACGATCAGACCACATTCGTTCGCTCAGCAGATGCAAACCGTGGCGGAGCTTATGCTCGCGGTTGCGGGGGAGTCCGTCTCCGTGATCAAGCGGGCCGCTCCGGAGCAAGCCTTGAAGCTCAAACACCAGGATGAGTGGACCATTTACCTCGAATTTCTGCGTGTTATGTTCAACCTGACCGACCGCGTGTCAGCGCTTCACATCCCGCTCAAGGAGCAACCGCAATTCATGGACGAGTTGACCGACACGGTCATCGACCAACTCAAGAAAGCCCTGGAACCGGCCTTCGGTGCCGGCAGCGACCAGACGGAAATCGTACTGACCATCGGAACGGCCGTGGCCGAAAGCCGACAGACCTATGAGCGCTACCGGTTTCTCGTGACGGAAGACAGCCCGGCGAAGAACGACATGTACCGGGATTTCAGTGATCGCGTCGCCCGTGCGGTCGGAGTTCCACGCAGTCCGGGTGTGACCGCCGCGGCCACGCTCTGTGTCAGCGCCGTCATTCCGGCCCTCATCGGGATTTTCGAAGGGCAACCACCGCCCGTCGCTGCCGATGCAACAGCCAACCCAGCGGCAACCGGGGGAAGCAGCGCGACTCGGGGAACCACCGGCGCCGATATTAAGCTGGTGAGTGTCATGTCGAGCATCAACGGCGAAGAGGTCGAGACCCGATGGGGACTCCATCCGCGTTTCCGCCAGGACCTGACGCAAGAGGAGGCGAAACAACTGACGACGACCATGAATCGAGTCGCCAAAATTCTCGGAGAGCGCTACGCCACCGTCGCCTTTTCTGACCAATGGGCATCCTGGCACAAAGCCGGACACGCCTGACGCAGCATTCAGGAAACGGGACAACACAGTCCCCTTCCTCACCCATCGATCACATTCCACGGAGGCGTCGTGCAAGCACCCGACCACATACAACCCCCTCAAGATACGGTTCCCCACAGCCTGCATCGTCTCGGTGAACTAGCCCGCAATCTCTGGTGGAGTTGGAATCAACCGGCGCGTCAGCTGTTTGAGTCCATTGACCCCACGCTCTGGTTTCTCACTCATCACAACCCGGTCCAGCTACTCTCCGGCGTAAAACCTGAACGCTTTGTAGCCTTGGCCGGCGACCCGAATTTCGTCCGGCAATACTCCGCTGTGTTACGCGCCTTCGACGAATATTTGAGCAATAAGAACACCTGGGCAGCGACGGAGTTCCCTGCACTCCAGAATTCTCCCATCGCCTATTTTTCGGCCGAGTTCGGGCTCCACATTTCCATTCCCATCTATAGCGGCGGACTCGGCATTCTTGCCGGAGACCATTGCAAAGAAGCCAGCGACTTGGGCATTCCTCTCGTCGGCATCGGCTTCATGTACCCGCAAGGATATTTCAAGCAGCGTATCAACCCGGAAGGATGGCAGGAAGCCACCTACGCGCCCTTTAATCGACACGATTCACCGATTCACCAGGCGATGACGCCGACCGGCATCCCCTGCTCCATCCAGGTCGAGATCGGCCACCGCCAGGTTACGGTACTCGTCTGGCAAGTGCGTGCGGGGCGCATGTCCCTTTATCTCATCGATACCGATGTGCCGGAAAATACGCCCGAAGATCGCGCCCTCTCCGCACGACTCTATGGTGGAGACCAGGAAATCCGGCTCTGTCAGGAATTTTTGCTCGGGATCGGCGGCGTGCGGATCTTGCGCGCCCTGGGGATCAGTCCCGCGGTCTGGCATTGCAATGAAGGCCATTCGGCCTTCCTGACCCTGGAGCGCATCCGGGAATTCGTCACCACCGGCTATACCCACGCCGAAGCAAGCGATCTGGTTCGACAAAGCACCGTCTTCACCACACACACTCCCGTTCCGGCAGGACATGATATCTTCCCGTTTCACCTGATGGATCGGTATTTCAGCAACTATTGGAACCAACTCGGACTCTCCAGAGAAGAGTTTCTGCGCCTGGGTGACACGCCGGAAAGCGCGGGACACGGCTTCAACATGACGGCCCTCGCCATGCGGCTGTCCGCCCACGTCAACGGCGTCAGCCGTGAGCACGGGCGCGTCTCCCGACAAATGTGGCAACACCTGTGGCCCGGCCTGGCGCAGGATCTCGTCCCCATCCGTAGCTTGACCAACGGCATTCACGCGCCCACATGGATCTCCCCTGAAGCGAACTCGCTCTATGTCAAATACCTGAGCCCCGATTGGGCGGAACGGGTCGATGACCCCACCATCTGGCAACGGGTCACGGACCTGCCGGATCACGCGCTCTGGGCCGTTCGACAAACAACGCGACGCAAGCTGATGCGGTTTATTCGCGAACGGGCGCGGGACGGCTGGATTCGCGGCCATCTCCAGCCCATGCAAGCGATCGCCAGAGGAACCCTGCTGGATCCAGAAGCCCTCACGATCGGATTCGCCCGGCGGTTCGCCACCTACAAACGTGCGACACTCCTGTTCCGAGATCTCGACCGACTCAAGCAGTTGCTCCACAATCGGTGGCGGCCCGTCCAGATCGTGTTTGCAGGCAAAGCGCACCCGGCCGACGAACCTGGGCGCTACTTCATTCACGAGGTGCTGAGTTTCTGCAACGATCACAAACTCGGTGGTCACGTCGCTTTCCTCGAAGACTACGACATGCATATGGCAAAGTACTTGGTGCAAGGCGTCGATATCTGGCTGAACACTCCGAGAGCCCCTCTCGAGGCGAGCGGGACCAGCGGCCAAAAAGCGGCGCTCAACGGCGTGATTAATCTCAGCGTCCTTGATGGTTGGTGGCATGAAGGGTACAACGGTGCCAACGGATGGGGCATTCAACCCCTGCCCGAAGGATCGGACACCCAAGCACAGGACGCTCACGATGCGGAACAATTGTTCCGGTTGTTGGAACAGGAGGTCGTCCCGCTATTTTACCAGCGCGACTTGGATGGCATTCCGCGCGGATGGCTCCAGATCGTCAAAGAGAGTATCAAAACCGTCGCTCCCCGCTTCTGCACCAAACGGATGGTCAAGGAATACATGAGGCAGCTGTATGCACCGGCCACCGCACGCACCCCGAACAAGTGGTAGCATGATCGGGCCTAGGCCGAAGCTCACCCGACTGCACCGACACACATCCTGGGTACTTCCCATTGGGCTTGTGCTGCTTACCTGGACTATCCCTCATCCCGTACCGGCAGCCCCATCAACAACCAAGCCCACCGTCACCCCCGTCGAACGACAAGCCATGACGCTCTACCAGGCGGCTGATTACAACCGAGTGGTGGAGCTACTCCAACAGTTGCCCCCTGACCAGCAACCAGGGCCGGAAGTCTTGCGCTATAGCATTCTAAGTCATCTCAAACTCGGTAAGCCTGAGGAAGGCTGGAAGCTCTATGCCAAACTCATTGCGAACAATCGTCCGGACGAGCCCGCGCTGCTGCGAGACATTGCACGAAGCTTTATTGTGAGTCGTGTCCGTGATACGCAGGAGCATATCCGCATTGCTGCCTATACGGCGCTGGCGGAAATCGGCGACAGCGACACGTTACCGATTCTTGAAGACGGCCTGCTGGATTCATCGGCGCTCGTCCGTGCTCGCGCCGCCGAAGCCATTGGAAGAGCCGGCCTGGCCAAACGCTCCTCTGCGCTCAAACGAGCGCTGCGCGACGAAGCCCCCGGCGTTCGTATTGCGGCGATTAATGCCCTCAGTGATGCCAAAGTCGCCGGCATAACAGATCAACTGACTGAAATCGCCCGCATCGATGAGGGTCCGGAATCCATCTTTGCCTTCGCAGGATTATACAAGCTTGGACGAACGGACGTCCTGACCGACATCTCCAATGCAGTCACGCTCCCAGACCCTGAGGTGCGTATGGCGGCCCTAGGCATGCTCGGACGATTGCGTCGACCTGCCAGCCTATCTATCTTGAGCCAAGCCGTCTACGATCCCCATCCCGCCGTCCGTGCCTTCGCAGCGGGGGCACTAGGAGAATTCGGTAGCACCGACGGGATCGCTCCACTGACACACGCTCTGAGTGATGAGAATCCGCGCGTCCGCAGTGTCGCCGCTTCCAGTATCGGTCGACTTGGCGCCACTGAAACTCGTAGCGTTGTCCAACCGCTATTGCGAGACCCCGATGAGCATGTTCGTATCAGCGCCGTCGAAGCTCTCCTCCGACTCGGTGATAACAGCGCAGTTCTGAATGCTGCAGACCTCGCCCGGCATCCCGATCCCTCTGTACGTGGGGGTACCGCGCATGCCCTGGCGGCCGCCACCACGCCCAATGGCCTGACCGTGCTCGAAAGCTTGCTTCGAGACCAGCAGCCGCTCCCACGCCTTATGGCCGCACGGGCATTGGGCAAACTACAACAGAAATCCCTCATCTCTCCCCTTAAACTCGGCCTTCAAGATTCGGATCCCACGGTTCGGATAGCTTCAGCAGGAAGCCTTATCCACGTATTGTCCCGAAAAGACAAACAAGGGAGAGCCCGCTAGGGGGGAGAATCAGCATGCTCAGATTTATGGGGCTATTGGTACTACTAGCCCTCTCGTTGGGATTGGGATACCTGTGGGAGAAACAACCGACGAACAATCTTGAGCAAACGGTGCTGGATTTTTCGCGGAGTGTCGTGGATACTACCCTCGGACTAGAACGAGACCTGCATCGCCGTCAGAGCCTGGTTGACGCAAAATCCAGTGTGGTGCAAGCGAAGGCTGAACTTTAGAAAAAAAATACAGCCGAGGCAGCGAAGGAATTGGCAAACGCTATCGACTTGCTCGACCTAGCTGCACGTGGGGGGAAACAAGTAGCCCCTGACGCTCGAGTCAAAGAGCTGGCAAGAAAAATCAGAGAACTTGGTTTGGAATTATCCCTTGGAAAGAAGGTATCTACCACGAAGTGAGACGACATCCAAAAAGAACTGGACCTTCTACTCCGCAAGTGACGCGGACGCTAAACGGCGGCCGGTTGCTTCTTCCACTTTGCAAGAATACGCTCGACTCGCATCTTGACCACCATGTCGCTGTCTTTCAGCAGCGGCTTGATCGCTTCTCGACCACGCTCGTCACCGATCGCTTCAAGCGCCGCAGCAGCCGTCAGCCGAGTAAACCAGTCCTTATTCTGCAACATTTCAATCAGCGGATCGATGGCCTCGGGAGACTTAATACGCCCCAGCGCAATTACCGCTTGCTTCCGCACTAACTCTTCCTTGTCTTTCAACGCCTTGATCAGACCAGGCAGAGCCGGCTCACCAAGATTAACCAAGGCATCGGTAGCATCCTCCATGAACTCATCATTTCTGAGCTGTTGCATCAGAGGCTCAAGCACCCGTTCATCACGAATTTTCCCCAGAGCCATGATGGCGGACTTCCGCACATCCCAATCTCTGAGCAATTTAAGCAGAACCTCAACGGCTGGAGATCCGATCTGCCCGATCCCCTCGATCGCAACTTCCCTCACCTGCCAGTCACCATCGCGAAGAGCTGCAGCGAGCGGTTCGACGCAACGCTCATCGCCCATTTCTCCCAGCGTGATTGCGGCTTCTCGCCTAACGACCCAATCAGGATCTTTGAGAAGATCAATTTGAATATCGATCTCGTCCTTAACCTGTTCCTCCTCAAGAACCACTTCCTGCAATGGATCAATGAGGTCCTGGGCGCCTGCCGAAGAATCCAAGGACGCAGCCAATTGATCGGAGACCTGATCTGTCAAAGTCTCATCCTCAACCTGCCCAATGGGGGAAACAGCCTGGGCCTGTTCTTCTTTTTCACCAGTGTGTTCCATATCAATGTTCCTTGTTCCGCAGAGAGGTAGGCGTCGCGATCAAATCCGTCAATCTTGTAACTGCTTAAGACTTCGCTTCAGTCTGATTTCCAGCCGCATGCTTTTTTCTCAATGCAAGCGCGCGCCGCTTGCGCTGCACCCGCTTGAGCCGTTTACGTAAAGAACGGGCAGCCGGATCACCTGAAAGTTTTGCTTCTTTTGTTACTCGTACCGCAACTTTTTTCTTGAGTCGGGCTTCGTCTGATTCACCAACTGATTTCTTTGCCATTCAGCTTTTACCCTCCAACAATTACAATCAACAAATCATAGGGAATAACGGCGCAATCAGGCCTCACTCCAGCGGGTATAGTCTAATCAAGTACGGTCGGAAGTGTCAACCAACGGAGCGCCGCTCTCTTAGGATAGGATCAGGACGGGGACGGTATTATGAGCCGTGTGGTCGGCTGCCAATATACTGCCAATACGGCGCTCACGCCTCACATAGAGCGCTTCTTGTGGCATCATTCTTACAGGAACGGCAGGTCGTTCAACTCCCTCCTCCGGGCGACTATATTGCCTCGCTTTACTCATATCCATGTCCAATACCATACCGGCCACAGCAGGAATCTTCGTCGTGGGAATCTGCGCGACCGGACGATGATCTCCAATCACCTCGATCTGTACCGCCGCGGTACCGGCATCAACCATGCCTAACTCGCGAGCCGCCGCATGCGAAAGATCCAGCATACGCCCTGCAACGTAAGGCCCCCGATCATTGATTCGAACTTGAACGGTTTTCCCATTGGTCAAATTAACCACTCGAACCACACTACCTAACGGCAATTTACGATGAGCTGCGGTGTAGGCCGTCATATCGAAGGCCTCCCCATTCGCTGTGAGTTTTCCATGAAATTCCTTGCCGTACCATGAGGCCACCCCCCGATCTTTAATGCCGAGGTCCAGTGTAAGCTCGCCTTTCGGCAACGCGGAACAGGCACTCAGGAGAAGACAGCCAGCCAGAGGAATCAGAACGTAACCAGCCTTACGACGAAAAGGGTTCCGAGAGTTCATGTCCATAGAAACACCTCGTGTGAACGCCTACACATCACGCCTACCAGACACCTCTCCTAGTCAATGAGGTCAGGCTACGCAAAATTGCCTTTGGCGACAATACCGTCTGGGTAGCAACGCCCCCTACAAATGGACAAACAATTCAATGCTCTAAGAAGAAGTCTATGATTTTGTTGAACAGAGTTAAACGACACAATAAAAGAATTCTTCCACTTATTGATGCGCAGAATGCCTCTACGCTTGGAACTGCTGATAGTTCAGGAGTGAACATCAGACCAGCCTGTCAGGCCCTCGGATCAACCACATAGAATCAGGCCGGCCAGCCAGATCGATTCCCCACTGGCAACTCCAACTAACGAAATCGAATAGCCCGGTCTTCGAATTTGGTATTTATGACGAACCGCTCGAAATTCTTCTCCAACACCTCCGACAAAATACTTTCCCCATCCCGCGGCTCGAACCACAACACATTGTCATGGCTACCTGAATGTGCGTCGGTTCGTACGAGTGAGCTGCTGTCTTCTCGGTTGCTCGCCTGAATAACCAGCTTGGTTCGAGCTTCAATATCAGTAAGAAATACCCCGCGCTTGGCATCAACCGCCAGTTCGAGAATCTTCCCGGAAAGCACAACATCGGGACCGGCTTCTGATGCTACAGGAGCAGTCTTGGCGTACTGCGCTTGCCATCCTTTGCGCTTGAGATAATCGGCAAATGCCTGGGCGGTTTCCTCACCAGCACTCCCGCTCGACACATTAAAATATGTCTCTCCTCCCCACATCGAACTTCGACTCCCAACCTTGGTTCGATCGGCCCGCCCGTCCTCAAACGGAATGACCGTCACTCGAGGCCTCGCCATAGGCTTTACTACCTGAACCGCACCGGCGGTGGCATCTGTTTGCATTTTCGGAGTCAGGTTCATCGGAATAATGTCGCCTTTTCCGGAGCAGCCCAACAGGAGCAGCAACCCGACGGCCACCGGCGCAGATATCCCCCGCACCACATGCTGTCGAATCATAAAATCTCTCTACCTCCTTGTGAGTAACAAATCCATACCTGGCACCTAGTCATTGGCTACTTGCGGTGGAGCACAATTGACCGAACGGCGAGACCGTCGCGAGTTTTGACATACTTCAACGTCACCTTGTCTCCCGCGTGAATCCCATCGAGTCCGATCCGCTTTTTCCCGCGCACGATGGCGACACCCTGCTTGAGCACCGCACCGACCACCGTCTCTTCATTTGCCCCGTGCTGCCCCCTGACCACGATGACAGGAGGGTCATCCACCGGATTGACGGCTTCAACCGTTCCTTTGATCTCGTGTACCGTGTTACTGGCGGCATAGACTGAGGTCAAAAAACTTCCGAGTCCGGCAAGAGCCACGCAGAGTGCGGCGCCGATCACTAATACGCCGAGCAAGCTGGGTCTCGGCTGATTGAACTCACTCCTCATCCCAGGCGAACCTCTTTCCGTTCATTGTGCGAAGCAACTGGATAGATAAAGTCGCGGAACTTTAGCAGTTACACATCACGCTGTAAAGACGGACCGGGTCTTTTCCTGCCATTCCGAACAGGGAACCCCGTACACGTCTCTTGACTGCACCGAGGGCGGTCGGTAATATTCACTTCGATTTGCCACACCACGTGCCGTATCAACAAACAGCAGGAATCACACCCATCCAGCCGTCTCTCTCGACTGCATGATCGAAGTTCGCACCATCACAAAACGGTATGGCAATCTGACAGCGATCGACCGCGTCACCTTTCGTGTCGACAAAGGTGAGGTCTTGGCCTTTCTCGGCCCGAATGGCGCCGGAAAAACCACGACCATGCGAATCCTGACCTCCTTCATCCCGGCAACGGAAGGAACAGCGCAGGTAGCAGGGTTCGACTGCGCAGAGCAACCGGATGAGGTGAAAAAGCGCATCGGCTACTTACCCGAGACGCCGCCGGTGTATCAAGAACTCACTGTCTCCGAATATCTTGCCTTCGTTGGAAAACTCCGCGGACTCAGCGGCGCAGAGCTGACGGCCGGCATGGACCGTGTCATGGAACGGCTTTCTTTAGGATCTGTCCGACAACGACTCATCGCCAATCTGTCACGCGGGTATCGCCAGCGGGTCGGCCTGGCCCAAGCACTGATTCACGATCCCCCGGTTCTGATCCTGGACGAACCCACGGTAGGTCTCGACCCAAAACAAATTATCGAAATTAGAGAATTGATCAAGAGCCTGGCCGGCTCTCACTCAGTGATTTTGAGCACGCATATTCTTCCTGAGGCCACGGCAGTCTGTCAGCGCGTCGTGATCATCAATGGCGGCCGGATCGTCGCCGAAGACACGCCCGACCAACTGTCTGCCCGGCTCCGGCGATCGGAAAAAATCAGCGTGACCCTCAAAACTCCACCGGCGGATGTCCTCGAGCGCTTTCGCGAGGTCGCAGGGGTCGAGCATGTGCTGGCGACATCCGAGCCTCACACAGTTCTCATCGAGTGCGCCCTGGGAAGAGATATCCGGGAAGAAGTCGCACGCTTTGTTGTGGGACTGGATTGGGGATTGCTTGAAATGAAACCGGTCTCCATGACCCTGGAAGACGTCTTCCTCAAATTGACTCAGCGAGAAGATGGCCTGCCGAAAGCGAACGATGCAAGCGAAAGCGAGCGACACTAAACCGATGCCACCGGTCCAAGCCATTATCGCCAAGGAACTGCGCTCGTATTTCGTCTCCCCGATCGTCTATGTCGTCGGCGGGGTGTTCCTGCTGACCTTCGGCTTTCTTGCCTATCTCTATATTGTCTTCACCGGCGCCCAAGCCATCCAGTTGATGCAGATGCAGGGGAGCACCGCGCAGATCAACCTGAACGATCTGGTCTTCCGCAATCTCTTTGCCAGCATGCGCTTCGTGTTGCTGTTGATCCTCCCCATTCTCACCATGCGACTCCTGGCCGAGGAACGAAAACTGCGGACCTTCGAATTTTTGATGACCGCCCCCGTGCGGGTCAGTGAGATTATTGTCGGGAAATTCATCAGCGTGTACCTTGTGTTCCTCGGAATGCTGCTCCTGACCACCCTGGTCCCGCTCACACTGGCCCTCTTCAGCGATTTCGATTGGTATCCCGTCCTGACCGGCTACCTGGGCATGACACTCCTCGGAGGGTTCTTTCTGGCCGTCGGCCTCTTTGCCTCATCCATCACAGAGAATCAAATCGTGGCCGCCTTTACCAGCTTCGGCCTGCTCTTGATGTGTTGGCTATTGGCCGGTCTCGGCTCGCTCTTAGGTGACACGCCGGCCGGTCATGTGGTTTCCTACCTCTCGTTCATGGAACACTTCGATCATTTGGTCCGTGGGCTGATCGACACGAAAGATCTGGTCTATTACGTCAGTGGCACCGTCTTAATGTTGTTCCTCGCTCATCGCGTAGTGGATTCGTCACGATGGAAATGACGCGACGCCCCCTTCCCATCGGCGCCATTGGAACCGGGCTGGCCATTGCGGGGGTGATCGCCTACACCCTCGTGCCCGACAAGCTGTGGCTCGTGACAGTCCTGGAAGGGCTAGCCCTCGCCTCCTTGATTTGGGCCTTTGCCATCCACTTCGACCGGCTTAAGACATTTACCTCCCAACGATCGACCCGCATGGGTGCCAACAGCGCACTGATGGTGGCGCTGTTTCTCGGGATCCTCGCCATCGTGAACTTCCTGGCGGCTCGGCATTCGACCCGCTGGGACTTCTCCGAGAATCAGAACTACACACTCGCGCCGGAAACGTACCGCGTCCTTCGCAACCTCACCAGAGATATCAGTATCACGGTGTTCACGCGGGAAAAAGACCCCGGGTACCAGGCCTATAAAGAACGCTTCGATAGTTATCGGCAGGCCAGCTCCAAGCTGACCGTCCAATTCATCGACCCCGAGCGTCAACCGAAAGTCGCACAAAACTATGGCATTACCAGAACCGATATCGCCATTTTTGAAAGCGGCCCGCAATCGGTTCGCATTACGTCCCCGGCCGAGGTAGAAATTACCGGTGCGCTTGTCCGCGTGTCCAAAGACACCAAGAAGCGGGTGATATTTCTGGAAGGGCACGGTGAGCGGAGTCTGGAGGATAGCGATCGCGGAGGGCTTGCCTTAACGAAAGAAGTGCTGCAGAAGCAAGGATATGACATCGGCACCGTCACCTTGCTGCAGGAATCGGCAGTGCCTGAAAACACCGATGTCCTCATCATTGCCGGCCCGCGGCGAGCGGTCACCAAAGAAGAGAAGGAACGCATCCAGGCCTACGTCGCCAAGGGGGGGCACCTCCTGGTCATGGTCGATCCCGACACCCAGTCGAACATGGACGACCTGCTCAAAACCTGGGGACTCGAGTTGGGGCCGGGAGTCTTGGTCGATCTACAGGACCGACTGGCGCAGGGAGACCTGACCGCCCTTCTGGTTCGCACCTTCACCGACCACGAAATCACCCATGAATTGACGGCGGCCGTGTTGTTTCCCCTGGCTCGCCATCTCACGTTCCAGGAGGAAATAGGCAAAGAGTGGGACTATGTTCCTCTCGCGCGCACCTCGCCGCGCAGTTGGGCCGAAACCGATATGAAAGGGCGGGTCGTCAGCTATACCGAAAAGGAAGATGTCCAGGGCCCCCTCGCCCTAGCTGCAGCCTTGACCCCCAAGCAAGCGCCCGAGGAAGGCAAACCGCGCCCCGCCGTAGTCGTCGTCGGCAACTCCGCATTTGCCAGTAACGGCTTTATCAACTTCGTCGGCAACAGCGACTTCTTTCAACGCACCGTGGGCTGGCTCTCGGAAGAACGCGATCTCATTTCCCTCACTCCCAAAGACCCTGCGGTGCGCCCTTTTACCCCCAATCCGCTCCAGGAACGCATTCTGCTGTATGTCCAGGTGATCCTGCTCCCGGCGATGACCGTGCTCTGCGGCCTCCTGGTCTGGCGGAAGCGGCGTCGTTTGTAATCCCATGGCGCGCTACTGGCCCACGCTCATACTGGCGGTCCTCTTAGCGGGGCTCGGGCTCTACCTGTATTTCATTGAACTCCCTGAGCAACGGACCGAGGTCGCGACGGCCACCCAGGCTAAACAAATTCTGCCGTTCACGGAGCCGCAGATCACCTCGCTGGCCGTCCGCAGCCAATCCGGTGAGGTGGTGCTGAGCCAAACTCTCGGCCAACCCTGGACAATCACCGCCCCCATTCAAACCGATGCCGACCAGCGACAGGTGCAGGCCTTGGTCCGCGCCCTGGTCATGGGAAAGGTCTCGCGCCTCGTCGAAACCCATCCCGTTTCATTGACGCCGTTCGGCCTCGACCACCCATCCACAGTCATCACGCTGACCGCTGGGGACAAACAGGAAACACTTTCGATCGGCGATGCCGGCCCCCTGTCCTCCACCCTCTATGTCCTGAGAGCGTCCGACGAGGCCGTACTCTTGACGGACCTGGCCCCCAAAGACTTTCTGAACCGAATCCTGCTCTCATTCCGCCGCAAGGAATTGTTGCAGTTCAATCAGCAGGAAACTGAGCGACTGCGCCTCACCTATCCCACAACAGAAATCGTGCTCTACGCGTTGGACGAAAAGCCGAAAAAGAAATGGAAACTTCGCTATCCGATCGAGGCAGAAGGAGATCGAATCGAGGTGCAGGCGCTGCTCTTCCGTCTGGAAGACCTCAAAGCCTTAGCCATCGTGGACCAGGGACCTGAACGCGAAAAGCTCGTACCATCACTCACCAAGCCCAAAGTGAAGGTCACGCTGCAAGCAGGCGGTGTCGAGCATGTGGTACGTCTGTTTCAGACGGACCCAACCAGCGGGGAAGCTTACGCCCAAACCAGCGCAGAAGGGCCGATATACAAAATAAGCCCCTCGGCGATCAAAGATCTGACCAAAGACCTCTTTGCCCTCCAGGATAAGCGATTGCTCGGCATCGATATCGACGCCATCGCCATGCTCTCGATCAAAACGCGTGAGGAGCAATACGTGCTCATTCATGATCGAAACGAATGGGTGCTCGAGGATCAGCCGACCGAAAAACTGCGCCAGGACGTCGCAGACTTGGTTGTGAGCCGTATCGTCAATCTGCCGGCAGAAGAACGAGTTCTGAAGCAGGCCGGTCCGCTCGCCCCCTATGGTCTTGTCGCCCCTGTGGCTGAATTCATCGCAACCGGGAAAGACGGGCGCGTCGCCGGACGCCTCGCACTGGGCAATCAAGTGGGCGGACTCGTCTATGCTATCGGCCATCGAATTCCAGGGATATTCCAGGCACGCCCCGACCTGCTGAAACAAATTCCCTCCCGACTCGCACTCCTGGGCCAGGGTCCGGGGTCACCCCCTGAACGACCTTCCGGAGGTGTTTCCAGATAGAGAAGGTTTATGCTACTGTGCGCCCATCGCTCTTGATCAAGGAGGATCCTGCAATGATGTACTCGCGTTCTCACGGTGCCGTTGTTCTGTCTTTATCTCTGCTTTTGCTCAGTGCCTGTGCGACGGAAGAAACCATGACCAGCAGCGGATCGACGCACGCTGCATCGGCGAGTGGATCGATGAAAGCCGCCACCCAGGCCTACGATTCCCTCCAGTCCTGCCTCAGCCGCATTCCATCCGGAGGCACGGCGGGGACGCGGATGATTGCCGAAGAAAGCTGCCAGAGGGATGAATCACTCCGTCAAGCGATCGCGGGGAACGCCGCCGCGAAGAGCGGAAACCGCGCCGCGGCCGGTGCCGCCGGTGATAGTTTGGACGCCTGCATGGCTCGCATTCCGAAAGACGGGTCCGTCGGTCAACGGATGCTGGCCGAAGAGAGCTGCAAGCGCGATCAAGCCAACCAGCGGTAATTCGCCATTCCGGGTCGATCTATGACGAGCCTCCGAAGGTGACCACTCCCCTTCGGAGGCAAGCCTCGCTCTAGACAATCTCACGGGCTTTCAGTATCGTACAACGACGCCCCCGTAGCTCAGTTGGATAGAGCAGCGGTTTCCTAAACCGCGGGTCGCACGTTCAATTCGTGTCGGGGGCACCATCCATCCCACTTCAATTGCACTGCTCGGTCACTCGGTCGCCCGTTCTTTGGCGCTCGTTTCAAGTCATACAGCTATCCCCCTCTTGATCTACCTGCGCCGCACGCCTTGCACACAGGGACCTCCGTCAGGGCTCGCTTTCGCTCTCCGTTTCGCTATGGACCCTGCTCATTGATTTCTACCTGAATTTAGGAGCGCTTTGCCGAACGGCGTCTCCCTCTTGTGCAACGACCCTTAGACCTTTCGGCTCAGCGCAAAATGTTCTCATTGCACAGTTCTTTACATCGATTCTGGCCTTGCATCAGCTTAGTTTCTTGGGGAAACGCTTCTGAGGCCCTAGGAATCAATATGTTAGGGTCTGATCAGAGCACGGTACTGAGATTGCAGTGGAGGCTCCACATAACAAAAGGAGTCTCCATCATGATTGAGTTCCCGTTGATCCTCATTGGTTATGCCCTGCTGCCGATCATTGCCTTTCAGTTAATGATCTTGGCTGACCGTCCCAAACAGAAGGGCGATCAAAACGCCTTTCCACAGGTCGAAATCCTGTAACCCTGCGGCGGCTCTGCCGGCCATGAGCAGAGCCGCCGCCTTTCCAGACACTTCCCGCATCCCTGCCGCCTGCCTCGGCACTCGTTCCAACCGCCCCAGCTCCTCGACCGGGGCGCCGAACGACCCCTCGGCAATTCCCATAAGTAGGTGAGGGTAGAGGACCCCACCCTGCTTCAAGAACGAAGTCCGCTCGACGAATAGAGCAGACGTAGGTAGAATTGTTCATGTATAATACCCTCGTTCGAACTGTCTCTTGATTACAATACTGGGCTCCCGACGTGCTCGCAGCACATGCTCTTCCGAAGAAACCCATGAAGCCGGCAAATCTGTTGATCTACCTATCGCTCCTCCTCTTGGCAACAGCGGGTTGCCACGGATACGCGTTGATCGAAACCCCGACGACGGATGGCTTTCACTCCAAACTCCCGTCCCCCTACACCCGGGCAGTCGTCTGGGGCGGACGTCCGGACACGATTCAGAGTGCGAGCACGTGGTTACTCAAAAAGGGCGTCCTCGTCGTGGATCAGACGAAGGTGTTGCAGGCAGCGGCCGATCAGAAGGTAAGCCTCACCGGCTACCAGTATCTGGAAACAGATGTGCTGAGAATGGCCAAACTCGTCGGCGCTCGGCTGGTGGTGTTCAGCAATGCCGAGGTGGGATCCTGGGAGGCCTTGGATTGGAGTAGCGGCTTTCCTCACAACCGGCGGGTCTATTCAGCCACGGTTGCCCTCAGAGCCGTGGATGTGAATACCGGCGAAATCGAATGGAGCGGCAAGGCTCAATCGACCGAACGCTTCAGCAATATCGAGGAAGGGGTCAGCCTCCTTACCTGTCATGCCCTCGCAACGGCCTGGGGCCTGCGCAATCCGGGCGCGCTCGCGCCCGAGAACGTTTGCCCGCCGGGGTCCGGCCTCATGAACACCGACGTGACCCCGCCGAAACCCCAGGCCGCCCCTGCATCGTCGAGCAGGGAGCATTTGACTCCCTCCATGAACTACTAGCGATCGCCCCGCCGCCCTGACTCGACAGTCAGCCTCCGGATACGACTCATGATCGCTGCCGGACAATCCCCCGACGTGCAAAATCGCTCTTTTGTCGTATTTTTGGCCTCACGCGATATACTGCTAGAGTGCCGTTCCCCAATGTTCTTGCTCCGGCCGCGCATATGGCTCACTACCTTCTCCTCGCATTATTGAGTCTTGCGGTGACCTCCACGGCGCATGCGGCGGAAAATCGTCCGTTTTGGACCGAGCAAGCGCTCTTTCATTTCGGAGATGACGTGTTTTTCACAGGGCGAGCTTCATGCGCCCCCAACGTGGAAGACGGACGCCAACGCGCATACGTCGCCGCCGTCCAAGAGATCGAAAATTTCACGCGTACCCAGGAGGTCGGCGGCTTTCCCATCGATACGCAGATGATTTTCGAAGATCTGCATCCGGCCGACTGCGCGCAGGGGCTTATCACGGTCTGGCGATTGCTGCGCGTGCCGCGCACCGCGCTGGAATCACTCTCCAGACACAGTAGTCCCGGAAAACAGAGAGACATTTCTCCGATACAGGCGCAGATCACGGCAATCCGGAACCTCACGCCACGGGTGGGCATGCTGCGTGACGAGATCTGGAATCGATACGGTCTGCCTCGCT
>CABVRO010000066.1 GCA_902500715.1 uncultured Nitrospira sp. | reverse complement strand
TCTTGCGAGAGACTCATGCTGTGCTGCTGCGCGGGGTGCGTGGCACGCACAAGCAACCGGGAGAATTTCGCACCAGCCAAAACTGGATCGGTGTCAGTCTCAACCACGCTACCTTTGTCCCGCCGCACCACCTCCATGTACCGGATCTCATGAGTGATCTGGAAAAGTTCATGCACAACGACCAGATTCATGTTCCGCACCTGGTCAGAATTGCGCTCATCCATTATCAGTTTGAAACCGTCCATCCGTTTTTGGACGGAAACGGACGGTTGGGTCGCCTGCTCATTGTGCTCTATCTCGTCGGCTCCGGTCTCTTACACAAGCCTGCGCTGTATCTATCCGACTTTTTCGAGCGTCACAAGGGCGAGTATTACGATCAACTGATGGCCGTGCGTACGACTCAGAAGATGGAACCGTGGTTACGATTCTTTCTGCTGGGCATGCGCGAGACGACTGCCTTGTCCATCCAAGTGTTCAGGGACATCCTTACACTCAAGGAGCGGATAGAGCGCAAATGTATGCCCAGTTTCCATGTGCGTCGCCAGGCTAACGCGCAGATGCTTATGAAGTCTCTTTACCGGGCGCCGGTAATCAACATCAAAATGGTCACCGATCTCATCAAGACACAAACCAATACCGCCGCTGCGCTCATCGATGACTTCGTCAAACTCGGCATCCTTCGTGAACTGACCGGACAGAGGCGTAATCGCCTGTTCATCTTTCAGGACTATGTGCGCCTATTCAAACGGTAGGAACGTTACCAACGCGAGCGCGAAGACCCGCACCCCATGTAGTCCTGGTGGTTCGGCCCTACCACTCTTCACGCGAAGTTTGTACGATGCGGAATTGTCCTTGCGAGATCCCGTGCCCGGCACGTCCGACAATTAACCGACTCATCCCACTCAATGCCTGTCGATGTGAACCCATCTCATGCGCTGATCGATGTTCCCGGCGGCGAGCCTTTGCTGGGCCACCTGCGTGCCTTCAGGCAGCAACCGCTGGAGGCCATGTCGCAGTGGTGGCGCCAGCACGGCGATGCGCTGCGCTTTCGGCTCGGGCCTAAGACGCTCTACCTCCTCAGCCATCCCGATCTCGCGGAAGAGATTCTCGTCCATCAGGCCGATCGTTTCGTGAAAGTGTACGAGCCCCAGCGTCCCACCGGCCTTGCATTGGTCTTGGGTAACGGGTTAGTGACCAGTTCGGGCGACGTCTGGAAGCGGCACCGGCGCATCATCCAGTCGGTCTTTCATCGCGCCCGCATGGCGGCGATGGCGGATCGTATGGCGCAGGTGGGCGAGCAGCGGATCGGGGGTTGGAGCGTCCACGCGGGACGGAGGGTCGATATCGCCGACGAAATGATGCGATTGGCCCTCGAAGTGATCTCTCACACGATGTTTCACACGAACGTGGCCGACCATATCGACCAGATCAGTCATGCGCTACGGGTCAGTTTGAAGTATGCGTTCGATTCGTTTCACAGTCCCGTGCGCCTGCCCCTGTGGGTGCCAACCCCGCGCAACCGTGAATTTCGTCTCGCTCTGCAGTTCATGGACAAGCTGATCTATGGATTGATCGCCGAACGCCGCCGCACCGGGGTGCAGCACGACGATCTCCTCGATCTTCTCCTCAGAGCCCGCGATGAGGACACGGGCGCCGGGCTGAGCGATTCGGACCTGCGGGATGAAGCGCTGACCATCTTTGCAGCCGGACACGAGACCACCGCCAATGCCCTCGCTTGGACCTGGTACCTGCTGAGCACCCATCCGGAGGTAAAGGCGCGTTTTCACGAAGAGGTGGACCGGGTGCTGCAGGGTCGAACGCCTCAGGCCGACGATCTGCAACAACTCCCGTACACTCGCGCGGTTTTCGATGAAGCGGTTCGTTTATATCCCCCCGTTCCGGCGGTCCAGCGAAAGGCCGCCAGCCGCACAAGCATCGGCGGCCTCACCCTGCCTGCCGGAGCGCTTGTCCTGGTGGGCATCTATCACCTGCACCGACACCCGGCCTTCTGGCGCGATCCGGAGCGATTCCTGCCGGAGCGATGGCTGGAGGGTGAACGGCCGGCTCCCCGATGCGCCTACCTGCCGTTCGGCGCAGGACCTCGGGCCTGCGTGGGGACGCACTTCGCGACGGTGGAAGGGCCGCTGCTCTTGGCGCTGATCGGCCGCCGCTACGATCTGCAGCTTGCGCAGGAAGACGTCGAGCCTGAAATCATGGTGACCTTGCGTCCGAAACACGGCATCCGCATGACCATCCAGTTACGACACCAGCCGATCCACTCTGCCTAGAGCAAGCGGGGCCTCATCCGGCCTGGCTGTCGCGCTCTCTCAGAAGCAGCAGGGATGAAAAGCCGATCCATCGGTCGTTGTATTTCTTGAAGGAGCGGGTCAATACCCGACCGGGGTCATCGACCAATTGGTGGTCCGGGTGATATTTGCCCGCCAAATAGTTCACCCGAAGTAGGAGACAACACATATTGAGCAGGATGAGGAGGTCGAAACGCGACATCATCGTAGAGTCGTCTAACCGTAGCAGATTCTTTACGATTGTCTGCACGCAGCACTGAATCGCATCGGCAGACTGGGGAATTCCATCGGCTTGTAGGTGTTGGCTGTCGGGCGTTTCTATACGGGGTGGCTTTGTGGAAGTTGCTGTTGAAGGAACGAGGGAAGACAAATAGAATAATACCCCACCGATCCAGTCCAGTGGTCAGCGCGAGGATCGCCCAAATCATCAATGACTTGAGCAAACCCCTCTGATACAATTCGCCCGGCACCAAGCACAAATCCAATCGATGCGGCTCACTTCCTTCTCTCTCATGCCCCTGATGGTACTCGGCTAGATGTCTACTGGTTCCACTGAACGGTTCTGGCTCGAACGGCCGGTTCCTCCTGAAGTGGCCGAGGCCCATCGACGGGGTATTGTCCTGGACATCGGGTGTGGATCGCTCAAGCAACCCGGCACGGTGGGCGTCGATCAGCGCGCGCTCCCCGGCGTGGATGTGGTGTGCGATTTCGAACGAGGACTCCCATTCAGAGAGAGCAGTATTGCCGCGGTCTACTCGATTCACTCCGTCGAACATATGCGCGACTTGATCCTGTTCATGGTGGACCTCTATCGCGTATGTGCTCCCGGCGCGCGGGTCTATATCAAGACGCCGTACTACACGTCGCGCAAAGCGTTTATCGATCCCACCCATGTCAGGTTCATGACGGAAGAAAGTTTCGAATACTTCAAGTCGCCTAATTACTACGGGCTGAACACCAATTTTCGCACCCTGTCGATCGAGTTTGCGATGCGGAAGCCGTTCAAGTATTTCCCCACCTATCTCCGGAAGCGGTGCCGCCGCTACTTGTGGAACGTGTGCGAAGAAATGACGGTCATTTTGGAGGCGGTCAAACCGTAGCGCGATGTCGGAGCCGGTCGTCAGTGTCGTCATTCCTGTGTATAACGCACAGGATGTGATTCGGGACACCATTGAGAGCGCCTGTGCCCAGACTTATGGGGACTATGAGATCGTGGTCATCGACGACGGCTCGACCGATGGATCGGGAGAGGTGCTCCGTTCCTATGCCAACCGCCTTCGATATATCTTTCAGCCGAACGGTGGGGTAGCTCAGGCTAGAAATCGTGGCATCGCCGCGTCGCGCGGCCGCTACATCGCGCTGTTGGATCACGACGATCTTTGGGAGCCTGAGAAATTGGTCAAGCAGGTGGCGGTCTTGGACGCGCGACCTGAGGTGGGGATGGTGGTGACGGACGTGGCGCACATCGATCGCACCGGCCGCCCCATGCACCAATTCGGGCCGGCCTACCAGCCGCAACATGAATTCGCCCGCTTGTTCGTGCAGGGCTTTGTGCCGACGCCCTCGGCCACGCTCATTCGTAAGTCGGTCCTCGAAGCGATCGGCGGATTCGATGAGCAATTCAACTCCGCGGGCATGGACGATCACGAATTGTGGACCCGAATCGCCGCCGCTACGACTATCGTCGGGATCCCTGAACCGTTGACGGCTCACCGTCATCGCGAAATCAAATCGGCCGACATTGCCTTGGGTCATCGGCCGCTCCTGATCGATAGACTGATGGCGCGGTTTGGTCAAGATCGGGAACGGCGACTCTACCTCCAACGAGAAATGGCCTTGTATCTGGCTGACCAGGGAAAGTATTTGATCAAATGCGGGCAACGCCGGGAAGGGCGATCTGCTCTGGTGCAAGGGCTGAAGTTAAGTCTCGGCGAGGGCAAGAGTGTGAAGGCGGCCTGGCGGTGCGTCTCCCGACTACTACGATCCTAATCGAGCCGGCTATGAATGCGACGGGTGCTCCGAAACATGTCGGTATGGCTCTTCTGGCTGCGGCATCCACAGCCTTGCCGTTCGCAGTGGGGATCATAAAAAATGGTTTGCTCGAAGTCCTGCTGCTGGCACCCGTCGTATGGTTTCTAGTGGCGTCGCGGACGCGGGATGGTGCGGAGCGGGTGCTACTGTTGCTTGTCAGCCTGTGTCTCACGTTGACGGTGTGTGATCTGGCGCTGCGCCCGGTCATCACCTCCCGCCTCCACTATTCACCGATGAATCAACATCAACGACGACTGCCGGCGTTGCCGATGCTCGGGCGGTGGGACGCGCTGGTGGATGTTTCGAGATCAGTGTATGGGGATTTGGCGGCGATGGCCGGAGTTCCTGCGTTCCGTGAACCGAGGGTTGTCGAATTTCGCACCGACTCTCTCGGCTTTCGCAACGATTCCATGCAGGCCCCGGTGGATACCATCGTGCTGGGGGATTCATTTGCCGCCGGTGTGGGTGTCACCCAAAGCGGCACGTTCGCGCAGACCTTGGCTACCCGCTACGGGCGGTCTGTCTACAATCTTTCTTATCCGGGTGGCCCCTATGACCAATACGTCAACTTTTCGATTGAGGTGTCGAAATTGGCGATCGTTCCTGGAGCGCAACTGATTTGGACCTTGTATACCGGAAACGATTTGGACGATGCAGGAGGAGAAACGTGGGAGATCGGCGCATTGCCGTGGCGAACGGGTTTTTCGGCCATGTTGGTCGACTATCGGACATTCAGGGATCGTTCCCCCCTCAGACAGATCCAGGATGCGTTATGGAGCCGATGGAGAGGCATTTCCAAGGATGTTCTGATCCGCTCATTGCCCGATGGCCGTCCCGTGCTCTTTTATGGTCCACAAGAAGTGTGGGGCGACCGTGCTCGTGCCGAGGCGGAGCGGCATCCCAACTTTCCAAAGCTGCTCAAGACGCTGCGTGCCATGAAGGAAGCGGTGACGCGGAATAATGTGCGGGCGACGATCATGATTTTGCCGACCAAGGGGGAGGTGTATCGATGGTTGCTGAATCCCCGATCGCCGGACGAGGTCGCGCGACCATCCGGCTTTTCGGAAGCGGTGCTCGATGCCTGTCAGCAATTGACCATGCACTGTCTGGACAGCGCCCCGTTTTTGCGCGAGGAGGCCAAACGGCTTTTCGCCGCCTCGAGCGAGTTGTTGTGGTGGCGTGATGATACCCATATGAACGAGCAGGGTCATCGGGCCCTGGCGTCGTTCCTGCTGCAGGAAATCTTGCAGCCGGTCGACGGAGGCGGTTGAAAGAACGGCATCAGAAGTCTTCGATGGGTCATGATTGATTGTGACAGAGTCTGGCGGCGGCTCGGAAATGACGGTATGCACCTCCTCAGGGTCGGCCGGTTCCACCGTCACCTCGCCTATATTCAGTTCATGCACGAGGAGCGTGAAGATTTCATACTACGTTTCAGCGAAGGCACGAATATCCGGACCACCAGCGTTACGCGAAACTCCCCTGACGGAGAACTCCTTCAACGGTTCATGAATGTGCATCAATGGGTCGACTCGGCTTCGACCTGAACGCGCGTGACCGCCCGCCTTCGTATTCTTCCAGACCTTGTCACTGCCGCATGTAGCCGAGCTTCAGATGATAGCAGGATTCGAACTGCTGGACGACGGTGAGGGTGAGGCGAGTGTTGCCGTCGAGGATCGATGCGGATTCGCCGACGCCATAGGGCGCCTCATAGAGATTTCCTCGTTCAGGGCTTGAACTGACGATTTTGGGGTGCACGACGACTGGTGAATGGCCGGTGGGCACCGTCGAATCCACTGTATACACGAGCACGCCTTCGTGTCGGGGGCCGCGCGTTTCGCCTTCCATCGGTTGGGCCACTTCCACGACGAAGATTCGGCTCGGGTGTGTCGGGTCGTCAATCGGCAGGACCAACATCGAAATCCCGTACCGGCTGGAGAGGGCGCTGAGAGTGATATATCGCTCCTGCGGACTCTCGCTGAGATAAAGGCTTCTCGACGTGCCGAGCCACCTGTTCTTATGTCGATGCCAACCGAGGAATGCGGTGCAGTGAAAAATGTCCGACATGATGTCCCAGCATCCCGCGCACGACGCCGTTACCCCTGCCCCATAGGCATACAGGTCGGGAAGGCCGATCAGGTGGCTCACCTCATGGACGAGGTTGATATAGCTGTTGCGATAGCTGTCCTGGCCAAAGGTGACAGCGAGGCGGATTTCTCCACTGGCCGATGCCGCGCCCTGCCCAGACGCAGCATTGAATGCGGGAGAGTCGGGAAACGCGGCGACCGGCGGCGCGACGATCAATACAAACCGATAGTGGGAAAAATCGATCTCACCGGCGAACAGCGCGGCGGCATCCGTGATGTATTGTCGATGGGACGGGAAGTCGTGACAATTGTACTCGCTGGAGGGTCGCGCGAGCCGTCGCCATCCGAGGTGAGACAAGACGTTGACGGTCAATGTAAAGGCGCCGTAACTCTGATCGTGAAACAGTTGCTGGGCCTGGCCGTTTCCCAGCAGATGGGCCGCCTGATTGTCTGGAGAGACGGTCCCGGCTGGGGCATCTGGAAAGTCTACAAAGATCATGACGCACTTCAAGTCGCCCAGCGGGCGCGCATAGAAGGCAAAATCGGTGCAGCCTTCAGAGCAGTAGACATCCGGTGCCTGCCTGAGATCCGGAACTGGCATTTGCCCCGGCACCGGTGTCAGCGGAATGAGCCTCCATCGTGGATGTCGCGGGCGACCGGATGCCAGGCGTGTGGTTACCGCGTGGTACTTCCGAAGACGGAGGCAGGTGTGCAGTCCGGCCAGGTCATTGATGAGCGCGCAGGTTCCGTCGCGGTGCGACTGAAGGTTCCAGGACTGGCCGGTGGAAAGAGTGGTCGGGCTCAGGGAGACCGCATATTGGTTGTTGACGGTCAGGCTCAATCCGTCGCCCAGGTAGGCGGTCCGCAGTGCGTAGCGGCCGGCGTCGACCGGTATCAGTCGCCAATATTGCCCGCTCGATTCGGCCGGCTCCGCGAGTGTCACTCGACCGGAGCCATCCGGGACGACGTCCAGCGCCTGCTCTTTCCCCGACAGGCGCGTCGTAATTCGGTAGTAGTGGGTGTGGTCGAAAGTCATAGGGGGCGAGTGGTCTCGATGAACGAGTGATTCGCCCACGATACATGAAAGTGTGCCGCCTAGGAATGGGGGGCCGAGCTGGGCCTCGTGGCTCGGTTGTGCGCTGTCATGACCGGTGTGTTGAGTTACGGACTATTGCGAGGTTCGCGGCGGGTCGGGGGAACCTGCGGCGCAGGCATTTCCAGGGCAGGCATTGCTGCGGCCCGTCAGCCGGAGCCGGTTTCCGGCAAACCACGCATAGGCCTTTACCATGAGTGGGGCAACCAACGGGAGTCGACTGAGACGGGACAGGAATCCCAGACCGACCGCCTCCCACATCGCACGGAAGACCTCGACGCCGGTGATGATGGTACCGTCCGCCCACTGGGCGTGGATCACTGCGCTCAGATCCGTGACAGCCAGGCCGGCCGGTGGGGCATTGAAGCCGGCAAGAGAAAAATCGAGCAGGGTGAGGCGTTGTGTCTTGTCCAGACGCTTCATCAGCGCCATTTCGCGGGCGCAAATGGGACAGGCTCCGTCATAGAACACGGTGAGTGGATAGACAGCCATCCGAACGGTGCCTCCCTGTCATCCCGGGATCGTAAATCGCCGGGTGAATCGATCCAGCACTTCGTCCAACTCACTGAAGGTATCCAGGATATCGATGCGGTGTTGCGCAAACTGATCGCGCATCATACGCGCGCCGTGACCGCCGGCCATGACGGTGGTGACGGGTTTCAATTCCTCCGCGAGCGAGTGAATCAATTCCGCGGCGGTGCCTTCCTGCAGTACCAAGGTCAACGAGAGAATTGTCAGATCCGGAACGACCTCCCTGCAGAGCCTGCTGAGAGAGGAGATCGGCACGTTGGATCCTAAGTAGTAGACCCGGCATCCACGCACGCGGCACCGGTAGGCGACCGCCAGGGCCGCAATGTCGTGCTCTTCGCCGGGGGGGCAGGCCACGACGACTTTCGCGCCGAATTCCGCCACCGGCAATTGATTCATGGCCGCATACAGTTTTTGTTCAATTTGGCTGGTCACGTAATGTTCGACGGCGATACTGATGCGCCCGCTGTGCCACAGGTCTCCGACGCGTTCCTGCAGCGGGAGCAGAATTCCGTGGAGCGCCTCTTCAAACGGCACGACCGCGACCGCGCCGTTCAAGCGTTTCTCGAACGTGACGCGGTCGAGGGGTTCCAAGGCCGAGAGAAGTTCCCGCAAGAGCCGGTCGAATGTATTGTCTACCACGGCGGTTCGCGGCGCCTCCGCGCGCAGACGGGTGATCAACTCTTCACGCCCCTGTTTGGCGAGATCACCGATTGACGCTCCCGCATCCAGTTGCTGCTTCAAATAGCGCAGCAAGGCCACATCTTCATCCGAATAATTGCGATAACGATTCGCGCCGCGTGTTGGTTTGAGCAGGCCAAATCTGCGTTCCCACACTCGAATGACATCGCGGCTCAGACCGGTGAGCTTCGCAACCCTATGAATTCTGTGCGTATTCATTGTTGAGCCCAAGTATATGGTTGTGTCCAATGTTTGTCAAATATTTATTGAAATAACTATTGACACATTGGACAAAAAAGGTTAAACATTGGACATAGAGGTTGCAAACATTGGACATGAACATGCAAGGAGTGACCATGGCGACCACGAAGACAATGGAAGGAACTGTGGGACTGAGTGACAAGCGTGGACAGATCCTGACTCCTCAGCAGGAGTCGAGCTGCCTGCGGTGCGGCGGACTAATGGTTCGTGATTTCTGCACGGACCTGTTGAATGGAGCCAGCGGGCTCGAGAGCACCACGTCGCGTTGTGTGCAATGCGGGGACGTCGTCGATCCGGTCATTCGGTGGAACCGGTACCTGCAGCAGGCTGCCGGCGCAGTGCGGGAGATGAGGACGTCGAAGCAGGTCCTGCAGGGCCAGGTCTCTATTTCGCAACAATCGTGACCCCACCGTGGGGTCTGTCAGGGTTCTCAACCAAGGAGGTTTCTCATGCGGAGGCACACAGGTCTACAAATTGGAATAGGAGCGGTGCTTGTGGCTGGATCCATGTCGATGGCGGTGTCGGCGAAGGCCGCCGGCGACCATAAGGACATGGTCCTCATCCCGAGCGGCGAGTTCACCATGGGCAGTCACGAACATTCCGACGAGGCGAGGCATCAGGTAGTGCTCGATGCCTATCTGATCGACAAGTTCGAAGCGTCGAACACACGGTACAAGGAGTTCATGCGGGCCACCGGTCATCCGGCACCGGCCTATTGGGACGATCCGCGGCTCAGCAAGCCCGAGCAACCGGTAGTCGGAGTGAGTTGGACGGACGCCAACGCCTTTTGCAAGTGGGACGGCAAGCGGTTGCCCACCGAGGCGGAATGGGAAAAGGCCGCCAAGGGCCCGGAGGGAGACAACCACTATCCGTGGGGGCATCAGCTCGATCCGAAGAAGGCCAACTATGGCCAGAATGTGGGACGCACTACGCCGGTGGACTCCTACCCTGAAGGCGTGAGCGGTTATGGCGTGTACAACATGGCGGGCAATGTCTTCGAGTGGGTGGACGACTGGTACGATCCGAAATATTACCGCACCAGCAATGCGTTGAATCCCCATGGCGCCGAGAAGGGCTACAACTTCGCCAATCAAGGCCCGGTGAAGGTGTTGCGCGGCGGGTCTTGGTTGGCTCCGGAAACCTCGCTGCACACCAGCCACCGGTTCTGGAATCAGCCCGAAAACAATTCCTACGGCGTCGGACTGGGTTTCCGTTGCGCGAAGTCGGCCAGTATGGTCTCCGACGAAGCCGCTCAAGCCGGGCGTGATGCCTTCATTCAGGCGCTTGTAGGCATGGGAGCGGAAAAGAATGCCGATGCCCTCGCTTCCATCGAGAAGGCTTTGTCGGCGGATCCGGAAAACAAAGAATATCTGGCGACTCGCGATCTCATCAAGAAGAGCATGAAGAAGTAGCACATAACCGTGGAGGGGGCGGGTGACCGTCCCCCGGCCCGGCCCTCAAGGGCAGGAGGTGTCGCATGAAGACAATGGGGAGCGTAGTCAGGGCAGGGTTCATCATGACTGTCGCCATCATGACGGGGACGGCACAGGCGGAGGAGTCCAAGATTCCCGCAGATATGGCGTATGTGGGACAGGGACCGTCCATTATGGGACTAGACAAGGCTCAGCCGGCAGATTCCGGCCGCCGGCTCACGCTGTACGACAAACGGATGAAGACGCCCTTGTCTGCCGAAGCGTTCAACGATGAAGGGCCGGCGCATATGGTGTTCCTGGACTCCTATCTCATCGACAAGTACGAGGTGTCGAACAAGGACTATGGCGCGTTCATCAAGGCGACCGGACATGCGGCGCCGGCCTATTGGGACGATCCGCGGCTAAATAAGCCCCAGCATCCCGTGGTCGGAGTCAATTGGATCGATGCCAAAACCTACTGCGAATATCGCGGGAAACGATTGCCCACCGAAGCCGAATGGGAAAAAGCAGCCCGCGGCCCGCACGGCAACCTCTATCCCTGGGGCAACGACTTCGATTCCCACAAGGCAAATTATGACAGGCATCACGATGCGACCTTGCCGGTGGATTCTCATCCGGAGGGCGCCAGCTACTACGGCGTGTACAACATGGCGGGCAATGTCTTCGAATGGGTCGGCGACTGGTATGACCCGAAATACTACGGGAGACTCGAGACCATGGTGAATCCCACCGGCCCGGCGAAGCCCTTGTGGATCGGTGGTTCCGGAACCTACGTAGACCGCTTGACCGTCGGTGAGAAACGGGTCATCCGTGGCGGCTCCTGGATGGCGCCGGAAGGCACGATTCGCTCGACGCACCGGTTCTGGAATCATCCGCTCAATAACAGCTACGGCGTCGGTCTCGGCTTTCGGTGCGCGAAGACGGCACCGGCCGACTGGGAGCAGCGCATCAGAGATAGCTACATCACCGCGTTGGTGGAAATGGGGCGGGAACGGTTCAGCGAGGCACAGCAGGCTGTCAACCGGGGTTTGGCCATGGATCCGGTGAACGTAGAATTGTTGGAGCTGCGACCTCTCATCGAACAATCGATGAAGCAGCGATGAGTGCACAGGGCGGACGGGGCTGGCCCGCCATACATCCGACGGAGGCAGAGGCATGACGTACAGCACGATGATCACTTTGGTCGGCGGATTCACCGCGCTTTTGATGACGGCGGATCTCCAAGCCGGTCCGATCGATGCCAGCCGCCACCCCCATCCGGAGAAACTCCAGGTGGTGCATGAGGCGGAACACAGCGTGGATCACGCGTGGGAGGTGTATCACCGTGCGGCCCTGGGGGGCACCGTGGCGTCGCCGGATCTGCAGGCGCAAATCGAGCAGCATCTGCATGAAGCCAGAACCCTTGTGACACAAGCGCAGGAGGCGGCCGACCGGGGCGACACGGGCAAGGTGGAACGGCTTGTCGGTGAGATCAAGATTCATACGGCCCAGGCAATCGCGGGGAGCAAGGAGCAGAAGAAATGACTCAAGGTTTGACCAGGAGAGGAACTAGGTGGAGATGCATGAGCCTGTTCGTGACCGCAACCTGTGCGGTCGCCCTGACACCTGTGCTCGCGGCGCCGACTCTGAAGGAGCTGGATCCGGTTCCGATGGTCGCCGTGCCGGGCGGACCGTTTTTGATGGGCAGTGAGAATCCCAAGGGGAGGGCCGACGAGTGGCCGCAACATTCGGTTCATGTCGATACATTCGCCATCGATCAGGTGGAAGTGACCAATGAGCGTTACATGGCGTTTGTCGCCACCACCGGCCATCGCAGCCCGCCGAATCCCTATGGTACCGGGGTCTTGGTCTCGGTCAAGGGGATCGAGCAGCTGCCGGTCGTGCAGGTGACGTGGTACGACGCCAAAGCGTATTGCGCGTGGGCCAAGAAACGGCTGCCCACCGAAGCGGAGTGGGAGAAGGCCGCGCGTGGCACCGATGGCCGGATGTTCCCTTGGGGGAACGAACCCCCGAGTCCGACCCGGGCGAACTTCGACCGGGAGTGGGTCGACGACAAGACGTTACACCCCGTCGGTTCTTTGTCCGGAGGCGACTCGCCGTACGGTATCAAGGATATGTCCGGCAACGCGCGGGAATGGGTGCAGGATTGGTACGCCCCTGACTACTACGCGAATGCTCCCGATAAGAACCCGCAGGGCCCCGACAAGGGGATCGTCCGGGTTATACGTGGAGGGTCGTGGCACAGTCCCCAGTCGGATATTACCGCCACGGCACGGGGACGAGGAGGATTCGCGCTGCAGACGCATGGCACCGGGTTCCGGTGTGTCCGGGGTGGAGAGACAGCGAAATAAGCCATGAGCAGGCGCGAGGAAGTGAGGCCGGTCCGAAGCAGTGAAGAGCAGGAGGTACCGCGACTCCGCACGCGGCCTCCCGTTGAGGTGGGCGGGTTCTTCCTTCGGAGGAATCCGTCCCCTCAGCGAACCAATTGATGACGCTGAGAGAGTATGACGCCGCCCAGGCGCCATAACCAGGAGGCATTCATGACCCACATGATGGCATATGGCATCGCGACGATGGTGGTGAGTATCGGGGTGGCCCTGTTCGTCAGGCAGCGGCGCGCTGCCTATGCGGTGGTGCGGCCGGCTCGGCCGGCAAGGGCTCGGGTGCGATAGGGCATGGGTGGGCACCGGAACGTGAGCAGTCGTATGCAGCGGACTCGGTTCAGTTCGTGGTCGTCCATTTTTTTCCCAGTCGGGGGTTCCAATGGAAACACATGGGACACCAGAATCGCTCTCCACTCCGCAGCCCGGGCATCACATCTGTCCGCGTTGCGGAGGATTGTTGTTGACACAGCACTACATCGATTTGCTTGATGATACCGGTCAGATCGATATTACGGCATGGCATTGCACGATGTGCGGCGAGGTGCTCGACCCGGTCATCCTGAAGAATCGCCGGAGCCCGCCGCCGAACCTGCTGTATGGCACGAAGCAGAGAAAGTTCAGCCAGCGCGTGACGGCCGTTACCGGCAGCAGGCCTGTGAAACAGTCATCGGATGATCGAGCACCGGACGAGAGTGACGAGGAGTCGGCCGATGAGGCCGACCAGGACGGGGCATCGTAGCCGTGGACTGTGCCAGACGGAAGGACGGACAGATGAAGATCATTGTCTCCGGAGGAACGGGATTCATCGGCCATGCACTGGTCGAAGAGCTGGCTCGACAGGGTCATGAGGTGGTGGTCTTGAGTCGCCGGTCCGGTCATGCGCCTCGGTCGTCGGTCCGGTCCGTGGAATGGGACGCCTGTTCTGCCGGACCCTGGCACTCTGAAGTGGCGACGGCAGATGTCGTCATCAATCTGGCCGGTGCGCCGATCGCCGACGGGCGATGGACGGATGCCCGCAAGCGGCTCCTCGTGGAGAGCCGGATCCTGTCGACCAGACTGCTGGTGGACGCATTAGCCGGACGGTCCGCGCCCCTGCCCCTGTTGATCAGCGCATCGGGGATCGGCTACTACGGCCCCAGCGACGATCGGCTTCTGGATGAAGCGTCGCCGATCGGTCAAGGCTTTCTCGCCGACCTTTCTGCTTCTTGGGAAACAGAGGCCTTGCGCGCCGGTCGGCTCGGAACACGTGTCGTGTTGTTGAGAACCGGGATGGTGCTCGAACAGGGCGGCGGCGCGTTGCCGAAGATGTTGCTGCCGTTTCGGCTCTTTGCTGGAGGGCCGGTCTTGCCGGGTACGCAATGGGTGTCATGGATTCACCGGTCCGATCTCATCGGACTCGTCCAATGGGTCATCGCGACGGCGACGATCTCAGGTCCTGTGAATGCAGTGGCGCCTGAGGCGGTCACCATGAAGACGTTCTGCGCCACCGTGGGGCGGGTGCTCCACCGTCCCTCTTGGCTTCCGGTTCCCGGTCTCGCCTTGCATCTGGCGCTGGGTGAGTTGGGGACGTTGATGACTACCGGGCAACGTGTCGATCCGGCGAAGGCGAGAGCCGGGGGGTATACCTTCCGTTATCCGACGCTGGAGCCAGCCTTGCGGGCGATCGTCAACAAGGAGGATCAGGCATGTCTGCCCTCCTCGCCTCGGTGATGCAGTACCTGCAAGCACTGGCTGTTGCGGTCTTGGTCGGCAAGGTCGTGCTGCTGTCGTTTGTGGTGGCGCCGATTCTGGCCAGGAACCTGGACCAGGATGCTTTCGGCAAAGTCGTTCGCCGGCTCTTTCCTGCCTACTATGTGCTTGGTATGGGAGCCGCTACGGCTGGGCTGTTGTCGGTCACCGTGCTCGGGAGCACACGTGGCTGGAATCTGCCGGTGCTGATCGCAGGCGGTATCTGGCTGGTGATTCTCGCGGCAGAATCCTATTGCCGGTCGCCTCTCACTCCGCAGAGTAATGCGATGCGTGATCGGCTGAAGGAACAGGAACAGCACGGGGTCGTCGATGCGACGTTGAAGCGGGCCTGGGATCGATTGCATCAACGGTCCCTCTATCTGAACTCACTGGTGTTGCTGGCAGGACTATGTTTAGTGGGCCTCGCGCGTCAATTGTGATTGTCACGAAGGGAGATGGACGATGAAAAAGCACATCAATACTTCCGCATACTTGGTCGTAGGGTTCTTGAGCATCTGCCTGAATTCCTCGTCTGTCGCAACCGTCACCGCCTGGGCAAGCGAGGGGCAGGAGAAGGCAGGGGCGTCGGCACCCACATTCGGTTTGGAAGCCACGATTCCGGATGGCGTGATCGGAGTGTCGCTGCACGTCGGGGCGGAGCGCGTGGGCGACACGGCCGTGCTCTATGTCGCGCACGTATTGCCCGATGGACCGGCGGAGAAGGCCGGGCTCAAGCCAGGGGATGAGCTGACCACCGTAGACGGTGTTGCCGTGACCGGAAAGACCTACGAGCAAGTGGCCCTCATGGTTCGAGGCGAGCCGGGATCGGTGGTGAAGTTGGGGGTAAAAAGCGAGGGCGGTTCGCGCGAGGTCTCCGTGACCCGTGTATCGGGCCAGACTCTGTACAAAGGACAAATGGGATCACACGGCGGCTCGGGCCGATAGGTGGCATGTGAAACGGATGCTTGCGGCGCTCGGATTGTCGATCATCGTGGCCGGATCCTTTGCCGTCGAGGGGCATGGACAGGGGGTGCCTGTCTCACGGACCTCCGGCATCGAGAGAACGGGGCTGTTCCTCATGGCAGGCGACTATCGCCGGGCGCTGGAGGCCTGTGAGCAGGCCGTACAGGAGCGACCGTCGGCAGAAGCCTACCTTCAGCTCACCTATGTCTACCAGGCGATCGACGCCTACCTGGAACAGCTCTCCAAGGACGAGAGCTGGACGGCCGTCGAACAGCTGTATCTGAACCTCGCCTATCGACACACGGAGGATCTCGTCGATCCACCGGGCGGCCTGGCTCGGATGGCGAAGGAAATGATTCAAACCAGCGTGCGCCAACAATCCGATGTCAGCGCCGCGATGGCGGTGCGGTTGAACAAGGCTACGGCCGACCGGCTCTGGCAGGAGCAGGCGCAGTGGCGGCACACACATCCCACCGAATGGTGGCGGGCGTTTCCGGATTCCTGGGTTCGATGAATGAGCACGGACCCACGGAGTCCGTCCGCAGGGAAGGAGCGTGAACACATGACCGGGCACACGACTTCACGGGGCATCGACATCAAACTCTTCGGGGCGCTCTTTCTGCTGGTGGGATTGATCGATGTGCTGATCATCGAATTTTTCCCCGCCTATGCGCTGAAACTGTTCGGCGTCACGATCACCGGTCCGTTGGCCTACATGGTCAAGTTGCATTCGCCGGCCGTGCATTTTCTGATCGGTTACGGGTTTCTGTTTCTGCGTCCGTGGGCCTGGGGCTTGGCCATGGCGTATGGGGGCTTCGGTCTTACCAGCGAATTGATGAACCAGTTTCAATTCGGGTTCCATCAGTTACGCACGGGCTTCATGGCCACCACAGCCTTGTTTCTCTGTTATGTGGCCTGGCGGCGAATCCTGTTCGCCGATCCTGTTCCTCCGGCACAGCGGCTGGCCTCCCCCTCTCCCGAGGTTCACCCATGAAAGGTCTGGTCTGGTTTCGTCGGGATCTCCGGCTCCGTGACAACCCCGCTCTGTCGGCGGCCTGTCAGGAATGTCGGGAGATCGTGCCGCTGTTCGTGTTCGATGAACCGCTGCTGCGTTCGCACGCGTTCGGCTCCCCCTGCGTCGGGTTCATGATGGGGTGTCTGGAGGAGTTACGCCGGTCTCTGGCCCTGCACGGCGTGTCCCTCGCCTGTCGGTTGGGCGATCCGGTTGAATCGGTCGTGCAGGCGGCGGCCGACTTCAAAGTCGATGCGGTGTATTGGAACCGGGACTATGAACCGGCGGCGCTGGAGCGGGATCGCACTGTTCAGCAGCGGCTGGCACAACAGGGTCGCACGGTCAGGACGTTCAAGGACCATGTCGTGTTCGAAGCGGAGGAAGTGCGCGGGCTGAGCGGAGACCCGTTTCAGCGCTACAGCGCGTATCGCGACCGCTGGTGGACGAAATGGCGGGCTGCTGCCCCGCCTCTGCTGGGCATTCCCTCGTTTCCGCCGGCCCCCAACGCGTCTACTCCGGGTTCGCAGAAATGGCCTTCCGTGACGGATCTCGGATATGAGTCGGTGCCGATGTGGATCGAGCCGGGTGAGCAGGCTGCGCATGCCAGGCTGCAGTGGTTCTTGGGGGGGCCGGTTCATCAGTATGTGACCGGCAGAAATCTTCCGGCGATCGACGGCACCTCGAAGTTGTCACCCCATCTGCGCTTCGGGACGGTCTCCGCGCGCACGTTGGTGTATGCAGCGCTGAACGCGCTCGCGCAAGGCGGCGCGGTGTCGCGCGCGGACGTCTTCACCTGGATCGATGAACTGGTCTGGCGGGAATTTTTCCAGCAAGTCCTCACGGCGTTTCCCCACGTGGCGCAGGGGCCGTTCAAAGCGAAGCCGGGACTTCCCAAACCAAGACCCTCGGGGCCTGATCGTGAGCGGTTGTTTGCCGCCTGGTCTCAGGGTCTCACGGGCTACCCGATTGTGGATGCCGGCATGCGGCAATTGAACCAGACGGGATGGATGCACAATCGCGTGCGGATGGTGGTCGCCTCGTTTCTGGTGAAGGACCTCCGGATCGATTGGCAGAGCGGAGAGCGTTATTTCATGGAACGGCTTGTCGACGGAGACCTGGCCGCCAACAACGGCAACTGGCAATGGTGCGCCTCGACGGGGACGGATGCCATGCAGGGTTATAGGATTTTTAATCCGAGAATCCAGAGCGAAAAGTTCGACGCCGAGGGCGAATATCTTCGCCGCTACGTTCCGGAACTCAAGCATGTGCCGACGAAATGGATTCATGAGCCGCATCTCATGCCGCCGTTGGAACAGGTGCAGGCTGGATGCCGCATCGGGTCGGATTATCCGGAGCCGATCGTGGACCATCGACAAGCGCGCCAGGAATATCTGGATCTCGGAAAGGCGCAGGTGAAGGCATGATGACCTCTCCGCTTCGCCTGGGCATCAGCCGGTGTCTGCTCGGGGAAGAGGTCCGTTTCGATGGAGGCCACAAACGCGACGTGTTTCTCACCGATGTGCTGGGGCGTTACGTGGAGTGGGTGCCGGTCTGTCCGGAAGTCGAAGCCGGGCTCGGTACGCCGCGTGAAGCGATGCGACTCATCGGCAATCCCCAACAGCCGAGGCTGGTCGCCATCAAGAGCGGGCGGGATCACACGCTGGCGTTGGAGACGATGGCCGGGAAGCGTCTGGGTGATCTTGAGGAGCTGGACCTGTCCGGGTTTGTGTTCAAGAAAGACTCGCCGAGTTGCGGGGTGGAGCGGGTTCGTACATACAACGAGCATGGCATGCCGGGCAGAAAAGGTGTGGGATTGTTTGCGCGCGCCTTTCTCGATCGGTTTCCGCTCATTCCGGTGGAGGAGGAGGGGCGGCTCTGCGATCCGCTCCTGCGGGAAAACTTCATCGAGCGGGTGTTCTGTTATCGTCGTTGGCAGGATCTGATGCAAAGCGGCGTCACGAGGCAGGCGTTGGTGCGGTTTCATACGATCCACAAATATCTACTCCTGGCCCATAGCGCCCCGCACTATCGTCAGCTCGGGCGATTGGTTGCGCAGGTGAACGAGTATCGTCCGAAGGACCTGGCCGTCCGGTACGGCGAACTGTTTATGCAGGCCCTCGCGGCGAAGGCGACGGTGCGAAAACATGTGAATGTGCTCCAGCACATCTTGGGCCATTTCAAGGAACGGCTGGATACGCAGGAAAAGGCCGAGCTGTTGAGCGTGATCGCGGACTATCACCAGGGACTCACGCCGTTAATTGTTCCCCTGACCTTGATCAAACATTACGTGCAGATCTTCGATGCCGAATACATTCGAGAACAAGTGTATCTGAATCCGCATCCGAAGGAGTTGATGCTCCGCAATCATGTTTAACAGGCTGTGGAAACACTCGATGGGTACGCAATACATGAATCTGCAGGATGCGCAAAAAGCCCGTGCAGCAAGGCCGCAGCAAGCGAAGAGGCGAAACGTACTCGGGCCGTACGGTGAGCCCCTGAGCGCCGCGAGAACGCCGCTGGCGGACTTTTTCCGCATCCTGTTAGAAAGGAGCGACGATGCCGCATGTAGTGATCGAATCGACCGGTGAACTCCAGGATGTGTACCAAGCCTTTGCTCCGATGTTGCAGCGGGAGGAGGGTGAGATTGTGAAGGTTCAGGAGTGTTACCTGGCGAAGAGCGGTCGGGAAGCGCTGCTGGATGCAGTCGTGATCGAGCAGGGTACGGCGCGCAGTTTTTTCATCCAGCTGAAGCGGCACGAGACGACTATCACCGTCCGCCTTCTTCCGGCCACCGATCCCGAGAAGACGCCGGCCGTCAAAAAGGCGATGGCGCTGGTGG
>CABVRO010000065.1 GCA_902500715.1 uncultured Nitrospira sp. | reverse complement strand
AAGCCGTCTTCCGCGGTTCCGGTCACCGCAATCTTGGCCTGTTTGGTCTTCACCAGATCGAGCGGCTTCGAATTGTCGTCCCAGACGACGTCGATGTAGGCGCGGGGATTGGCTTTTTCAAACGCATGGGCCAGCGATTCGATGACCCGCTGTTCGGGCCCGTGGCCGGCGATGACCATTGATCCGGCCACCTCAGCTAAAGCCGGGAGACTCAAGAGACAGAGAAGAGCTGTACAGACAAATCCGCTGATACGGGTGTGCATGCTGAACGGGTCTCCTTCTTAGTCTTCAGCCGCTGGACGGCTCTCCCTCACGACGCTGCCACACGGCGGGAGTTCCGCCCGGCGTCAGGGCTCCGCTTATACGTCGTCGCCTTCAGGAGGAGTCGCGGCTCCGGCGCCGGACATCATGTCCGGTGTGACATCCACTCGCTTACCGATGGCGGGCGGGAGTTTGGAAAACCGATCCATACGCTCGTTCAACATGTCGTAGGCTCTGATCTCTTCAAAGCCCGGCTTGTGGGAGCCTTTGACCTTCGAGACAAACGCCGAGAGCATTCTCATGGCGCCGAGTTTGTTGCACTGGGGACAGACGGTGTCTTCCGGTCGTGCATGGACGGACTGGGTGGCCTCGAACTGGTGGGTACATTGTTCGCAGCGGTATTCGTAGACCGGCATAGCCGACTCCTTGGATGGCGCTTCCCAACCTCCCCCTGAAGGCCAGGGCTGGATAAAGCGGTCTCCTATTGGAAACGCTTGACCCTGTGCGTAGCTTTGCACTATTGTACCGAAACTTTGTGCCGAAACGCGAGACACAATTGGAGGATCGGTTGAAATGCCCCTGTTAATTCGGAAGTACAAAGGCAGCGGTGGTGTGATGCAGGAAGAGCGTATCGACGATCCGGACCGGATTGAACGCTACATGCGTCTCTTCGAAGAGAAAGACGTCAAGAAGCTGGAAACCGGCGTCAAGACCGTGATCGAGAAGGACGAGTGGCAGCTCCTGCCCTAGCGCGACCTCCCGGTTTCATCCCAAAATCGAATGTTCCTCGCCGTCACGAGACTCGTCTCGGCTGGATGCTTGCTGCGCATTGCTCTCATATCGAGGCACGTGGTAGGTTGAGCCGTGACGGTCATGACGCATTAATTGGACGGGGTATTATGGTGTATTGGCTTCATATTGCACGGGCGATCGATCGCGTGACGCTCCATCGGGACCGTTGCTCCGAAGTCCCTTCCGGTGTGTCGAGCAGCGACTACTGGCAAGGGGGATGGTTCGACTACCCCGACAAGGAGCGGGCGCTCGCTGCGATGGAACAGGCGGGCACCAGCGAAGAACGTAAATGCGCGTTGTGCAAACCGTAACGCCGGGAATGATGAATCGCGAATGTTGAATGATGACGGCGGGATTTCAGGAGGCGCTTCCTCCGATCCCTCGTACAGCATTCACGGTTCGTGATTTCTGTTTGCCATGCCTCAATTCGCGCTGCTTCTCACGACCTTTGTGTGGGGGGCGACGTTTCCAGCCACGAAGGCCGCGCTCGAGCAAATCTCCCCGCTCTCGTTTCTTTTCCTGCGATTCCTCCTCGGCATGACCGTCGTCTTTGCGGTGTTGCTGTTCTTCCGCCGCCCTTTGATTCGCGACACCTCCATGATGCGGGCCAGTCTGATTGCGACCGCCTGGCTGTTCATCGGCTATGTGTTGCAGACCGTGGGGCTTCGCTTCACGACGGCTTCGAACTCAGCCTTTATCACGGTGCTGTACGTAGTGTTTGTGCCGTTGTACCTGCTCCGTTTGGGCCTCCATACTTGGGCCTCCAACGGGATTGCGTTGGCCGGTCTTTGGCTGCTGGTCAGGCCGACGGCCTCCGCCAATCTTGGGGATCTGCTGACCCTGGGGAGCGCTGCGGCGTTTGCCGCCCATATGGTGTGCCTCGAACGATATACCCGCGTGACTGATCCGGTCTCGTTGTTCGCGTGGCAATTATTGCTGATGACCGTGGCCATGTCGGGAGCCATGTGGTGGGAACAGCCGACGCTCGCGATGTTTGAGCCGAGCCGCGTCCTGGCCGTCGGACTTGTGGTCACCGGTATTCTGGCGACCGGGGCGTTTGCGGTTCAGATGTGGGCGCAGCGGCTGCTGCCTGCACAGCAAGTGGCATTGTTATTTGCCGCTGAACCGGCCGTGGCGGCCTGGCTGGCGTGGTATTTCCTGGGCGAACACCTGGATGCGCAAGGGTGGTTCGGCAGTGCGATGATTCTCGGCGGCGTCCTGCTCGGGTCATGGGTGACCGGTGAGTCGTCCCCGACGCAGCAGGAGTCTGTGGCGGCGCGTTCAGAAGGAGGATGAGGTGGCTCAGAAATTCGGCAACAATCGCTGGGTACAAGAGGGCTTTCTCGACAACCGCCGTCCGGGTAACGTCGTCGGGCGCATGACGTTCGCGGTGTTGGGCGCGGTCGATTTCTATCTGGTCGGCGATTGTCGCGGAGAAATCGCCGGGAAGGTCATCCGGTTCAAGAACAGCCGGTTCGTCGATGAGGATCTCGCGGGTCAAGTGCTGGGGGACGTGGAAATCCCGCAAATCGGCGATGCGAGTCTTATCTCCTTCGATCCGCATCCGCATTTGATCCCGCACCCGTATATCGAGTGGTTTTCCATGCGGAAGAATCACTACCGTATCGAATTGGTGCCGGAGGATGCTTGGATTGCGACGGAAGAAGAACTGGCGGCGATCGACCCTGTCAGCCTGGAGATTCGAGATCGCCTGGCGCTGCAGTACGGGCGTAAGGCGGCATCGGCAGATGAATCGGAATGGGTGTAGGTCGGAGTGAAGGGGGCGGGCCGTGAACGGCCGCCCCCCGGTCTCAATCAGGCGAGTTTATTCTTTCCTTCCCGCACGTGCGCAGGCACTTCCCGAATATCCCAGATCAGTCCCAGCGCTTGCAGGCCCCTCAGCATGTAGTAGGTGATGTCGATTTCCCACCAATAGAATCCTTGGCGGGTTGAGGCGGCATAGTAGTGGTGGTTATTGTGCCAGCCTTCGCCGAGGGTAATCATGGCGAGGATGAAGTTGTTCTTGCTGTCATCCCCCGTCTTGTAGCGCTGGGAACCATACACGTGGGACAGCGAGTTGATCGTGCAGGTGCCGTGGAGCAGCGCGACGGTGGACACGAAGAAGCCCCAAATGAGCATTTGCGGCCCATTCGTGCCGAGGCCTGGGGCGTAGGCTTCCAGGAACTTGCCCAGGCCGAACATTCCGAATCCGCAAATGGTCGGGACGAGGGTATCGAATCGATCCAGAAAGACCAGTTCCGGAAACTTGGCGAAATCGCCGATGCTCTTCAAACGCGGCGGGAAAAACTTCTTGGAACTGATCCAGCCGATGTGAGCCCAAAGGAATCCGCCCTGGCGCACCGAATGCGTGTCTTCCGGTTTGTCGGAGTAAATGTGGTGGTGTCGATGGTGACCGCCCCACCAGAGCGGTCCGCGTTGCGCACAGGACGATCCGAGCAGGGCAAAGGCAAACTGACAGGCTCGGGAGGTCTTGAACGTGCGGTGCGAGAAATAGCGATGGTACCATCCTGTGATGGCGAACATGCGGATGAAGTAGAACCCTGCTGCGACTCCTACGGCGACCCAACTCCATCCAACGATGAACACACCCAGGCAGAGCAGGTGCACGATGATGAGCGGGATGGCCCGCAACCAGTCGACCGTCGGCGGGGCGGTATCCGTTTGCATTTTTTCAATGCCCGCCCACGAGTCAAACCAGCGTATGATGGTGATCCACGGTCCATCGTTCGCCGACTGTTCGCCTGGCTGCACATTGGTTTTGGAAAGCTCACCGTTTTCGGGTAAGGTGAGTGGTTGCAGATCACTACTCATGCCACCTCCACAGTTATGCGAATCTAGGATGCGTGATCGAGGGGTCGCGCCGCGGTTCCACTACCGTGACTAACTCATCGCGGCGCTTGCGAGTGATGCGACTAGGCAGGCCGCTGAATGCTCTGGATTGTGTCGATCAGTGAGTGAGGATACTCAGGCTCAAAGACACGTGCGATTATTATATACAGATTCACGGAGAAATGTCCTGAGAATTTTTCCGTATGACCGCCGTATTTTTTCGTCGAACGAGCGACAGAACCGGAGCGGCCGCCCTTCCGGCGACAGGGTGATCGCATTCGACGAGCCGGTTCGGCGCAAGATTGTTTGACTCTGTTCGGACCGCCCCTCTAAAATGCGCCCCATTATGAATGATCGATTTTTGAAAGCGTGCCGGCGCGAACCGGTTGATTGCACGCCGGTCTGGTTCATGCGCCAGGCGGGCCGTTACATGGTCGAATATCGCCGGTTACGGGAAAAGCATTCCATTCTCGAGCTGTGCAAGACGCCGGAATTGGCGGCCCAGGTCACGTTGCAGCCGATCGACCGGTTTGCGCTCGATGCCGCGATTATTTTTGCCGATATCCTGCTTCCGCTCGAGCCGATGGGGCTCAAGCTGGAGTTCGCGGAGGGTGAGGGGCCGATCATTCACAATCCGGTTCGGGATCGGGCCGCGGTAGACCGGCTCAAGGTCATCGACGACACCGAACTTCAGTATGTGATGGACGCCATCAGTCTGACCCGCAAGATGCTGGCCGGCCGCGTGCCCCTGATCGGCTTTGCCGGGGCGCCCTTTACGTTGGCGAGTTATGCCATTGAGGGTGGAAGTTCCAGGAACTATATCCATACGAAGCAGATGATGTATCGCGAGCCGGAAACCTGGCATCGCCTGATGGATAAATTCGCGCGTGTGATTACCGGTTACCTTCGTCGTCAGATCAGGGCTGGTGCGCAGGCCGTGCAGCTGTTCGATAGCTGGGTCGGGTGTCTGTCGGCCGGGGACTATGCCGAATACGTCATGCCGCATGTGCAGCTGATTTTTGAGGGACTCAAGCGCGAAGGTGTTCCGTTGATCCATTTCGGCACTGGTACCACGGCCATTCTCAAGGCGATGCGCCAGGCAGGTGGCGACGTGATCGGAATCGATTGGCGTATCCCGATCGACGAGGCCTGGGCCATGGTGGGCTACGATCGGGCCGTACAGGGGAATCTCGATCCGGTGACGTTGTTCGGGCCGATCTCCGAGATCGAGCGGCGAGTGACGGACATTCTCCGCCGGGCCGCAGGGCGTCCGGGCCACATTTTCAATCTGGGCCATGGGATTCTTCCGAATACTCCCGTGGAGAGTGTCGCCGCCACGATCGATCTGGTGCATAAGCTGAGCACACGATGAGTATGGCTGTGACGTCACAACCGGTTGCCGTCTTGCTGATGGCTATGGGCGGCCCCGATTGCCTGGAGAATGTGGAGCCGTATCTTCAGGATGTTCGAGGCGGACGGCCGACTTCTCCTGAATTGGTGGAGGAAATCCGCGAGCGCTATCGTGCGACCGGTGGGAAATCTCCGGTGCTCGATATTACGCGCGAAGTGGCGCGGGTGCTGGAACAGCGGTTGAACCGGTCGGGCGATGCGCGGTACCGCTGTTATGTGGGGTTGCGGCACTGGCATCCGTTCATCAAGGAAACCTACGCGCAACTGCTCGAAGACTTTCCCCAACGCATCATCGGACTCTGCATGGCGCCGCAGTATTCTTCGCTCAGCATCGGCGCCTATATGAAAAAGGTCGAGGAGGCGCGAGCTGAACTTGCCAGTGAGACTCCGATCAGCTTCGTGACGAGTTGGCATCGCCACCCATTGTTGGTTGCTGCCATCGTCGAAAACATTCGCCGGACGTTGGAGCGATTCCCGGCCGAGGTGCGGGCACAGGTGCCGGTCCTGTTCACCGCCCACAGTTTGCCGGAGCGTGTGGTGGCCATGAAGGATCCGTATCCCGAGGAAGTACAAGGAACCGCCCGGGCGGTCTGTGAGCAACTCGGAAGTCAGCCGACACGGTTTGCCTATCAAAGTCAGGGCCGCTCTGGAGACAAGTGGCTCGGTCCATCGGTTGAAGAGACGCTAGGAGAATTAGCGCAGGAAGGTCATCGGCATGTCCTGGTGGCGCCGATCGGTTTCATCTGCGACCATGTAGAAACTCTGTTCGATATCGATATTGAGCTGAAGCAGCTGGCTCTGACGAAGGGGCTCCAGCTGGAACGTATTCCCATGTTGAACGCCTCGGCTCCATTGATCGACATTCTGATGTCGGTGGTGGAGGCACACGAGTCCTCGCTCGTTCATTAGCGGCACCACCTGTGGCGCGCACTCCACGGTCAGTTGTCATTATCGGCGGAGGTATCTCAGGCCTCTCCACGGCGTTTGCTCTCCAGGAGCAGGCGGCCGCGGCTGATATGCCCCTCACCTGCACCATCCTCGATGCGGCGCCGGTCTGGGGCGGAAAAATTCTCACGCATCGGGTCGGGCAGTTGGTCATGGAAGCGGGGCCCGACTCGTTCCTCTCGCAAAAGCCCTGGGGCATGGAGCTGTGCCGACGTCTTGGGCTAGCCGATCAACTGATCAACACCAACCCGGTTGAGAAGAAAGCGAGTGTCTTAAGAGGCGGGCAGTTGCACGAGTTGCCGGAAGGGCTCGTGACATTCACGCCGACTCAGCTGGGGCCGTTTTTTCGCAGCGGGTTGTTATCCTGGGTCGATCTTGCCCGTATGGGCTGCGATGTGCTGATTCCGCCGCGTCGGTCCACCGACGACGAATCGCTGGCGTCGTTTTTCCGTCGCCGGTTCGGACGGCATGCCTGCGAACGGGTCATGGAGCCGCTGATGGCCGGCATTTATGCGGGCGATGCGGAGCAGATGAGCCTTCGGGCGACGTTCCCCCGTTTCTACGAGTTGGAGCAGGCACATGGCAGTGTGATTCGCGGTATGATGGCGGCCCGTCGTGCACGGGCACAGACGGTTTCCGACGGACGTCCCCGGCACACGATGTTTGTGACGTTGAAAAACGGTCTGGCCGATTTGGTGACCGGGTTGACGGTGCAGATCCAGCAGGCCGGCGGGGTGTTGAAAGCCGGCGTTCAGGCGGAGGCGTTGCGGGTGCGCTCGCATCAGGCCGGACGCTGGATGTACGATGTGATTTGCACCGACGGGACGGCGCTCTCGGCCGAGGCGTTGGTGTTGGCGACGCCGGCTTATGTCAGCGCTGAACTCGTTCGGCCGTTGACACCAATGGCGGCCGGCTTAATGGACATGATTCCCTATGCCTCGACAGCCACGATCTCTCTCATCTATCCTGCTGAAGCGGTGGGGAACCGGCTGGAAGGATTCGGTTTCGTGGTTCCTCGAATCGAAGGCCGTGATCTGATTGCCGCGACCTGGACTTCCCTCAAGTGGCCTCATCGCGCGCCGCCGGAGGATGTGTCGGTGCGTTGTTACCTCGGCGGGGTCGGGCGAGAAGCCATTTTGCAGCGAGACGATGAGGACCTGGTCCGGTGTGTGCGCGAGGAATTGGCCTCCATTGTGGGCCTGCAGGCGACGCCGCACTATGTCGAGGTGAATCGCTGGAATCGGGCCATGCCTCAATATACTCTCGGGCATCTCGATCGGCTTGCACAACTGGAGGCGGCACTCTCGCGATTCGGCGGCCTGGCCGTCACCGGTGCAGGTTATCGGGGAGTGGGCCTTCCGGATTGTATCCGGGACGGCGCTGATACGGCGGCAAAGATGCTGCAGTATCTGCAAACCGCGCCGAGATGAGGTTTCAATGACGATAAGAACGGGAAGAGAAGGAATCCCCACATGCTGAACGACCAATTGGTGATCTCGGATGTGACCGGCCCCTTTCGCGAGCCGCGCGAGCCGGTCTTGTCCTACGACTACTCGATCCAGCGGGCGACCTGGGCGGCAACCCATGCCGTTCGGGTGAAGATTGCCCAGGCCGAAGAGTTGGACTATGTGAAGGAGAAGTTGTTGGGCACGGTCACCGGGAGCCCCGGGCAACAGCTGATGCTGAATAAATTTCTGTCCCGCAAGATCGGCGACCAGAAGGTTCGGATCGCCGAGGCCGAAGGGTGGTTGAACGAGCGCGGTGATGTGTTGGTGGCCCCCTTCACCGGTTCGCTCGCCCATTACTTCCCGCGATTGGAGGCCTGGGTTCAGGTGGAGCAGGATTCCTTGCGGGCAGAGATCAAGAACCTGGTCGGCATTGTGGCCAATCCTCCGGCCGTCGGATGATTGCGGCCTCTGTGACCTTCAGTCCACTGCTTGTCCAGATTCCATCCGTTACTCCGAACACAGCCTCTCGTCACATTTCCCGGGCCATTCTCGCGCTCGGCCGGTGCACGTCTCGGTACTCGCACTAGGGCCTCTGTCGGCAATTCCCCAACGCACAGAATCTGTGGATAAGCGTGTGAATATCTGCCCCCTTCTCGCCCAAGCCCCTCAGTGGCGCGGCCCTTCAGCAGCCTGCACAAGTTTTAGGCATTGGGGTGGTTTCTATCCGGACCACTAGATGCTGTATGAGATGAAAACCCTTAGGAAGATTATGCTTGCCGAATGAGGCCCTGGGGATAGTGTGGGCGGTCCAGACGTGGAGTTTCGCGGCAGCGGTTCAAAAAATTCGTCGAAATTGTTTACTATGCACTCCGGAATCGTCGGCAAATCCCAGCGATCCGGTGTCGGGATTGCTGGTGTCATTCAAGTCGATGCGATAGTGCCCAAGGACGTGTTCCATCGCTTCCTCGAAAGGGATGGCTTGTGGGTAGAGGTTGCCCGGGGCGTGGGCCCCGCGGGCCAGCGTGCCGACCGCCTCCGGCGTCGCATATTTGGGATCGGAGAAAATATACAGATCGGCCACGGCCTGGTCGCCGAGTTTGTGACCGGGGCTGGTCGCCGGCAACATGGAGGGGAGGCTCTGAGCCAGCCTGGCCTGCTTGAATTGTTTGAGGAGACCCACCACCTGACTGGTGGTGGCCTGCGCCGGCACCACGATACTGACGGCATTAAATTCCGTCAACGTCGTCTGGACTTTATACATGACCGGGGCCGCATCCGGATCTTCGGTCGTCACCTGCGAAATCTCCGGACCGGCGGCCTGCTTTTGTTTGCCGCTAGGAACGGCCAGGTTGATCAGTAGCCACATCACCAGGATGGCTCCGAACAGGACGATGAGCGGATGAAGTCCGGCTCGTTTGCCTTCTTCGTATGGATCCTGTTCTGTGCTCATGGATGAGTCCTGGTCGGCTCCGTTGCGGGTGTCAGGGGAGAGACGGCTTCTGCGGGTGCGGTGGATTCCCCCCGCTTCGCGGCTTCCCAGTAATGATCCATTTCCACCGTGGAGAGGTCGTTGATGCTTCGTCCGCTTCGAGCCGCCTCGCGCTCAATGAATTGGAATCGTGCGGTGAATCGGTTCGTGGCGAGACGCAGCGACTCTTCCGGATTCACCTTGATGTGCCGGGCGACATTGACCAGGGAAAACAGCAGGTCGCCCAACTCCGCGGCCATTTCCGGGGTGGGCTCCGGCTTGGGTTCGGCAGCGGAGGGCCGCGCAGCCGCCTCGGTGATCGCGTGCTTGAGTTCCCCGATTTCTTCTTCCACTTTGCCGAGCACGGCCGCCAGGCCCTGCGGGCTGTCCGGCCAGTCGAACCCAACCCGCGCTGCGCGAACCTGTGTCTGGTAGGCGCGAAGCAGGGCCGGGAGTGCTTGCGGAATGTCATGCAGGACCGAATCCGGTTTGCCGGCATTCTTGCGTTCGGCCCGTTTGATATCTTCCCACCGATGGACGACCTGGTCGGAATTAAGTGAGGACTGGCTGGTCGCCCCGTCACCGAACACGTGAGGATGGCGGCGTACGAGCTTGTCGCTCAACTGTTCCAAGACGTCGTCGATGGTGAAGGTGCCCGCTTCAGTGCCGATCTGGCTGTGAAACAACACCTGCAGCAGCACATCGCCCAGTTCCTCCTTCAGCTTGGCGAAATCCTGCCGGTCGATGGTATCGAGGGCTTCATAGGTTTCTTCGATCAAGTAGGGCTTGAGGGATTCGTGGGTCTGCTTGCGATCCCAGGGGCAACCGCCCGGCGCCCGAAGCCTGGCCATGATGGCCACGACATTATCGAAACGTGCTGACATGCGATCCCCTCCGTCGCGCCACTCTAACTGAGTTTTTCAGCACCTTCAACGGGGCCTCTCGTCTTGCGCCTCTTCAGGCCCTGTGGTAGGGTACGGCCTTGCATTTTCCATTGGTTGATCGGAGGTTTTTATGGGTGATGACAAGGAGCAAGGATTCGTCATCCGCGATCGTCGAGGACGGGGTGAAGATGCCCCTCCACCGGCTCAGGCGGCTACGCCTCCGGCGGCAGAGCCCTCGGCCTCCGCGCCTCATCATGACCATGATGCGGACTCTCATACGCATGCAGGACATTTGCCGGTCAACTTTTCCTCCTTCGTGATCTCCATGGGGAGTTCGGCTCTGATGCTGATGGGGGAGCAACTCGATCCTCAACAGCCGGCCATGCCGCTGAACCTTCCCCAGGCCAAAGAAATCATCGATCTACTGTCTATGTTAGAGGAAAAAACGAAGGGCAACCTCACCCCGGACGAGCAGGTCGTGATGAAAGACATGCTCTATGCCTTGAGGATGAAATTCGTCAGTTTGACCTCCGGGAAATCGACGCTTCACACCCCGTAGCCCCGTGAGTTGCTCCAGCGCACCGTTCCGATCCGCGGTGTCGTTTCTTCCCTGGTCGAGTGTATCCTACCAGCCGGTCTTCTCATTGATTGCCGCGGGGGCAAGAATAGGGTGAGGATTTCCGGTAGATTCCAAGAAACTCTCTCCATTTCCTGGCATTCTCAGAGGCGTGGAGCCGGCCGTGTCCTGGGCCGAGGCGGCACCTTCTTACCTGCCTACCCCACGCCTGCCGAGACAGGCTCTTCTCCCATGGAGGTGCGTTGAGGGTCTGAACGGAACGAAACCGTCGCCGGTGGACTTTTCCAGTATCCTGGTAGATCTTTTGAGACTCTACCTGGAATTGGTTATAGTGAGGCAGGATCGAATGGCCCGGGCGTGAGTCGGAGTAGCGAGAATGCCTGAATCGACCGATATGACGAAGCTCATCCCCCCGGGGGTGCTGCGGGAGAAAAAGCCGTCCACGCCTGCCTCCATCGAGAGCGAGCGGCGGAAGCGTCATGTTCGGCCTGTGTGGATCGTGCTGATCCTGCTCCTGCCCTGTCTCGCGCTGACCTTTTACTACGCTCAAATAGCGGTGCCGGTCGGAGAGGAGTCGGATTCCTTTTTCCCCAGTACCGGGTATGCCTTCGTGTTGCTGCTGGTCAATCTCGACTTGATCGGTTTCGTCGTTCTGACGCTGCTCCTCTCGCGCAATCTGATCAAAGCCTATTTCGAACGCCGTCACCGGCTCGTGGGGTCCGGGTTCCGCGCGAAGCTGGTTGCTGCCTTCATCGGTTTTTCGCTGATTCCCACCGTACTCCTGGCTCTGGTGGCCAGCGGCCTGGTGAACAAGGCGGTCGATGTCTGGTTCAACGACCAGATCGAACACGTGATGAAAGATTCGTACGAAGTCGCACGCATGCACCATGCCGGTCATGTGTCGCTCGCGATCAACAGTGCGCGCGCCATCAGCCACGAGATTTTTCGCGAAGAGTTGTTATTGCCCGAGCAGCGGGATTTGCTGGTTGCGGCGATCGCCCGGAAGCGCGCGGAGTATGCCACGGCCGGGATCGAGATTTTCTCCTCGAAGATGGAAACGTTGACCAAGTCGCTGGATCCCGAGGTGCCGGTGGCGGTGCTCGATCTGCCGATCGGCCAACTGGTGCTGCAGGTGATCAACGGCAAGCAGGAACTCACGTCTGTGCAGGAGGCGCAGACCGGCCGGCTGGTGAGGGCCGGTGTCCCGATCGCTTCCAGCATCCGCCGCGGAGAGATCGACGGGGTGGTGGTGGTCGATGCCTATGTGCCGGAATCGTTGCTCGGTAAGATGGAAAGCATCGGGCGTCAATATACCGAATACAAACAGATGAAGGCGATGAAGAATCCCATCAAAGCGGGAGCGTATCTGCTGGTGGCGGTCATCACGGTCATGATTCTGTTCAGTGCGACCTGGTTCGGGTTTTATGTGGCGCGCGGCATTACCGTGCCGATTCAACGATTGGCCGAGGCGACGGAGGCGATCGCGCAAGGGGATCTCTCCGTGCGCATCGAAGCCAAAGCGACGGACGAGATCGGCACCCTGGTCGAATCCTTCAATCGCATGACCGCCGATCTCCAGAACAGCAAAACGAAGGTGGAAGAAGCCAACGTCTCGCTCCGGCAATCCAACCTCGAGCTGGATCGTCGGCGCGCTTACATTGAAACGGTCGTGGACACGATCGCCGCGGGACTGCTCTCTATCGACCGGCAGGGGATTATTACGACCTTCAATCCCTCTGCGGAGCGTATGTTGGGTTTGTGGGCCGACCGGTTTCGAGGCCGGTCCGCCAACGAGGTGTTCAAGGAATACAAACTGGATCTGTTCCAGTCCGTCTACGATCGGATGCTGGTCGATCAGCGGGACAATATTGCGCTCGAAGGACAACTGGATTTGCAGGGGCGGTTCCTGACCATCGGTGTGCATTGCTCCCGCATGAAGGATGAGGCGAACAAGGACCTCGGGTTCGTGCTGATTTTCGAAGACCTCTCGGAATTGATCAAGGCGCAGAAGGCGGCGGCCTGGCGGGAGGTCGCGCAACGGATCGCGCATGAGATCAAAAATCCGCTGACGCCCATTCAGCTCTCGGCGCAACGGCTGCGGAAAAAGTTCCAGGATAAGGCTCCGGATTTCGACCGCATCTGCGACGAGTCCACGCAGGTGATCATCAACGAAGTCGGCAGCCTCAAGCAAATGCTGGACGAGTTCTCGAAGTTCGCGCGGATGCCGGCCCCGCACATGACGATGAACTCGCTGGATGATGTGGTCAAGGAAGCGGTGGCGCTGTATGACAGCGCGCATCGCGAAGTGGAATGCGTGGTGACGCTCGATCCGGATCTGCCGCTCTTCAATTTCGATCGGGAACAGATCAAGCGTGTCCTGGTCAATCTGTGCGATAACGGGATCCACGCGATGAACCACAAGGGACATCTGTGGATCACGACCCGGTACGACACGAAACAGCGTCGCGCAGTCGTCACGGTGGCGGATGAAGGGACGGGTATTGCGCCGGAGGATCAAGAGAAATTGTTCGTGCCCTATTTTTCACGGAAGAAAACGGGTACCGGGCTGGGGCTGGCGATCGTGCGGCGGATTGTGACCGATCACGACGGCCAGATTCACGCCGGAAACCATCAGCCCAAAGGGGCCTTGTTCACGTTCGAGTTGCCGGTGTGAACGGCTCCCGCCGACGCGTAGTGTGGAGAAGACATGTCTGCTTCGATTCTGATTGTCGATGACGAAGTCTCCATCCTGAATTCTTTGAGCAGCATCTTGGAGGATGAAGGGTATGAAGTCAGCGTGGCCAAGAGCGGCATCGAGGCCCTCAAGTTATGCGCCGTGAGTCCTCCCGAACTGATGATGCTGGATATCTGGATGCCCGACATGGACGGGCTGGAGACGCTTCGGCGCTTGCGAGAGCTGGTGCCTCAGACCCAGGTCATGATGATGTCCGGGCACGGGTCGATCGAGACGGCGGTGAAGGCCATCAAGCTCGGGGCCTACGATTACATCGAAAAGCCGCTCTCGCTCGAAAACGTGACGCTACGGGTCAAGCATGCCTTGGATCAGCACCGGCTCGAGCAGGAGAATCGGACGCTGCGCACGAAGGTGGAGCGGAAGTTCGAACTGATCGGGCAGTCACCGGCAATGCGGCAGCTCAAGCAGATTATTGAAACGGCGGGGCCCACGAACAGCCGGGTCCTGATCGGCGGCGAGAACGGAACGGGGAAGGAACTCGTCGCCAGGGCGATCCATCAGCACAGCGCCAGGGCGAACCGCCCGTTTGTGGCGGTCAATTGCGCGGCTATCCCCGAAACCTTGATCGAGAGTGAACTGTTCGGGCACGAACGCGGATCCTTCAGCGGCGCCACCACGATGAAGCGGGGCCAGTTCGAGCAGGCCGACGGCGGGACCCTGTTCCTGGATGAAATTGCCGACATGAGTCTGAGCACCCAGGCCAAGGTCTTGCGCGCGCTTCAAGAGCAGCAGTTTACGCGGGTCGGCGGGACTAAACTCATCAAGGTCGATGTGCGGGTCCTGGCGGCCTCGAACAAGGATCTGTTGAAGGAAATCGAGAAGGGGACGTTCCGGGAGGACCTGTTTTACCGGCTCAACGTGGTACCGATTGTGGTGCCGACGTTGCGGGATCGCCGTGAGGATATCCCGTTGCTGGTGAAACATTTCCTCCATGTGCATGCCGAGGAGCAGGGCTTGAAGATCAAGCAAGTCTCGCCGGAAGCCATGGAGGTGTTCATCCAGTATGAATGGCCGGGCAACATTCGCGAATTGCGCAACCTGATCGAGCGGCTCATGATCATGGTGCCGGGATCGGTCATTGAGGCCTCGCATGCATCGGTGGCATTGCAGGTGCGTCCTCAGCTGGCCGCTACGCAACAGGCTGCCGGGACGCAGGTGCCCAATTCCCTTTTGACGAGGCACTACGACTCGCTTCGCGATGCCCGCAATGCGTTCGAGAAGGAGTTTATCGCCCGCAAGCTGCGTGAACATCATTGGAACATCTCCCGCACGGCCGAAGACCTACAGATCGAGCGCAGCCACTTGCATCGCAAGATTAAGTTGCTCGATGTCGAGATGCGGCCCGAGATGTAGGCACGTTGCTGAAAACGTCCGCCAGCGGCGTTCTCAGTCGCGCCTCTCCCTGCGACGTACCCCGGGGGGTAAGCCTCACTCGCGTCGGCTCCTTGCGGCCTTGCTGGGCGACCGTTTTGAGCAACGTGCTCCTATCGAACGGGGCTCGAACGATCACGGTTCAATGTTACGCGCATCATAGTGCAGATCACAGTCGATCTCCGATGTTGACCAACACTCTTCTGCATCGCTAAGATGCGCCCTTCTTATGACTACCTACCGTGATGCCGGAGTCGATATCGATGCCGGCGATGAATTTGTCGAGCGGATCAAGCCGCATGTGCGGGCGACCTTTCGTCCTGAAGTGATGACCGATCTGGGCGGCTTCGGAGGCCTGTTCCGATTCCAGGCGAATCGCTACCAGGATCCGGTGCTCGTGTCGGGAACCGACGGCGTCGGGACCAAACTCAAAATCGCCTTCCTCATGGACAAACACGATACGGTCGGGATCGACCTGGTGGCGATGTGCGTCAACGATATTGCCGTCAGCGGCGCGGAGCCGCTCTTTTTCCTCGATTATTTCGCGACCGGCAAACTGTCATTGAAGACAGCCGAGGCCGTTGTCCGCGGGATTTCAGACGGCTGCCGTCAGGCCGGCTGCGCCCTCATCGGTGGAGAAACCGCCGAGATGCCTTCGTTCTATGCGGAAGGGGAATACGATCTGGCCGGGTTTGCCGTGGGCGTGGTCGATCGCCCGAAGATGATCGACGGCCGGCAGATTGTTCCAGGGGATGCTGTGATCGGGCTGGCCTCGACCGGTGTCCACAGCAACGGGTTCTCGCTGGTGCGTAAGGTGCTGTTTGAAAAAAGCCGGCTGACCGTCGACAGTATCGTGCCGGAACTCGGCGTTGCGCTGGGCGAGACCCTGCTGACACCGACGCGGATTTATGCCAAGCAGGTGCTTTCGTTGGCCGAAGCCTGCCCGATCAAAGGAATCGCGCACATCACTGGCGGTGGAATTACCGAAAATCTGCCGCGGGTCTTTCCGGCTCGCTGCGGGGCGCGCATTCGTCGCGGGTCCTGGCCGGTGCTGCCGATTTTTCAGACGATTCAGGAGCGCGGGGGAGTGGAACTGAGCGAGATGTACCGCGTGTTCAATATGGGCATCGGGTTGATTCTGGTCGTGTCGCCGGAACACCTCGATCGCGTAATGGCCAAAGCGGTAGAAGCGGGCGACCGGGCCTATCACATCGGTGCAATGGTGGCGCAGACGACGGATGAAGGTGTGGTCGAGTATGTCGGGTAAGTCGCCTCGATTAGTGCGGCTCGGTGTGCTCGTCTCCGGCCGGGGATCGAATCTGCAGGCGATCATCGATGCTATCGAGGCGGGGACGTTGTCGGCTGAAGTCGCGGTCGTGCTCAGTAATAAGCAGGATGCCGGCGGGCTGGAGCGGGCGCGGAAGCATGGCGCGCCGGCTGTGTGGCTGGATCCGAAACCGTTTGCCGGCCGTCCCGACAGTCGCGAGGCCTACGATAAGGCGGTCCTTGAGGTGCTGCAGAAGCACGAGGTGGATCTCGTGCTCCTGGCCGGGTACATGAAGATTGTCACGGGAGTACTGGTCACGGCCTACGAAAACCGGATGATGAATATTCACCCGTCGTTACTTCCGTCGTTCCCCGGTCTGGATGTGCAGAAAAAATCCATCGACCACGGGTGCAAAATCGCCGGGTGCACCGTGCACTTTGTGACCGAAGGCGTCGACGAAGGTCCGATCATCATCCAGGCGGCCGTGCCGATCCTGGAAGGAGATACGCCGGATACCCTGGCGGCCCGCATTCTTGAGCAGGAACACCGGATCTATCCTCGCGCGATTCAACTCTACGCGGAGGGGAAGCTGCGGGTGGAGGGACGGAGCGTGGCTGTGGCAGAAGCCAGGCAGGCGGCGACGGGATTTCACAACCCCGGATAAAGTCTTGCGCCGATCTGTAACTTCGTATGGAGACCCGGGCTCCGGTTGTGTATAATGCCGCGTGAGAGTTGTGGGGGGCTAGCTCAGTTGGGAGAGCACTACGTTCGCAACGTAGGGGTCGGGGGTTCAACTCCCCTGCCCTCCACCAAATCTCATCTGTGCGATCCGAATCCAGTCGAATAGCTCCTTCCGTCCTGATTAAGCTCGGCACGCGCCTTTGGGCGATCCCGCATAGCCTTCTTTCCTGTCCCTGTTCTCATCACGAATTCTCCTGAGCATACTTGGCCGCAATCTTCAGTCTCTGCTTATGGTAGATCTCCGCAACGATCTTCCGCAGCCGGAATTCCTCGCGACTGCTCCTGCTGTGCCTGCATTGTTGCTGGGTACGCTTGGGCTTGTGCCGTCTACAATGTAGTGGGTAGAGCAGTCTGGAAGAGAGCAAGTCGCACGAATGAAGGGAGTAGAGTTAAGGGACGGGTACTGAGGTCAGTGGACGTATACGATCTCGATGCGGGATAGAAAGTCCTTCAACCCGTTGAGCTGATCGTGTAGCGCCGAGAGATTGTGCGCCATGGCGGCCCGCTCAAGTTGGTCGCCGATCACGCTGATCTGATCGAAGCCATACCCGCCGCCGTCGCCTTTCATGCGATGGCCCAGCATCCGAATCGTGTTGAGGTCGCCCTGCTTCAGGCAGGATTCGATGGTGACCAGATCCCGTTGCCGGTTGGCGAGGAATCCGGGGATGATCGCTTCGAGGCTGGAGTCGATCTGGACGGGAATCTTGTCGCGATCGGGTTCGGGTTGATGGTGCCTCATTGCGCTCGTGTCTTTTCGTAGGCTTGCAAAAGTTCCATTAGCGTGGTTCGTTTCAACGGCTTCGTCATGTGGGCATTGCATCCCGCCTCGAAGATCCTCGCCGATTCTTCTTTCAGGGCTAGGGCCGTGAGGGCAATGATTTGAACGGCGGGGAGGCCCTGTTCCTGCTCCCAACGACGAATGGTTCGTGTCGCGGTGATGCCGTCCATGACGGGCATCTGCATATCCATGAGGATGAGGTCATAGTGCCCGTTTTGAAATTTTGCGACGCCGATCTGCCCGTTATCGGCCAGGTCCACTCGATGGATGGTGTTTTTCAGATAGGACTGGATCAACACCTGATTGTCCGGCGAATCCTCCACCAGCAAGATCCGCAGGGATCGTCCTTGGGGTGCGGCCGGGAGAGCGGCGCCTTGAGGAGGAGGCGAGAAGCCGCTCTTGCTGCGACCTAACGCGATGCTGATGGTTTGTTGAAGATCGGAGCGCCGGATCGGCTTCACCAAGTAGCCGCCGAGGCCAAGGTCGTAGGTCTTGGCGATGTCGTCGGCCCACCGGTCTGAGGCAAGCATGATGATTGTGAGGTTGCCCAGCCTGGAATCGGCATGGATGCGTTCGATGACCTCGAACCCGTCCATTCCGGGCATCCGGCAATCGAGCAGGAGCAGGGTGAACGGAGCGTCGGACTTCAGCGAGAGTTCCAGGGCCTCCATGGCCTGTTCGCCGCTGTCGGCTTCTACCACGGTGGCGCCCCATCCGAACAGCGTTTCTCGCAGGATCAGCCGATTGGTCGGGTAGTCGTCCACGACCAGACAGCGGAGTCCGGTCAGGTTCATGGTCCCAGAAACTTTCGACAGCGGCGGGGTGGTTTGCACGCCAAGCCGGACGACGCAATGGAACGTGCTGCCCTCGCCGAGCCTGCTTTCGACCCAAATTCGCCCACCCATCAGCGTGGCGAGCTGTTGCGAGATCGACAGGCCCAGCCCGGTGCCGCCGTACTGGCGTGCAATCGTGCTGTGGGCTTGGGTAAACGTCTCGAAGATGGCCTTGATCTTGTCGTGCGGGACGCCGATGCCCGTATCGCTGACCGAGAATCGAATCGCGCCCGGTGTCCGCAGCTCGGGATCGTTGGTGATACTCATGACCACCGAGCCCTTCTCCGTGAATTTGATCGCGTTGCCCAGCAGATTGAGCAGGATCTGGTAGAGGCGGTTGGGATCGCCGATGAGATGGCAGGGGACGTCGTTGGCGAGGTGGCAGACCAGTTCGAGGCCTTTCTCGTTGGCGCGCAAGGCCAGCATTTCACTGGTTTTGTCGATCAGCTCGGACAGGTCGAAGTCGATCGAGTCCAGGTCCAGGCGGCCTGATTCGACTTTCGAGAGGTCGAGGATGTCATTGATCAGGCTCAGCAGACTGGCCCCGGCGCGGCGAAAGATGCGCAGATATTTCCGTTGTTCCGGAGTGAGGGTGGTTTCCCACAAGAGGTCGGCCATGCCGATGATGGCATTCATCGGGGTGCGGATCTCATGGCTCATGCTGGCCAGGAACTCGCTCTTGGCACGGTTGGCCACATCGGCGGCATCTTTGGCCCGTTGCAGTTCTTCGACGCGGCGTTGCAACTCTTTGGAGACGCGCTGAAGCGCCCGTTCGGCACGCCGACGCGCGGCCTGCTCGCGTTGCAGGGCGGTGGACGGTCGAGAAGCGGTGCGGGGGAGGCGTGTGGGAGAGGTTGCGGCGGTTCGTCTGGTTTGCGTGATGCGTTTCGCCATGGCGTGGTCCGGTCGTCTCAGTCCAGCATGACCGCTCCGTCTCGCGAGTGGGTGACACGATGGTCGCGACGGCGGGAG
>CABVRO010000064.1 GCA_902500715.1 uncultured Nitrospira sp. | reverse complement strand
CACAGCCCTGAAAAGGCTGGTGTCGACAGTTCGATTCTGTCCCTCGGCACCACATTCCGCACACTTAGAGATGGTATACGTAGAATGGTGGCACCTGAGTGGTACCTCAGAGGCATTTTCGCCATTCAGAAGAGCCTCAGTGAACGACTACACCCGACGGCCAGCGCCTGGCAAACGAAGATCAAGCGCACACTGAATAGCTGTCATCACATTGTCTTGACACTGAAGGATTGTTGAGTTAGCTTGAACAGTATCCAGAGGTGCCCTATGGCAGTCCGTGTACTCCGTACTGAAAAACTAGACCTTCGGGTCAGCTCCTCGGCCAAACGCAGACTGGAAGCTGCCGCCTCCGTTTCTCATCGCTCAGTGAGCGCGTTTGTCCTTGAAAGTGCATTGGCTCGTGCAGATGAAGCATTGGCGGATCGTCGAGTGTTTCAATTGAGTAAAGCGAAATGGAATGAATTCCTGACTGCGCTTGATGCCCCTACTCGCCCCCTCACTCGGATGCAGCATCTCTTGACGGAGCCTGGCTTCTTCGATGCGCCCCCTGCACCAAGCTCTAAAGCAAACCGTTGAATAGGCGTATCGAGAAGCTCCAACAGCATCACGCGGTTGAATCATTCGACTGTGGACGTGAAGCCCTCAATCTCTTCCTCCAGAAGTACGCCCTACAGAACCAGCACAGCGGAGGATCGCAAACCTATGTGGGGGTGGCCGATGACACCGTGATCGGCTACTACGCCCTCGCGGTAGGGTCTGTGGAGCAACACCATGCTCCACAGCGAGTGAAGAAGGGACTGGGAAAACATTCCATTCCTATTATGCTGCTTGCACGGCTGGCTGTAGATCTCCGCTGGCAGACACAAGGAGTCGGTGCTGCGTTATTGAAAGATGCCACCCTGCGGACTCTTCAGGCTGCCGATATTGCCGGAATTCGTGCCCTGGTCGTTCACGCGAAGGATGAACGTGCGAGAGAGTTTTATGAACGCTTCGATTTCCTCCCCTCACCGAGCGATCCGCTACATCTGTTCATTCTTCTCAAAGACATTCGGAAGATAGAGGCTCTGTCAAAGCCGTAGCACACTTCACAAAGGCCGGCACCACAAACGGCGGGCATGTTTCAGCCATTCGCGCAAAAGCGAAGCTTGCCTCTGCTATGCACATGCTCACGAAGCTCCTGCGCTGCGAGGGAAACGAGCTGACTCGTCAATTTCTACGATCGTGAACAGCGAGCCGATGGCCCAAGTACAATACGGTAGGCGTCCGAACGGTAAAAATCGGGCAGGGTAAAAGAGATCTCGCTCTCTGCGGCCGGCAGCTCGTGATCGAGCGTCACCACGGGCATCTCCAACGGAGCGGAGCCCACATCCGGGATACGCTCGGCACAGACATGCAGTGTCTCGTTCTGTGCGGACCACAGCCGTCCTCGGCTGTGTCTAATGACCACTCTGGTCTCCTCCGTTGAAGGATCCTCATACTTCCCCAAGAGCAACCGGAGAGTGTTGGTTGTGTGTTCCAACGCCGCAAGGGCATGAAGGGTCGGACTGTCCGTCATCGTGGATACCCGCATACCACGCATGTCCGCATACGTGCGATAGATGTGCCAGCCCGGCCGCTTGGACCGGCGGTCGACATACAACAACCCGTCCAGCGTCGGGTTATCACAGGTATTCTCCACGGAACTCCGGCTCATGTCCTGAGGATCAGGCCAACAGGCGCGCATCGCGCTGAGAATGTCAGCCCGCTCATAGGCGGCAATCACGCCCGCGGTATAGCCGGCAATCGTCCAGGACTCCTGCCCCAAGATCTCGTTCACCGAAATCGGTCTCTCCAGGCCCTGCGCGCGCAAATAGCTGCGCAGATCCTCTACATACCCCAGAGCTCCGACGGGATCGCCATATTCATGGTAGGCCACCACATCGGGGAACACATCCTGCGAGTGACTCCATTCCAAGAATGGTTTGAGCAGACGGTATCGGCTGACGCTCGGCCCGACGATCTGGGCGCCGGGAATACGTTCCTTGATGCGACGATAGGCGAGGCGCCAGCCCTCCTTGAGACGCGCATTGTCATTGAGCGGAAGCACAGCGAGGTCCGGTTCATTGTAAATATCCCATACCACATGGAGACGACGTTCCAAAACTTGATCGATGACACGGTCGACATGGGCCAACCAGGTTGCATAGTTCCCATCGATCCCGATTTGGTTGATATCGAATATTTGGAGGGCGAGATGGTGAAAGACCAAGCCGAGGGTGAGTTGAAACTCCGTCACGCCGACTTGGGCGAGACGATCGTAATTGCTGAACACATACCCTGCATTCCCCCGGAAACTCGTAGGCTTCAGCGGGGCAATCAGGCTCGTCGGAGGCTCCGTCGGTTCAATACTGACGAGATACCCGTTGGCCCGGTGATTCATCGGCCCTTGTTCGACGCTGAGATCCACCACAATCGTGCCGGCCTGGCTCCGCACAATCAAAAGCATCCAGAGCCCAGTGGTCGCGAGACAGATCAACAGTAGACGTCGAACCATAGTGCCTCGGGTAGAGGAAGTCAGAACATGTGCTTGTACTGCGGGGGAGGTTGCTCGGTCAAGCCAGCGGAGAGGCGATCAGGCGGCAAGACACAACTCGCGCCAACCGGCAAGACGGGGAAGACATTGCTCACGGGCCAGATACGCTTGATCCACACCGGCCAAATCCGGTGTACCACGCTCTCCGCGCGCTTGTTGCTCGGCGATGGCATCTGCCACGTGGACCGCAGTCACAGAAGTAAACCCCGACGCCTGACACTCGCCGGGGTGCTGGTGGAAGGCCACGGCCTCGATAATCCCGTCGCCGAGCCCCCAAATCCCCAGGAGGTAGGCACCCACGTGGGCATGATCCGCCCCGAAGACCTCCCGCTCAGCAGCCCAGTCCGATAGCCGCTCCCTACGCATCAGGTCATGCACCCGTGCATAGTCCTCCGGCTTATTGGCGGCCAACACCAGGACCCCGACATCGTGCAGCAGCGCCGCAGTACACGCCTCATCGATCACCTGCTGGTTGGCGCCGGCGTCCTTGGCGATACGACGCGCGCAGGTGCCGGTCAATATCGCATGACGCCAGAGATCTTCCAGGGAAAAGGAGGGAAGCCGGCTCTGATCAAATTGCGCAAACACCTGACTGGAGAGCATCAACGACTTGATGGTATCAACGCCGAGCAGTGCGACGGCTTGCTCGGGATCAGACACGTGGGTCCTGAGTCCGAAAAACGAGGAGTTCACGAGCTGAAGGATCTTGGTCATCAGGCCGAGGTCTTTGGCCACGATACGGGAGGCCTTCTTTAACGACGCCTGTGGCGCCTGCATTTCCTGCATAAGGCTTTGATAGATCGACGGCAGGCTCGGGAGCACCTTGATCTCCCCCACCAGGCGCCGGAGGGCGGGGTTCATCAACACCGTTCGCAACACCTCCGCCTGCGCGATGCTTGCTTTCAAGCGGCTCACATCCACCGGCTTCTGCAGAAAGCGGTGGGCGACGGCTGCGGACCGCAGATAATTGACAGGGCTTTGGTCTGCGGAGAGGACAATCCGGATCGTCTCCGGCGAGAGCGTGCGGACCTCACTGAGAAATTGTGCACCGTCCATCACCGGCATCGTCATGTCGGACACCACGACATCACAGCCTCCCTCACGGATCACGGGCAACGCGGCGGCGGCCGAGGAGAAGAACTGCATGTCCCACTCAGATTGCATAGGAACGAAGATCCGTCGAAGATGCTGCAGAATCTCCGGTGCATCGTCCACGAAGATCACTCGACGCATCACCCGTTCCTCCCCAAGGAATGCCTCCTCTCTTCATCGGACAACCAGAGGCTGATCTTGAGAGTGAGCCGGTCGGCTCTCGGAATGGGGGCATCACATCGGAGTGGGCAGGGGGAAGCGACAAAGCCGGTACAGGTCTAGTCGCTAGTTGCGGTCCAAATCCCAGCTGACGATATCGGCATTTTTGCCGTCGCCGCCGGCGGTCCCATCGGCGCCGAACGAAAGCACTTCAAATTCTGCGCCCTGTGGCGAGGGAACGGTGTATTTGTAGGGAGCGCCCCACGGATCCACCGGCACCTTCGGAAGATACCCGCCCGCCTTCCAATGTGACGCGGCAGGACCCGATGCGGGCCGTTCAACAAGAGCCTTCAACCCTTGCTCGGTCGAGGGAAGATTGCCGTTATCCAGCTTATATAGTTGCAGCGCGCTTTCGATATTGGAAATCTGTGCTTTGGCAGCCGCCCGCTTCGCATCTTCCGTGCGGCCCATGACTTTCGGAATCAACAGCGTGGCCAGGATCGCCAGGATGACGACGACGATCATGACCTCGATGAACGAAAATCCCTCACAGCCTCTGAATCGCTCAATCTGACCGCAGCGGAGAGCAGCCGCCGGACGAATACGCCGACCCGCTGCCCTACCGACATTGCACTCCCATCCCATATGCGTTCCGCTCCTTCTCGGCCGGTTGCGGCGTCCCTGCCTCACGCGTTTCTCATGATCCGGAATTGTAACAGGAACTGGTATCGGACTGTAGCTGATTTCCCTGAGGTCAATCAGCACTGATCGTCGCCAGACCTGGCAGCAGACGTTGGCATGGCGCAGACGGTCCTCAAAGCCTCATGACTTGATACAACACGACTCCCGGCTTCAGTTGGGCGCGCGGCAACACACTTTGGTGCATGCGAAATGTCGAAAGCGACGCCACGGGCATCATGGCCTGCAGCTGTAATCCGGCCGTTCGGCATCCATCACCCACCGACGCCGGGCCCACAACGAACGCCACCGCCCCGGCCGTCAAGCGGCCGGCCACCCGCTGCATACGCTGTGCAACTGCCTGAGGATCGTCGTAGAGCCTGAACGGCGTCCATTCATACGCGAGTTGATAGACCTGCCCTTCCTCGCCGTCATCCTCACCCTGAGGCCGCATCGAGACGTGATGCAGCCAATCCAATCGCTGTGCACGAGCCAGCACATTCCATAACTGTTGGGCCTGCCGCTGTGCGAATGCCGGATGTTCGTACCACACCGTATAGACGCGCGGGCGATCATGACCGATACAGGTCACGATCGCGCAATCAAATCCGGCGATGCACACCCTCCCCGCGCCTGCCACTCGAGCCGCCAGCACGCGATCCTGTTCGAGGAGATCCTGCAGATAATCGGCCACAAACGGCTGCGTGGCCAATTCCCCGATCTCCTCCTGACCGTCAGGATAGAACAGCACCGCACCGAACGCCTCCGTCGGACTGACCCGAGGGACCGCCCCTTTGAAGACGGACGTCCAATCGGACACCGGCTGCACTGACGGAGGCATCGGCGGACCGGTCACGGTTCCCCATCGAGCCGGCAGCGGAATCGCGCTCCTGGTCTCCTGATCCATCAGCAGCAACCGATCCCCCTCCACCGCCAACCCGCGCCGGCACGGCGCAAATCCTTGACGATCGAACGACTGATAAGACAGGCCTGTCGGATCATCCGAACACGTGGCCTTCAGCACACGGGCGCCTTGAATCGTGACGCAGAGCTTCTGCTCACGTTCCACGTGTCGCCTGGGGGGATCAGGAACCGGCATCCAGCTCACCAGGTGCGAGCGCGGCGCATCCATAAACACCGGGAACGGATCTCCCCCTCCGGGGAGTTGTGGGCAGAAGAAGTTGCTGAAGAGGCGATAGGCTGCTTCGGACGGATAGGTGGGAATTCCACGATAGTGTAACGCCCGAGGTGTCGATGCCCCACGATTTTGATCGTCATAGAGCCCGCGGATCAGTTCGAACAGGGCTGAGCCGGTGCCGGGCAACAGCGAGAGAAACAGTTCGACGACCGGCAGAAAATCGATCGCGTCCCAATGCATGGCGCCCATGCAGGCCATGAAGACCTTGCTGTCGAAGGTACCGTCCGGCAAATAGTAGATCGCATCCTTGCGATGCCGGATCGTGGCGGTTCCCCTCGCGTCAATCGTCATATCCTGATCGCTGTAGAAACACCGCACTTCGTCGAGCGGAACCTGCAGCGCCTGGGCCGCCATGTTTCGAAGGTCGTCGGCCCGCAACCGCTGCCAGCCCGGCTTTCGGGACAAGTCCAGCGTCATCCTGTTGACGAGTCCGCCGGGAGTCAGCCCGACCCATGCCCCCCAGTCGAGATGAACCCTGGCACGCAGAAGGGACACACTCCCATCGACCATGCCCCATTCACATTCATGCAACGGGTAGCCGTTCGGGTCGGTCAGGAGGATGCGGCGACCGTGACTCCCGTACAGGATGAGATGGCCGCTCGGCCTGCGTAGGATGGAATCGGCGGACACCGAGAACTGCGGCTCGTCGGCAAGATTGGCGGGAAAGGTGAGCGTACCGGGACGTCTCAGAAGATCCTGTAGCGAGAGCTCAGCCGGCATTTATTCTCGGATTTGGCCGCTCCCCAGCACCACAAACTTTGAACAAGTCAGTTCCGCAAGCCCCATCGGGCCTCGCGCATGGAGACGGGACGTACTGATACCGATTTCCGCCCCCAGGCCGAACTGGTAGCCGTCGTTCAGCCTGGTCGAGGCATTCACGAGCACCGCGCCGGCATCGACCTCGCGCAGAAACCGCATTGCACGGGCGTAGTCCTTGGTCACAATCGCCTCCGTGTGCTGAGATCCGTAGGCGGCGATGTGCTCCAACGCTTCTTCCATGCTCTTGACCACTTTGATCGCGAGGATCAGATCCAGAAATTCACGGCCGAAATCGTCGTCGGCGGCCGGCGTCACCTCAGGACAGAGCTGACAGGTCTTCGCGCAACCACGGACGTCCACCTTCGCCGCTTTGAGTTTCTCCACCAGGAGCGGCAGCCAGGTGCGCGCGATACTGTGGTGGACCAACAGAGTCTCCATAGCATTACACGTCGATGGGCGCTGCACTTTCGCGTTCAGACAGATCCGCTCGGCCACCTGGGGATCGGCATCCACATCGACGTAGATGTGGCAGACTCCCTTGTCGTGTTTGAGCACCGGGATCGTCGCATGTTCGGCGATCGTCTTCATCAGCGATTCCCCGCCTCTCGGAATGATGAGATCGATATACCGGTCCTGTGTGAGCAACAATTGGACGACTTCACGCTCCGCGCGATCGACCAATGTAATCGCGCCGGCCGGCACACCGGCCTTCTCCGCCGATTCGCTCAACACCTTGGCAATGGCCACGTTCGAATGCAGGGCTTCGGATCCACCTCGCAGAATACACACGTTTCCCGACTTGAGACACAGGGCCGCCGAATCTGCGGTCACATTGGGACGCGCTTCATAAATGATCCCGATGACCCCGATCGGTACACGCATGCGGCCGACCTGCATCCCGTTCGGCCGCGTCCACATCTTCGGTGTATCGCCGAGCGGGTCCGGCAATCGGGCGATGTCACGAATCCCTGCCGCCATCTCCCGGATACGTTCCCCCGTCAGCCGCAACCGGTCTCCCAAGGCTTTTCGCTCCGGCGTGGCCTCGAATTGTTCGAGATCCTTCTCGTTCTCGGCCAACAGCTCCGCTTCATGTTCTTCAAGTCCGTCGGCCATGGCCTCCAAGGCCTGATTTTTGACCGCCGTCGGAAGGCTGGAGAGCCGGCCGGCCGCTCCCTTGGCCCTTGTGACCAGGGTCGCGACGTATTCTTCCGGAGTGAGTACTTCAACGGGAGCATCCAACTCCGGAATCGGGGATTCGGTGAGATCTTGTTCCATGTCGTGAATTCCTGCTGCTGGCCGCACATGAGGCCCAATGCCCCAGCGTATCGGCCGATCAAGATGGTGAATGAAGGCGCGTCGATCTATAGCAGGACAGGATACTGTGGGGTTCGGAGTCGGGTCAAGGGTTGCGAGCTGGACCCGGTGTCGGCGGAGCACCCGGAGCAACCCCCTGCGGCCCTGGTTGCATAGGCATCGTACCGGGCGCCAGGCCCATCATCGGCGGCATCAACATGGACATGGATGAGGGATTGGGATGTTGAAACATCCAGTCGTGATACGTTTTCCGGCCTTCGAAGTGACGGACTGCGAGGGGGAAATCTCGCTCTTTGATCGGTTTCGCTTTGCTCTTGCTCCGGACGCCCATGATACCGCCGGTCGGCGCCCGCATATACTCCCAATCCCCGCCGTTCATCGGGTCTTGATAGACTCTCCGCAGATACGGCTTCGGAGTTCGGGTCAACTCGGCCAGGGACTGGGGATAAATTTCCGAAGGCAGGATACGTCCGATTTTCATCGTATTTGAGTAGAGAGCAATGGCATTTTGAATTTCGATGCCCTTGGCCATGAGATCGGCTTCTTTCTCGCGCTGAACCATGACGGTCCATTGGCGGGCAGCGGCGGACACGGAAATCCCGATCAACACGATCGAAAACATCAAGGCGAGGTAGGTAATCCCGTCAGTATTTCTGAGATGGCCACGCACCCCCATCACCTGCCTAATTGGGTTGCCCCTCAGCCCCTGGCGCATCCGTGACCGGAATCACCTGCGTGATTTTTGAGGCCACATCCTGGAGCGTGATCTCACTCATCGAGACCGCCTTTACCAACACCTCACCGGCAATCACTTCGCCGACCTGCACCACGTGCATCTCATCATTCTTCACGACCACGGCCATGTTCTTTTTCTTCTGCGAGCCCCCTCCCATCGCCATGAACCCCACATACCGGAACTGGTTCAATTCCGTCGCTATTCGCAGCCGTTCAATTTCTTCCGCGGTCGGTCCCTTGGGCTCTTCGACCGTCGGTTCCTGCTCCTCATTCTGCGGCGCGTCCACCACCGGCTCCTCCACAGGCGACGGAGGTTTGGCAGAACCGCGCCCACGACCGCGACGAGGGGCCGGAGGCGGCACCACAACGGGCTCCTGGGGAAGGAGGCTGGCGAAAATATTGCGCGGAGTCGAAAACATCGCTTCCCGCTGCCCCTTAATGGCGGCCAGCCGTTCAAGATGCACTTGTAGATTGGCACTGGAAGCGGCCGCTGCAGGCGCCTTGCCCACCGCCCGCTGCCCGCTGACATGCGTCAATGGCACCCGTTCCTGCTCCCCCGAATGACCGAATTGCCAGACGAGCAACCCGATCCAGAGGACCACCAGGGTCATCAGCAGCAGACCTTGATTTTTGCCGACTCGATTCATGTGAGTTACGGCGTCGGGGACTGCAGATGCTCCCCGCGCAGATAGGTCGAAATTCTGATATTGAAGGTCAATTGCTGGTCCTGTACGTTCCCCGAGCGAATCAAGTTGAGATCTTCAATGAACAACAATTCCTCGGCCGATTCCAGGTTGTGCAGAAAGCGGCGCAAATCCTCATACCGGCCGGTCACCGTCCCCTGCAGGACGGCTTTCGTCGCGTCGGGGACGGCGGTCTTCTCTGTCTTGTAGGAGAGGGCGGGCAATGTCACCTGGTCCCGCTTCGCCTCTTCGGTAACCCCGAGGGCCAGCGGCGCAAAATCACGGAACAACGGTAAGACGGCCCACACCCGCTGCAGATCTGCCTTCGCCTTCTTGGCTTCCTTGTGCCGATTCAACTGCTGGCGGGCTTTGATCCAGTCGGCCTCAAGCCGTACCTGCTCCTGCTCGGCCGCCCCCAAGACCATGGCATGAATGCCGTAACTCAGCACACACAACCCCGCCACAAACGCCACCCATGGAAGGATAGGCGCATAGGGTTGCCGCCAGGTCAGTTGCAGCCGATCGAGTCCTGGAAACATCATGGGTTGCGATTCCGATAGCGTAACGAGAGGTCGAACTCGACCAATCCATTGCCCATCACCCGGTGCTGCCCGAGGACCGGTTCCTTAAACTGGGGGTGATCCTGAAACATGACCGTCAAGGTCGTCACGTCTTCCAGCGCCCGGGCGGAACCGGTGAGCATGATCGTGGCATTGGCAGGATCGAGCCGGATGCTGTTGACGGCGATGCGCTGAGGAATGGCCCGCTCCAACTCCGTCAAAAACCGGGTCCAGGAAAAACTCCGTTTCTCGATCAGGTGATTGGCGAACTCAATCTCCTTGGGAAGAACTTGCAAAGCGGCCTCCGACAGATCCAGGCCTTCCTGCTGCGCCTCTTTCAACAACTCCCTGTCCCGGTCCTGCACCTGGTTCAGCGCTGACTCCATAGATTGGACATCCTGCCAGACCAACCAGGCTTGCGAAATATCCCACAGCATCGCCAGGCCGATCGCCCCGGCCAACAGCATGATCACCAACCGGGCCGGCGCCAGGTACCAGCGATACCGGCTGCTCAGATTGATCGCGAACGCGCCGCTGCGTGCCGAGGGCTGCCCGATACGCAAGGCGACATCACGAATCGCCGAAATGAAGTTGTCCAACGACATGGCTTATACGACCCCTGCAATCGCCGGCAAGGCGGCACTCGTTCGTGTCCCCGCGATGGCGCCCCCGCCGTACTGTTGCACGCGGTCCCATTCCAGTTCCTGCACCGGCACGCCCAATCCCTTCTCCAACTGCTGCCGTAACCCGGCGCCCATGGCTTCATCGGCAATCAGCACCGCCTGGCTGATGGCCAACTCCGGCGTCTGCTGCTGACAGGCATGAATGGAGTCCGCGCACTCTTGCACGATACGATTGAGCGCCACCTGCTCGGAACCCGGCGCCAAGGCGCCCCCCGAGCCAATCCCGCCCTGGAGTTTCGATCGGAGAAAGACCAACGTCCCGTTGTGAAAAATCAGCGCCGTGACTCCGCCGTCCGTGGCATTCACCCATAAAAAGTCAGCCGTCGAACGAGCCGCACGCCCCGTCCCGTGTGCCCATAAGTTGAATAGTCGCAAACTTGCCACATCCACTTCCTGGGGAATTAACCCTGCGGCTTCGCAGACCGCTTCATACTGAGTCAGCACGGCTTCTTGCACCACAACCGCCAGCACGGTACAGGGCCCATCACCGGATCCGCCCGGATCGGACAACACCTGTGAAAACACTTTGGCCCCGCTGAGGGATAGGAGCTGTTCCTGCCCCAGTCGCCATCGCACCAAGGCATCGCGCTCATCGGAGCTCCAGGGGAGATCCTGCAATCGTACGACCGCCAGTCGTACGGCCAGATCCGGCAGAATGATGGTCGCGGCGCGCGGGACGCCCGGCGTGGAAGAACGACCGGGGGCCTGCGTGGTGGCCGAACCGGCAATCGCCCGGATATGCGTCTCCAGTTCGTGTGGGGAGAGGATGTTTTGTTCCAACGGAGACAAGCGAATGAGCCCCTCGGGCAACGCGGACACCACGCATTGATAGCGCGGCCTTCCGCGCCAGTTCCGATGCACCTCCGCCCACGCCAGATCGCGCGCGCCGATTTTCAGACAGTACTGCGGCCGGCTGGTGATCCAATCCCACATCGGTTACCGCTCTTCGCTGAACGTCACGCGGTTGATTTCGCGCAGCGTCGTCTCGCCGGCCAGCACTTTCTTCACGGCGGATTGCCGCAATGTGATCATGCCGTCTGTGACCGCGCGGTACCGGATCTCCGACAGCGCGCGATCGGCCAGAATCATTTCCTTGATCTCGTCGGTCAGGTCGAGGAATTCCGTAATACACTTGCGGCCCCGATAGCCGGTGTCGTGGCATTCGGAACACCCTTTCCCCTCATAAAACGGCGCGCTCTTGAATTCATCGTAGTCGAGGCCGGATTCCTCGGCCAGGGCCTGGCCGAGGACGACCTGATGCCGGCAATCGGGACAAATCACCCGAATCAGCCGTTGCGCCAGAACACAGGTCAACGCCGCCAGAAAGTTATAGGAATCGATGCCCATCGAGGCGAACCGTCCGATCACATCGAACACGTTGTTGGCATGCACCGTCGTCAACACCAAGTGGCCGGTCAAGGCGGATTGAATGGCAATCTGCGCCGTTTCCGCATCGCGAATTTCACCGACCATGATCTTGTCCGGGTCGTGCCGCAGAATCGAACGCAACCCACGGGCGAACGTGAGCCCCTTCTTTTCGTTCACGGGGATCTGCACCACCCCGGGCAACTGATATTCCACCGGATCTTCAATGGTAATCAGCTTATCTTCCTGAATATTCATTTCGCTGATCGCGGCGTAGAGCGTCGTGGTCTTTCCGCTTCCGGTCGGACCGGTCACGAGCACCATTCCGTAGGGTCTCGTAATGGCGCGACGGAACCGCTTGAGGTCTTCCGGATTGAAACCGAGACGATCCAGCCGCAACGTCGACACGCCTGTGGTAATCGCCTCGCGGTCCAGAATTCGGATGACGACGGATTCGCCGAACACGCTCGGTAAAATCGACACCCGGAAATCGACCGTCTTGCGGTCGAGCCGCATGCGAAAACTGCCGTCCTGCGGCACCCGCCGTTCAGCGATGTCGAGGTCCGACATGACCTTGAGGCGGGAGACCAACGGTGGATGCAGTTTCACGTCGAGCGGATCCATCGCCGAGACCAGAATGCCGTCCACACGAAACTTCACCGTGGTGGCACGATCCGTCGCCTCGATGTGAATGTCGCTGGCGCGTCGTTGCATGGCGCTCAACATGATCGTGTCCAGGAGTTTAACCACCGGGCTTTGGTCTTCGCCGAAGTGATCGACGGTCAAGACCTCTTCGCCCCGCTCGTCCTCCTTCACCAGGACCGACCGGTACTCCGCCTCTAACTCACGCAGCGCCTGACTGGACCCTTCGCTCCGCTCCAATGCCGATTGGATGGCGCTTCGCGAGCTCACCACATAGTGGAGCGGACGATTGAGCAAAATCTCCAATTCATCCAGCGCCAGCAGGTTTTGCGGGTCTGAAATCGCAATCGTCAACGCGCCGGCCTCGTCCTTCACCGGAACGAACGGATGGCGCCGCATCAACTTCACTGAAATCGTGTGATAAAACTCGGAGTCCACGCGGAATCCGGTGAGCGGGTCATAGGGCAACCCGTACTGCGCCGCCAATGCCTGCGCCAGTTGCGCTTCGGAAATGGTGCCTTCTTCGACCAGCGTCTGCCCGAGAGCCGCGGTACTGCCTCCAAGCCGAGTGACGACCTGGTCAACCGTTCGCCTTGGCAAAATGCCCTCGCGCACCATGACGTCGGCAAGCGACGGGCGAGTGAGATGACGTTGCATAAGCATGTTCGGTTCCTCCGACTTCAGCAGGGATGACGACGCGACGGTTAGAGACACCCGCCGTATCGTCTAATTATTGAATCGTCCCGGCCATCTGAAAAATCGGCAAATACATAATGATGACGATCCCTCCGACCAGGAGTCCCATCACCAGCAATAGCACCGGCTCAATCCAGGTGGTCAACTGACTGAGCCGCACGTCCAGATCTCCTTCATAGAACTCGGCCACATCTCGAAGCATCGGCTCCAGCGAACCGGTTTCTTCACCGACCGACAACATTTCAATCGCGAGTTTGGGGAGGATCTGCGGCCGCTCAATCGCGGCCGCCAGGGTGCTGCCTTCGCGGATTTCGTTCACCGCCGAGACCAAGCCGCGCGACACGAAGCGGTTTGAGACTGCTCCGCGCGCAATCTCCAGCGCTTCCACGAGCGGCGTACCGCCGGCCAGCACGGTGGCCAGCGTGCGGGTCAATTGGATCGTATGATGCTCAACCAGAATCATCCCGAGAAGCGGCAATTTCAACATATTCCGATCAACGGACAATCGGCCGGCTGACGTTTGATACCACGCCCGTCCCATGATCACCGCCACAACGACCACGATGGCCACCGGAATCAATTGCGCCTCACCCATCTGGATCACCGAGATGAGCATACGGGTCGGCGTCGGCAGATTGGCGGACGATTCACCATACACCGAGATGAATGTCGGCATGACGTAACTCAGCAGAAACCCCACCACGGCCACGCCGACCACCACGAGAAACGCCGGATACGCGAGCGCCTTGGTGACTTTCTGGCGAAGGCCGATCATCAGCTTCAGATAGGCAATATAGCGCTGCAGCACCTCGGCCAGATTCCCGGACTGCTCACCGGCACGGATGGTGGCGAGGTACAGGTCCGAGAAATAGGTGGAATGCTTGCCCAAGGCTTCGGAGGCCGATGCCCCGCCGCGAATATCCTGACGGACGGCTTTGAGCGCTTCTCGAAACGGGGCTCGTTGGGTGCGATCGATGAGCAGATCCCAGACCCGCAAGACCGGTAGCCCCGCTTTGATCAGGGCCAACAACTCCTGATTGAACACGAGGAAATCTTGAAGGGGAAGCTTTCCCCAACGGCCTGCCGCCAGACCCGGCACACCGAATCCCGCTCCCCGCCTGGAGAGACGGAACACCAGCAGGCCGTCTGACTCAAGCTTGGCTCGCACCAGGTGCTCATCTTCGCCTTCGATGTGTCCCTCGAAGGTCGTGCCGTCCGCGCGAGCCGCTCTGTATGCGAATACCGCCATGAGTTCATTCGGGTGGACACATCACGCGCTGCCCCGGTCTCTATCGAACGAGGGTTTTCAGCGAGACCGGCTGCATAGCCGCCTGCTGCAGCCGAGGCTCCGGCAATCGGAGCGTCCGTCCAACAACAATGAGATTCGTCGGCAAACCATTGAGTGATTTCAGCGCTTCCAGGCTGACGTTGTGCCGACGCGCAAGCCGCCACAGCGTATCCCCGCCCTGCACGACAATCGTCCTGACCGGCTCCGCGGCGGCCGGGATCGGCACCACAATCGGCGAAGCCTGAGGAACGTCTGAGACCGGTGCAGCCTCGCCATCGGCCGGTGCGGATTGTGAAGCCGCCTTCTCTTCATTCTCAAGCGGCGTCACGACCGACTGTTCCTGTGTATCGGTTCGGGCCGGCACTGCTCCGTCCTGGCTGGATGACGCACGCTTCCGTTGAAGGCGAACCCCGTTCGGTGGCTGCTGGAGTCGGCTGTGGAGCGGAGCCATCGTCTGCGCCATCCGTTCCCGTTCGGTATGGGCCGACGCCAATTCCTCCCGCTGCAATTCAATCACTTGGCGGGCATCCGCTAATCGCCGTTCGGTCTCCCGCAATATGCCCTGCAGCTGCGCCCGCGCCACCTGGGCCTCCGCCAATTCCTTTCGCTGCTCTTCAAGTTCCGTGCGCAATTCGGACGCCGTGCGCTGCGCTTCACGCACCGCCGTCTTGAGGGAGTCCGCCGTGACCTGGAGATCGGTGGGAGTCGATTCCGGACTTGGCGTGACCCGGGCGCACCCTCCCCAGAACAACAGACTCAGCGTTGCCACGATCGCGCACCCGAATCGTAAGCCCACGACCGTCCGCCAAACAGGACCCGCTTGTTGGATCATGGTATTCATTGCCTTACCATTGGTTGTAGGGAACTCCGTTGGTGCCGACCAGATCGGACCCGGAAAACACATCGACCATACCGCCTTCCCCTTCGTCGACCATTTCCTGCCAGGTCGTCGTCGAGCCGGTCAACGGATCGGTCGGCACCCGCCGAAGATAGCCGGCCGACACCAACGCCTCAATGGTCTCGGGGTACTTCCCTTTATCGGCACGGTGCTGGTCGATCACATCGCGCAGCGAAAATAAATCCTGGCGCAGCGCCCCTTCTTTCGCCTTGATAATCGCCGCATGGTAGGACGGCACGGCCAACGTGGCCAAAATTCCGACGATGGTCACCACAATCATCAGCTCGATAATCGTAAATCCATGCGGTGACGAGAACGGCCATGTGCGCTTACCAGTCTCGGTATTTCGTGCCATCCAGTGCCAGCTCTTGACTATGAGTCGTAACATCGTACACATCTTCTCCGCACCAGTCCTTCACACTGGCAGGATCTCGATAACAACGCAGGCGCCAGTCGGCGGCTCCGGTCATGGGATCCGGGGGAATCGATCGCAAGTATCGCTTAATCGTCGTCCCGCGCACCGTTGCCTGCTCCCCCGTCAGCTTGACCCCTAACAATACATCCAAGGATTTCGGGTAGCCATAGGGCCCGGTGACATCTTTACAGCTCAACTTGTTCTTGACGCATGCCGGCCCGGTCAAGGTGTCTCCGTCACGCGACCATTCAAGGTGAAACGTATCGATCGCGGCCCGGATCACCCTCAAGTTCTGCCGCAGCTCGATCTCTTTCGTCCGCTTAGTCGAAACCTTGGTGAACGGCAGGGCGACTGAGGCGAGAATGGTGAGAATGGTCAGGGTGACGAGCAGTTCGAGCAACGTGACGCCGGACTGTTTCACCGCACTCTCACCACTCCCACGGCTTCACCGGTTCCCTCGGGACTGTCGAGATCGTCATGCTTGGCCATCTGCAGGCGCAGCGACGACACTCCCGGAGATTTGGCGAGAAACGTCAATCGCAACAGGCGGCCCTCATCTTTTGTGGCGCTTGCGGATCGATGCAGGCGCAATTCGATCAGGCCCTCGGTAGAGGACGGCGTCGCCGTGACCGCGGCTTTGCCGGCTTCGGTCCCCAACACCTCACCGAGGGTGGCATCCCGAAACTCGAGAATCTTCGGATCGAATTCCAGCGTAAAGATCTCGGTATCCAACCCATGGGCCTGTGTCGCCAGCACGTCTACCCGTAATTCCTTATTGATTTGAGCCGTAACGTCTGCAGGCTGGATCGCCAGCTGAAGGTCGAGAGGAACAAGATCGGCGCTCGCCACCGCCCCCTTGGATTGTTTCGAGGCGCCTTTTTCTACGAGCTTGCCGGACCCGCTCATCGTGGACAGTCGTGCCGAAACCTTCTTCGGTTGCATGGCGAACAGAGGCGACGTGGAGTAGACGGATTCCGTTCCGGACCAGAATGCCTGCCCCTGCGGACCCGGAAGCCGCAACGAATTCACGATATGCGGGGTAATCGTCAGAATCACTTCCGTCGTCACCCGTTGAGTCTTGAACGAACTCAACAGATTACCCAGGAAAGGGATGTCGCCGATCCAGGGAATCGTCACCTTGGTCCGACGATCTTCCTCCTGCAGCAGTCCCCCTAGGACAATCGTTTCGCCGTCGCGCACATTCAACATCGTCTCGGCGGACCGGTTGCCGAACTTGAATTGTGTGATCGGAGGAGATTGTTGTAACAAGACCGTATCGCCCAGGCGAATTACCTCAATTTTCATTTTCAAGGAGAGCTCGTTCGCCAGATGGATATTCGGCTCGACCGTCAGCTTCACACCGGTATCGCGAAACTCGATGGACGTGACGGTCGAAGTCGTCGGAACGGCGCCCGTGGCAGCCTGCCCCGGGAGCACATTTGTCGTGGAGAGCAGGATCGGTTGCTTGTCGCCGATATTGACCTCGGCCTTTTTGTTGTTGAGCACGCGCACCTTCGGGGCCGCCAGAGTCTTGGCATCGGTGACCTGTTTGAAGAAATCCAATTGCACGTTGGTGGGAAGCTTGAACAGGTAACTGTCTTGTCCCAAGCTGGCCAAGTTTCGGTAAGTCAACTGCTGCGCAATATCTCCGGCAATAGTACTGTTAAAGCCGGGCGGTACGACAGCCGCGGCAATTTGCTTGGGATACGAGAGGCCATACGTCTGATCGACCGTTCGATTCACTTCGAGCACTTCCACATCGAACAGCACTTCCGAATCCTCGCGATCGTTCGCCTGAATAATCTTTTCAGCCAGTTCCACCTTTTCCGGTTGGTCCCGAATGACAATGGTGTTCAAGGCCTCATTGCCATGAATGTGCTTCACATCCAACATCGACTTCAGCAACGCCACCATGTCCTTCGCTTTGGCGGATGACAAGTAGAATGTCCGGATCATGAGGTCCTGATACTGCTCCTGCTTCTGCTTGGTATTGGGGCTGATGATAAACAATGTGGGACCGGCCTTCTGGGCAAACAGACTGTTGCTGTTCAAAACCAGCGACAAGGCCTCATCGAAGGGCTTGTCCTCCAACGAGATGGTGACGGGATCGTTGCGCACATCCTTATCGAACACAAAATTGACATGCGCCGCCTTTCCCAAGGCCTCCACCACTTCCTTCAGCCCGGCATTGCGGAATTGCAGCGTCACCGGCTGCTTCTGCCGGTCGTCGCGATCCACGGCATGCTGTTCTGCCGACAGCCTGGCCACACCTTCCAACGCTTCCTTATATGTGGGATCGAGTTCCACGGCCCGCATATAGACCGCCATGGCCTCGCTCACCCGGCCCAATTGCGCCAGACGCTCCGCCTCGCGATGCCGCTCGCGCGCCTCCTTGAGCCGCAAGGCTTCGGTCAATCCGGCCTCGTGCTCCTTGCTCGTGGGCTCGATCGTCAGGGCGCGCTTGAATTCTTCGGCGGCCTGATCGAACTGGTGATCCTTCAGCAGCTGCCGGCCTCGCTCATCATGTGCTGCAGCTGCGCGCTCCCGGGCCACCGAATATTTGTTCTGCAGTGACGGCTCAAACGGATCATCCTTGAGCGCCTGTCGATAGGCGACACTGGCCTCTTCCCAGTTTCCAGCCGCGAGATGCTGATCGCCGCGTTTGACGTCAGGAGAGACAAACGTGCCACAGCCTGCGATCAAGAGAGCATACGCAACCCCGGCCGTCGAGATCAGAACCCGACAGCTCCAATGGTCTGTAGTTTCGATGTGTGTCGTACGGAAGGATGAACGCATAGGTCGGATCAACAAGATGGTAACCTCTTTGGTATATCAAACTGACACAGACGCGACAATCAGTTTCTCGCTTTAGACGGCAAGTGCCATGCCATTGTCTCGCACCTCTTTCGGCAGATCTGTGACGAGGCATTAGTCGGTCGGCACATGGAGCCGGCGGAAGGGCCTGTGAGGCCGGACAGGTCGTCCGGCCTCAGGAAGAGAGAAGGATCACCGATAGGATTTCGGCAGACACTCTGGAGCGCAGTTGAAGCGTCTTCATCAAATCATGTCGACAGCAACCTAGAGCCTCCAATACTTGACCGATCCCGGCAAACTGTCCGGGTCCAGGACACTCTTTACGTCGACCACCACATTGTTCCGCTGCTTGCGCAATGGCTTCAGCAGTTCTGAAACGCTCATCTGCATGTACTCCCGATGGGCCACAGCCAAGACGATTCCGTCCAGTTGTTTAAGCTGATCCCAAGGCGAAAGGCGCAGGCCATACTCCCCCACCGCTTCTTCCGGTTCCGCAAGCGGATCGTGCACCACGACCTGAATGCCGTATTCCTTCAGTTCGTTCACAATATCCGGCACCCGGCTGTTCCGTAAATCCGGAACATTTTCCTTGAAGGTCAGCCCCAGGACGCCGATGCGTAAGTCACTGACGGGTCGCTCAACCTGACTTAACAGCTTCACCGTCTGCTCGGCGACATACTTGCCCATGCTGTTGTTGATGCGCCGGCCGGCCAGAATTACCTCCGGATGATACCCGACGGATTCGGCCTTAGCGGTCAGATAGTAGGGATCGACTCCGATGCAATGGCCCCCGACCAAGCCGGGGCTGAATTTGAGGAAAT
>CABVRO010000063.1 GCA_902500715.1 uncultured Nitrospira sp. | reverse complement strand
AGCCGGCGGTCGTGACGTTGAGCAACCGGTTGGCTTGATCGTAGGTCATGGCCAGGACACTATCCGGATCGGTGACGCCGGTCAAGTTCCCGACGAGATCGTAGGCGTAACTGGTGACCTGGTTGCCGGGCAGGGTTTTGGAGAGCAATTGATTCACCGGATCGTAGGCGAACAGAATGTCGTCGCCCTTGGGCGTCCGTCGCTTGGTGAGATTGTCATTGCCGTCGTAGGTGTAGGTTTCGACCTTACCCAACGGATCGGTGGTGCTGAGCAGCCGGTTCCGCCCGTCGTAGGCAAAGGTGGTGGTGTGATGCTTGGCATCGGTGACGGTGAGGAGATTCCCGTTGCCGTCGTAGCTGTACGCAGTGACACCCATGTTGGGATCCGTCACCTGCGTGAGCCGGTTCTTGGCGTCATAGGCAAAGCTGGTGATGCGGTTCAGGGCATCTTTGGAGGTCGCCACGTTGCCCGCCTGGTCATAGGTCAGCGTCGTCGTGCGATTCAACGGATCGGTGGTCGTCAGCAAGCGGCCTAACCCGTCGTACGTGAACGTGGTGGTCTGGTTTAAAGCATCCCTGCTGGTGAGCAGCAAGCCTTGTGAGTTGTAGGTGAAGGTCGTGACGTTGTTGTCGGCATCGGTGATCGTGAGCGGGTTGCCCTTCACATCATAGGCGATCTGGGTGAGATTCCCCTTCGGATCGCGGATGCCGGTCACCTGGTTAAAGGTCGGGTCGTAGGTAAAGGTGGTCGTCGCATTGATGGCCTGCTCGGTGCTCGTCAGGAGGTTGCCCGTGGCATCATAGGTCATCGTGGTCACGGCGCCATTGGGCCGCGTGATCTGCGTGGGATGGCCCTGGGCATTGCGCGTGAGGATGGTCACCCGGTTCAGCGCATCGGTCTGTTTGGTGATGCGACCCAGCCCATCGGTCTCAAACCGCGTGGTCTGGTTCTTGGCGTCGGTAAAGCCGGCCTGGTTGATGGTGCTCGGACTCAGTGCCGCAGGCGTGGTCGCCGTGCCCTGGCCTGCCGCGAGGTTCGGCACCGCCGTCCGTTGGCTTGGGGTCAGGGTGCGGGTGGCCCCGTCCGGCAGCGTCGCTTGGCTCAACCGCCCGGTGTAATCATAGGCGTACTGGGTGACCTGGTTCCGCGCATCGGTCTTCTTGACCAGACGATGCTGAGCATCATAGGCGAAGGTGGTCGTGCTCGTGTCGGCGTAGGTCACGCCGGTGAGGTTGCCGCCGCTATCATGGGTGAACTGCGTGACTCGTCCTTGAGGATCGGTGAGGGTCGCCAGGCGGCTGCCGCTGTAGGCGAACGTCGTCACCTGCCCGGCCGGGTCGGTGATAGTCAGCAGATTGCCACTGCCGTCATAGGCATAGCTCGTCTGGTTCCCGTTGCGGTCACTCACGCTAGTCTGGAGGCCCTGCGCGTTGAACTGATAGGTCGTGCCGTCTTTCAGGATCCTCGTATAGGTGCCATCGGTGCGCCGCGCCAGCACCGCCACGTCACCGGGCGGGCCTTGGAGGGTTACGACGGTGGTGTTCGGAGGAAGGAGAGGGTTATAGCCCGGGGCGTCGGACAGATAGGCGATGCTGTTCAAAAAGAAGGTGCGGTTGGAGCCTTCGGCATACCGATTGGCCCCGCCACTGGCATGTCCCGAGGCAAAAATCTCCTCGTCCCCCACCAACAGGGCTCGACCGGCATCCGTGAACAACGTGTCGGGACGATACAGTAATACGTTCGGCCCACTATCGTTTCTAGCCAGCACCGTCGCAAAGCCCGTCGTGGCGTATGCTCCGTTTGCACCGGTCAAGAGCGGACTGATCACGCTCCCAAACGGGCCCTGGGTCAGTACGGAATTCAGGCCCTCCAACGTCAAATCGGCGGATAGATCGGCCACGAAGGAACCGGGCAATGTGCCCAGGAGTAACGGGCGCAGAGGATTCGGATTCCGCATTTCCAAGACGGCACCGCCGTTATGGATAAATTCTTCCAGAGCCTGCACCTCCGCTGCCGTGAGCTCAGTGGTGAGCGCGTTGAGCACGAACAGATCCACACCCGCCAAGCTCAACGACGTCAGCGTGGAGATCCCGCTGCGTAGGGTCACCGGACGCCGCATCGTGCCTTGACTGCCGAAATTCGCGGAGTTCTGGAGGTCACTCCGGGCGGCGCCATGAATCGTTCCTGCCACAAAACTCGCATTGGCCCCGTTCACCGTGAGACTTCTGGCTTGATCAAAACTCTCAATAATGAACGGCCGCGCCACTTGACGATACCATTGCGTGCTCCCGCTGCCCTGGGCCAAGACGGCCGACCCGTCCGGCTGCGGATAGAGGCGATCCAGTCCGTCGAGAGTCCAGCCTGCCCCCAGGGGATTCTGTTGTTCATTGCGGACCACCAGGCGAGCGATACTCGCCCCACCAATGCTCGACTGCGGGTAATTGGAGAACAGCATCAGTTCATACGGATAGGAGCCGGTGGAGAGGGTTGACGCCTCCATCTGCAGGCCCAGCCGCGACGTGGAATTATCATTCTCCGGCAGAGCATGGCTATCCCAATAGACCTCTGGCCCCTGTTGCACCCCGCCGACGCTGAGCCGCGCGGAGAAGGTCGGCGGCACGGCCGCCCGTACGCTCAAAAACGCATTCACCGGCAGGATCGGCTGCACATCCGCCGTGGTGGAGGTATAGCGGAGCGTGAGGGTCCGTGAGACCCCGAGGCTGCGGATGCCGGGAATCGCGACCGTCTCCGTCAAGGCCCCCTCGGTGAGGTCTCCCTGCGAGGCGAAGGCACATTGCGTACAGGGCCCGACTTGCTGAGTCGGCACTTGGGTCGGGACAGGGTTCGGAGGGAGGGCATAGTGCCAAGCCGTCTTCCGCACGCCGCCGTCGATGGTTTCCAGGCGTTGGCCGTCGGCGCTGACCCGCATGCGCCCCACCACCAGGAACGTCCCGGTGTCCGGATAGAGCGACCAAAGATCGAGTTCATTGCCCGGCGGCATATTGTCGATGTTCGGAAACGTGATGGGGACGGGCGGGTCCAGGACAACTCCGGCCGGTTGGATGGTCACCGACAGACCGGGTCGCAACTCCACCGGTCGCGATTCCGGCCGGCCATATTCCGGCACGGGACTGATGGTCAGCTGGCCGGTATAGGGCGTGCCATCGGCATTTTTGGCCCGACCCGGCGGAATGACCACCGTGACGTGGGCGGTCGGGCTGGTGAGGGTCGTGGTGGCCGCCGGGTTCACGGTGACCGCCGTGGCCAGATCCAACGGTGGCGTGGTAACGGGGCTCGGCAGCACGTTGGCCGTGTTGGCGATGAGGTCCACGGGGGCGACCAAATTCGCATAGCCCGCCGGGACGCCAGTCACCACCAAGAGCTGTCGGCCCGCCGGATGGCCGGCAAACGCCAGCGTGAACTCGCCGGTGGCATTGGTCGTGGTCGTCGCAGGCACGTCGCGCAAGGAGACCGCGACGCCCGCCACGGGATTGCCGGAACTATCATCGACACGGCCAGACAGACTGGTCGGTGCGCCGGGCAGCGCGCCCGCCACCGTGATCGCCACGGTCTCAGAGGAGGATACCGACCCGTCGGAGGCCGAGAAGACCAGCGTGAAGGTCCCCACCTGCGTCGCATCGGGGGTGAAGGTCAACAGGCCGGTCTGGCTGTTGAAGGCCATGTGCGCCGGTAAGGTCGCCGACGCGGGCGCAGCTTGCTGGGCTCCGTACGTCACCGTCTGGCCATTGGGATCCACGCCGGAGACGGTGAAGGCCAGGGTGCTCCCCAAGGTCAGAGTCCGGTTGCCGATCGGCGTGATGACAGGCGGACTATTCAACAGCGTGAAGGGGAGCGGACTGGTAGCCGTCCCCAATGGGGTCGTGACCGTGACCGGCCCGGTGAGCGCGCCGGACGGTACGGCCGTCGTCAAGGAGGCGCCGGTCGTACTCACCGAGAGAACCGTCGCGAGCACGCCCCCGAAGCGCACCTGATTATTCGACGCCACTGTGTTGAAGCTCGACCCCGTCAGCGTCACGACCGTCCCCACCACCCCTGTGGCGGGACTCACACCGTTGATCGCGGGAAGCCCGGCGGTGATCGTGAGGGTGCTGCTGGCTGGCTGGCGCACCGGGGCCGTGGCTGTGAGCAATACGGAACCGATGCCGGTTGCGGTGACTTGCACGGGCGTCGGCGAGGTGGTTTGTCCGGCCGCAATCACGACCGACGTGGGACTGAGCAGCGCCGTGCCGCTCCCTGAAATGGCCAATGTCACGGTAAGGGCGGACGTAGGGGCCATGGCTGTCCCCACCGTGAAGAGCGCGTTCTGCCCGACCGCCAGAGAGGTGGTCAGCGGCGTCAGCACCAGGGCCGGGGCCGGCTGGACGGTCAAGGTGGTCGTGCCAGTCACCGGTCCGACAGACGCAGTGATGGTGGCGCGAATGGTGGTGGTGCCCACGGCGAGCGCGGTGGCAAGCCCCGTACTGCCGATGGAGGCCACCGACTGATTCGTCGACGTCCAGGTCAGGTCATTCGCCAGCGGCTGGCTACTGCCGTCGGTGAACAGACCGGTGGCCGTGAAGGCGATGGCTTCGCCGACCAACGCCGTGGGTCCAGCTGGGTCGACCGTGAGTGACTCCACTTCCGGCGCGGTGACAACTACCTGCGCGGTCGCGCTGGTGCTGTTGAACGAGGCCGTGATGGTCGCCTGCCCTTCGGTCTGGGTCGTCACCGGGAACGACGCCGTCAGTTGCCCGGCGGCAACGGTCACGCTGGGTGGCACGGTGACCACCGAGGTGGCACTGTTCTGCAGCGTGATCACCGTCGGATCCGTGGGGGCTCGATTAATCGTGACTTGCAGCACAGCTGTGCGACCCTTAGCGAGGGTCAAGGGCGCGGTGACTGGCGGGATCGGCCCCAGCGCGGTGACAACCGGCGGAGGCGGGACGATATTTACCGTGGCCGTCGCCGTGCCGTTCAACGTGGCGGTGACGGTGCTCGTGCCGACGGTCAGGCCGCTGACGGTTAGCGTTGTGGTCGTCAAGCCAGCCGGCACGGTGACACTGACCGGGATCCCCACCACCGTGGCATTGGTCGTCGTGATGGGCACCACCGTATCCGTCGATTGCGCGGCATTGATCGTCAGCGTGAGGAACCCGGTGGCCCCCTGCACGACATCCAACGGACTGGGCGCGAGGGCAAGGACTTGCGGCGGCTGCGGCGTCACGGTCACCGTGGCCTGCTTACTGATGGCGCCGAGCGTCGCCGTCACCTGCGCCGTGCCGGTGGCCAAGGCCGTGACTGTGAAGCTCGCCTGCGTTTGATTGGGTGGCACGATCACACTCTCCGTGGCAGGGATCTGCAGGACTGTCGGTTGATCCACCGACAGGGCGATCTCGGTCGGGCTGCTTTGGGCGGCATTCAGGGTGACGGTGAGACTCCCGATCGCGCCGACCACGAGGGACTGGCTGGCTGGTTGGAAATCTACCAAGGCGACGATCGGAGGCACCACATCCAAAGCGGCTTCGGCCAATGAACTACCGAGCGTGGCCCGGACCATGGCCGTGCCCAAGGCTACCGAGGTCACGGTGAACGAGGCTTGCGTCTGCCCGGCCGGGACAATCACGGAGGTCGGCACCGTCACGACGCCACTTGGCGTGGCCGTCAGCGTCACGGTGGTCGGACCGACTTGGGCCGCGGAGAGGGTCACCGTTAAAGGACTTGTGGCGCCGAGCGTCAGCTGGCTGACCGGTGGGGTGAGGGACACCACGGTCGGTAACGCCGGTGTCACCGTGACATGACTGGTCGCAGTGGTGCCGTTGAGAGTGGCGGTGATATCCGCTTGCCCGGCGGTGTTGGCCGCCACATTGAAGGACGTGCTCACCTGTCCGGCCGGCACCGTCACCGTCGCGGGAACCGCCGCGATGCTGGCGGCGGAACTGCTCAGGGTCACGACGGTATTCGTCGCCTGGGTGGCGTTGAGGGAGACGGTTAGTTGCCCACTCCCTCCTTGGGTGATACTCAGGGTCGAAGGCGTGAGGCTACTGACGGTCGCCACCCCGCCCACCACGCGAACGGTGCTGCTGATGGTCGTGTTGTTGAGGGTCGCTTTGATCTGGGTAGTGCCGGCGCTGACGCCGGTGACCGGAATGGACACAAAAGTCTGGCCGGTGCCGACAGGGACGCTACTGGGCACGGTGGCAATGCTCGTCGCGGTACTCACCACCGAAAGAGTCGTCGCTTGGAGGGGGACCGGGAACAGGACCGCCAGCACGGGACTGGTCGATCCCGCACGAATCGTTTTTGGATTGGGGAGCAGCACGATCGGTCTCGGTGGCGGCAGCGCGATCGTCACGCCAAGGCGGCTGGGACGGGTCAGCGCATCGAAGAAGATCCGGACGCCGGTGACGCCGGCTTTCGTTCCGCAGGCGGCATTACTCGCCGTGGTCCCCATACGAGTGGACACCCGAACCGCCAGAGTTTGTGTCAACGTATCAAGAGGCGTTGATGGGATACTGCCCAGGGCCAGACTGATCTCTCGCGCGGTGCCGGCAGAGGCTGTGAGGGTGCTCACACAGCGCGTCAGGCCGGAGCTCAACACCTGCCCGTTGACCAGCACCTCCACCAGGACATCGACCTTGCCGCCGACATCCCCGCTGCTCTTGAAGCCCAGCCACAGCCGAGCCTGCGTGAGCGCCGTGAGCGTCGCTTTGCCGTTGATGCCAGCCGGCGGAGTCCAGGAGCCCAGGGTTGACCAGGGATTGCCGCCGCTGAAGGCGAGAGTTGCGGAGTCTTTGGTCTTGGCTGTTAAACTGAGCGAGGGAAGCAGATCCGCCGTGAGCATCGGTGGATTGGCGGTCCCCCCGCTCCCATGCAGATAAGCCTCCAGCGTGATCGTCGAGGATTGCGCCAGGGCGGCTCGAACAGGGAGAACCAGACCAGCGACGCCGGCCAGCACCATGATCACCATAACTCGACACAGCAGGCCGGTTCGGACAAACGGGTGGGTCATCGACGATCCTTGGTCAGTGGTGAACAGCAGGGGAACAGGTGCGCGAAGCACGCGAGGGACTGGCGTACGTATGACTAACTACCACACCACTATCGTGGTGGCGAATAGTTTTAACGTTTTTGACACACACAATACGGATCGAGACAAGTAGCGAGACGCTAGGCCCATTCGGCCCTAGCGGTGGTAGGCGGCCTGAGAGGACAGACGGGATAATAAGATGACAGCGTGCACGAGCACCGATGGGCGATTCTTTACGAAGGCTCTCCTGACGACTCGGCTTTCAGCAATATCGTCGTTTCGACATTGGATTCAGCGGCGAGGATCTTGACGGTCGTGGGCGTGATCGAGGCGACCTGAAACTGACCGTCGAGGGTCTCTCCGAGGTGAATAATATAGATGTCCTGGCCCTTGCTTAAGAACGCTTGCTGCTCCCCTTGCCCAGTCAGATACCCAAGATAGCGATACTGGGCCATGTTCTCACGCAGGCGCTGACGGGTAAGTTCCGCTTCCGCCCGTGCAGCCCGTTCCGCCAATTCTTCGGGCGAGGGCATGGGCGGCACGGGAGGCGCCACCGGCATCGCCACCACCACTGCTGGTGTGGGCGGAGGCACCTCGTTCTTGCGCACCGCGACCCTGGCGACCCGCTTTTCTGCGGTAATTGGTGCCGCCGAATCAAAAATATTGCGTGTGGGGGACGACGGCAATTGCGCCGCCGCGATCCGCATCGGACGCAACGCGAGCTCTTGATCCGTGCCATTCTGGTTCGCGGTCTTCATCGCGCGCTGGCCGGACGTATAGGTGAGAGGCACCTCCCGTAACTCCGGCAGATTGCTGATTTGGGCCACCGCGACCGTCACCCAGATCCCGATGAGCCCACCCAACATCAGCGTGTTCTTTGGAAGTGTCATGACATCCTCCCTGTTGGCGGATTCGGCCGCAAGAAGGTCACGACCGTGACGTGAAACACGACGTCTGCCGAGCCCGCCGGCGCAGTCTTCGCACTTCGACTCGCATCCAGACTTTCGATCACGATATAGGAATCCGAGGATTCGAGCCGATGGATAAACCGATAGACGGCCGCATACGGTCCCGTGACGGAAAACGAGAGGGAGCCCTTCACCGGCAACCCGGCGACCTTTGTCCGCTCCATCCCGTACTGCATCCCCGGAATATGCACTCGCTCCGTTCGTCCGAGGTCAGCAATCGCCAGCGCTAAGGAGGCAAACTCGGTCTCCGTCGGGAGCCTGCGCCAGACGTCGTCCAGCTGTCCCTTGATCGCACGCAGCTCCTCCTGCGTTTTGCGAGTGGAACGCAGGGTCGCCTGCTCTCGTATCGCCGTCTGATACGCCATGTCGGCTTCAGCCAGATGCTGTTGTGCAGAGACATGTGTCGAGAAATAGACGCCGGCGGCCGTGAAGCAGGACAGGGTCACCAGGCTCATGAGGGGGATGAGGGAGACGAGCAACAGTCGGCTCAGAACGGGGACTCCTCGTTGGCTCAATCCCTTCACCATCAAGGTCTCCTAGAACAACGGGCGATAGCTGACGGTCAACTGAAAATCGACTCTCCCCGCCACCGGTAATCGCGCCTGCTCCGCCTCAATGGTGTGCACTGCATGAGCCTGCGGGGTATCAGGATGCTCCAGACGATGACTTGCCAAGGTGGCCTGTCGAAACGCTGCATGCTGCTCCAACCGTGCCATAAAGGTCTGCACCTCGTGGAGTGACGCCGCCGAGCCATGGAGCGCCACGGTCGAATCGTGGAAGTTCACGCGCACGGTGTGAAGCGCCATGTGTGCCGGAAGGGTCATTTCCAAGTCGGCCAGGAGACGCGACCAGGAGAAGCCCCGCTTGTCCGTCAGTTCATTCACAAAGACCACCTCTCGCTTCACGGTCGCGATCTGCTCCGGTGATAACGTGAGCTGCTCACGGGTCATAGCGTCAGACAGACGGGCGTTGGCGTGCTGCAGACGTTCGACCACCCGATCCAGATGGATCGCCGTGTCCTCCATGACCACACTCTCGTGCCACCACCTCACCGCGAGCGCTGAGGCCCCTAGCACCACAACGACCGCGACCCCTTGCAGGAGGCACACCAGCCGAATCACAAGCGGCGTGATGGAGAATCCGGATCGCGAAACGAGTGGCCGGCTCGTGGTCGATCGCCAGGCGCAGGGCCAGGTCAGGCTTCGCAGCATGTTCATGCCCCCACCACGCTTGCCAGAGCGGAAAGCCCGGCGAAGGATCCCCCGCGACCATCGAGCTGAGCAGGGACCCTCTCCCAGCCGAGCGGCACCACCGCAATCTGCCAGCCGCCGCGAAGACCAGGAACGGTCACCGTCAACTCGCCTCCCAGCAGCTGCGTAATCACCTCGGTGGATTGGCTCGTGATGAGGTAGAGGGGACAGGGCGCCTCGCCGGCCTCACTGAGACCGGCTGATTGTTCGGCGAGGTATTGCAGGGTCCCGACGAGCTCGCGGCGTAGATCCTGCGTCCCCGGCATCAGCGATCGCGTGCGCAGAAACACCGGCCTGCCCTGCTCCACCATCAGCAACACGAATTCGTCGTCCGTCCATTGCATCACGCAGAAACGTCGGTGGCCCTGCATGAGCGTGCGGTACAGGCGCAAGAACTGAATGAGCGACACGCCGATCGAGGCCGGGATGAGCCTCGCACTGGCGCAGGCCTCCTCATATTGATCCACGATCGACTGGCGCACCGCCATGGCCAGCACCTGAGTGGTCGTCTCGCTGGGGTAGGTCTGCATCATCACTCGCGCGTCACCGATCGTCAGGTTGAGGTCCTCGCGGAACCGCCACGTGATCAGCGCGTTGCGTTCCTTCGGATCATCTGAGAAGCGGTCGAACGCAAACAGTCCCAGATGCACCGCTTGAGTCGGGAGACTCAGGGCGACTGTTCGCTCGTGCACACGGTCCGTCAGCGCACAGAGTGCCTTCGTGAACGCCTCCCGATCCTGCAGGTGTGGTTCCGTTGGGGAGACCGTCAGCACACCACCGGGCAAGGGATGTTCCCGCACCTGCTCAACGATGGGTCTGCGGAACCATGACCGGCGAAGCGCAACCAGGCTGAGGCTGGTGGCGGACACGCTGAGCCCAACACGGGGGCGATGGAGGGGAAAGAGTGTCGGTCTCATACGGTTACCCCAGAAACGTCATCCGGTTCACTTCCCGCATGGTCGTCTCCCCACGGCGGACCTTCTCCACCCCGGCCTGGCGCAAATCGGTCATCCCCTGCTCGACCGCCGCTCGCCTGATCTCGGACGGCGGGCGCCGATCCAACATCAATTCTCTAATGCGATCTGTGAGGGGGAGGAACTCTGTGATGGCATGGCGCCCCCGGTAGCCTAACCCATGACACTCCAGACACCCTTTCCCCTCATACACGGGACGATCCTTGAAGAGCTCATACTCAAATCCTAACTGTTCACACTGCGCCTGAGAAACAAGGTGCGGAGCCTTACAGGATTCACAAATAGTGCGGACTAACCGTTGGGCCATGATGCAGTTCAGCGACGAGACAAAGTTATACGGCTCGATCCCCATGTTCACGAACCGCCCGATCACATCAAACGCGTTGTTGGCGTGCACCGTGGAAAACACCAGGTGGCCGGTCAGGGCCGATTGGATGGCAATCTGCGCCGTCTCCGCATCACGAATCTCCCCCACCATGATCTTGTCCGGATCATGGCGTAAAATGGACCGCAATCCCTTGGCGAACGTGAGGCCTTTCTTCTCGTTTACCGGAATTTGCACCACCCCCGCCAATTGGTATTCGACGGGATCTTCAATCGTGATGATCTTGTCTTCCTTGGTATTCACTTCATTCAGCGCGGCATAGAGTGTCGTCGTCTTCCCGCTGCCGGTCGGGCCTGTCACCAAGACCATGCCGTAGGAGGCCGTGATGGCGCGGCGAAACCGGTCTAAATCTTCTTTCTTCAATCCGAGGGAATCGAGGTGCAGCCCCTGCCGTTTGGCGGCAAATTCCTCCTTGGCGAGAATACGAATCACGACGGATTCGCCGAACGCGCTCGGAATCACGGAGATGCGAAAATCGATGGTGCGTTTCTCCAAGCGGAGTTTAAACCGCCCGTCCTGCGGAACCCGGCGTTCTGCAATATCAAGATCCGACATGACTTTAATGCGCGACACGAGTGGATTGTGAAACCGCAGATCTAACGGCTCCATGGCCAGATACAGCACCCCGTCGATGCGATATTTGATCTCCGTGACGCCGTCAGCCGGTTCGAGATGAATATCGCTGGCCCGCTTCTGCAGAGCATTGAGGATGATCGTATCGACGAGTTGGACAATCGGACTCAGATCCCGTTGCACCTTGTCGACTGACAGCACTTCTTCGCCGTCGTCATTCTCGCGGACCAACATCGGCCGGAACTCATCCTTGATTTTGGCCACCACCTGACTATTCCGTGTGCTCTCGCGGAGCGACGCAACAATGGCGGAGCGCGGGGCGACGACAATTCGGCAGGCCCGCCCCACCGCGCGCTCGACGTGATCCAGTCGTCGCACATCGGTGGGATCAGCCAAGGCCAGCACGAGAACGCCTTCTTCCTCGCCCATCGGCACGCACTCAAATTGCCGCATGACCTCAACCGGCATGAACGGAACGGCCTCGAAGTCCACCCGGAACTCGTGCAACGACTGATAGGGTACTCCACATTGTTCGGCGAGCGCCTGCGCCAATTGCACGTCTGAAATGGTGCCGTCCGCCACCAACACGGCGTGCAGTTGCCGCTCAGGCCCTGATACTTGCGCCGATGCCGCTTCAGCCTCAGCCGTCGTCAGACGGCCTTGCCGCACCAAAACATCGAGCAACGTCGCCTGTCGAACCACGGTCGGCATCGTCTAACGCTCCCGGTCCATGAATGACCCCTTGGCGGATGGCAGGATAAGTTCCTGCCCAATCGCGATCCCATCGTGCGTCAACTGATTCAGCTGTCGAATCGCGGCCACCGAGGTCTGGTGGACGCGAGCCAGACTCGACAGGGAGTCCCCTCGCTGTACACGAATACGTGTGACAGGCTCCGTCGGCTGTTCGTCGCTGATCGCCAGGACGGTGACCTGAGGTTGAGCGGTCGGTGTAGTGTGAAGCAGTGATGGCAGGATGCCGGACGCTGATGGCCTTCCCTCTCGTCGTGCTGGTCCAGCGGGAAGAGTCGAGGAAGGCCTTGAGCCGCTATCGGATGGGCGAGGCGACGTGTGGCCGCTGCCCTGTCGGACGTCTTCGAGTTGTTTCGTGAGCACCAGTAACCCGTCTTTCAGCTCCTTGATCGACTGGTCGTTCCTGGCCGCCACCCATTGATCCCGCTCCGCCTTCAACGCATTCGTCTCGGCCTGACGCACCTCAACGGTCTGTCGCAATTCAAGCAGTCGCTGGTGGTTCTCCGTCTGTTCTTGCCGGAGTTGCGCCACGAGGGCACGCAGTTCCATCAATTCGGCTTCCTTCTTGGCGGCGGCAATCCGCGTGGCCGCCATCTCCGCTCGGAGCGCCGAGAGTTCCGCTTCACGTTCCCGTGCCACGGCCATGACCTGCTCTTGCGTCTCACCGGATGCAACCCGCTCTGAGCGCGACCCCGCGCAACCGGTCACCATCGCCGCACTGGCGAGGAGGAGGACGGCCGCTGTGAAATGTGACGCCGTAGGACGCATCACCCTACCAGGTGTTATAGGAGGTGCCATCCGGTCCCACGAGGGGACTCCCACTATGGATATCGGCAATCCCGCCACCGTCCCCTTCGTCGGCCAGCACTTGCCAGGTTTGGTCCGAATGGGTAAAGGGATCGACGGGAATACGCTTGAGATACCCCACCTGAACCAAATCACCCAGTGCCGATGGGTAGGCACCCTTGTCTGCCCGGTACTGGTCCAACACATCGCGCAGAGTGGCCAGGTCATACCGTAACGTCCCCTCCCGCGCTTTGATGACGGAGTGCTGGTAGGAGGGAATCGCCAAGGTCGCCAGGATTCCCACAATGGTCACGACCATCATGAGTTCCACGAGCGTAAATCCCTGATTCGTCAGCTTGCGTGTCGGCATCATTGTCCCCTTCAGCGCGCACGAATGATGGCGCGGCTGCTGCCGACAGCGTCCGTCCCGGGAGCAGCGGCTTTGCCGGGCAAGATCTGCAGGTCTACAGGAAACTGCCCCGGCGCTTTGGCCTGAAAAAACAGCATGGCGAGGAGTCCTTCGCCCGGCGGGACCACCCCATCTCGACGCAGCGTCAGCATCACCTGGCCGTCCGCCGTTCGAGAGGCTAAGGCAACCGCTCCGGGCGTGACCCGCCGAAACTCCAACTTCGTGGGATCAAAGGTCACGGTCACCGAGGTGTCGGTCACCTGCTCCAGATGCAACGCCGTCAGATCGAGGCGACACTCCTGCCCGACGGCCGTCGAGACATCCAGGGGCTTAAGCATGAGAGGCCCTGTCGCCCGAGCGACCGCCCCTCCCACAGTCCCTGAAGTGGCGGGAGCTGCCCCCTGACCGCTCGGAAGCGAGGGAACACCTGACGGCGAAGCGGACCCTTGCGGCGAGATGGCACCCGCACTCGGTGAGGTCCCGCTGGCAGCGGTCCCCTGAGGAGGCGTCACGGAAGCACCGCCTTGCACCGCTGCCGACAGCGCGGGAGTCGGATGCATCAGCTGACTCCGGCCCGGTGCTTGCGACACAGGAATGGCCTGCGGGGCATAGAGTTGGGAGGTGGCGAAGGTATTTTCGGTTCCGGACCAAAAAGCCTGCGCGGCCGAGGATGGCAAATCCATGTTCCGCACCACACGCGGGGTGATCGTCAACACCACTTCTGTGGAGATACGATCATCTTGCTTGGAGGTCAGAATATCTCCCAGGATGGGGATATCGCCGATAAACGGAATCGTGGATTTGGTCTTCCGCTTCTCGTCTTGGATGAGGCCGGCTAAGATCACGGTTTCGTCATCTTTTAACATCAGGACCGTTTCAGCCGTGCGTGTCCCGAATTTGAACTGTTTGATCTCCGGAGCCGCCTGCAGGGTCACCTGATCGCCCAGCCGAGTGACCTCTACCTTGATCTTCATCATCACTTCGTTCATCAAATTGATCGTAGGTTCCACGGTCAGTTTGACGCCGACATCCTTGAACTCGATGGAGGTCACGGTCGAGGTCGTCGGCACGGCGCCGGTCGCCGCCTGGCCGGGCAGCACGTTGGTCGTTGAGAGCAAGATCGGTTGTTTGTCGCCGACGTTGATCGAGGCGGCCTTGTTGTTCATGACCCGAAGCTTGGGCGACGCCAGCGTTTGCGCGTCAGATTCTTGCTTAAAAAAATCCAAGATGACACTGGCCGGCAAGGTAAAGAGATAACTCTGGGGGCCAATCGAGGTCAGCTGTTGATAGGTGAACTGCGTCGTCGCCGTGGAAATCCCGCCAGAGCCACCCGTCGGCACCAACCCACTGCCGGCCTGTTTCGCATAATTCAGGCCATACTTCAGACTCTTGGTGCGATTGACCTCCAGCACTTCGACATCGAGTTCCACCTCCGGTTCACGGCGATCGATGGCAAACAGCAACTTTTCCGCAATCTGCAACTTCACCGGTTCATCCCGCACCACAATCGCATTGACCTTCTCATCCACATAGATGTGCTTGCTCTCTAACATCGTGCGAAGCAAGTTCACCGCGTCTTTGGCCTTGGCGTTGTTCAGATAGTAGGTCCGCATCAGGAGATCCTGATACTGAGCCTGCTTCTGTTTGTTGTTCGGCATGATCAGGAGCGTCTCCGGTGCCACACGCTGGGCCACCATGCCGTTGGTGTTCAGGATGAGGTTCAGCGCATCATCGAATGCCATCTCCTTGAGAAAGATCGTGATCGGTTCGTCCCGCACGTCCTTGTCGAAAATCACGTTCAGACCAGCTGTTCGCGCGACGATTTCGAACACTTCCTTGAGTTTGGCATTTTGGAACCGGAGCGAAATTGGCTGGCTGGACCCCCCGAACATTTTCGTGGACCGCTGCTGGGCCGTGATGTCGGTGATATGGGTGAGGGCTTGGGTCAGACTGGGGTCGAGTTCAACGGCCCGTTCGTAGGCGGTCAGCGCCTCTTCGGATCGTCCGAGGTTGCGCAGCTTATCGGCGGTTTGCAGCTGATCGCTCGCTTCCTTCAACCGCAGCGCGTCGGTCATCCCCGCATGATGTTCCACCTTCGTGGGATCGAGCCCCAGCGCGGTCTTGAATGCCGTCAAGGCCTCCGCAATGCGACGCTCTTCGAGGGCGCGTCGGCCGTTGGCATAGTGAGCCACCGCCGCTTGCTGCTTGGCGACTTCGAGTTTCTCTTTGAGGGTTTCATCAAACGGATCGCTCTTGAGGGCGTCCCGGTAGGCCGCCACGGCCTTATCCCACTCGCCGTCTTCGGCCAACCGCTCAGCCCGTCGCAACGTCGGTGACGCGCATCCGGCCAACAGTGTGATCACGAGGAGCAGAGCCGTGATGCCATACCATGGTCGCGAAGCAGGTCCGTGCATACAGCATGTCTCCAAGACAGTCTATCTTTCCGACCCACAGCACCGCCAACTGAACGGTCATTCACCTCAAGCAGCATGGCCAGGGTCAATGTGGGCAACACCCTGTCATGTGTACCTTGAGAACGTCCGGGCGACAATCTCCCCAGTGGTAGGGATTCTAAAGAAGGGAGCGGGGGCCCAAGGGGGCGCCAGAAAGAATTTCGAAGAGTTGGTGTACGAAATAGACGCTCACATATTCGACGGCTCCGGCCAATGACCAGCATTCCTCCAAATTCGGTAGAGAGGTATGGCCTGATGAGCGCTGTGGGCGTACGCGGAAGAAAAGCAGATTACTGGAGGTATGATTCAGCGCCGCGAGGAAGAAGATTAGCGCCGATGAAAGGCCAACACGAGCAAGGTTGGTTTGGTGGAGGGCAACCGCTACAGCCATCGTTGGCACAAGCTGTTTCGTTTAAGATTGCAGGTGTTGCGGTTGCGGCTTAGCTGTATTGGCTGCATTTCAGCGCCAAGGTCTTATCCTAATGGAATGGACCCATCCCTCTGACTTTGGCATGGTGGTGGTCATGTGAGTCCACCACTTCACGAAGGAGGGCACCATGAGCCTGACGACGCTGGGAATCGATATTGCCAAGAACGTTTTTCACGTGCATGGGCGTGATGCCGCTGGGAGGCCGGTGTTCCAAAAACGGTTCTCCCGGGCAGCCTTAATCAAGTTTATGGCCAATCTGTCTCGCTGCCGTGTGGGGATGGAAGTGTGTGGAGGCGCGAATTATTGGAGTCGCACGTTGCAGGCGTTGGGCCACGAGGTGCGTTTGATCAGCCCGCAATTTGTTAAACCGTACGTGAAGAGTAACAAGAATGACTTCAATGATGCCGAGGCGATTTGTGAGGCCGTCCTCCGTCCCACCATGCGCTTCGTGACCCCCAAAACCGTTGCCCAGCAAGACCTGCAAAATGTGCATCGGATCCGGCGACGCCTGATCGGGGCCCGCACGGCACTGGTCAATCAGATTCGTGGGCTGTTGGCAGAGTATGGAGTGGTTGTTCCCAAGCAGGTCAGCCCCTTACGGCGTGCCCTTCCTCGACTCATCGAGGATCTGAGCAATGACCTCACGCCCCTCGCTCGTACGACCTTTACGACTCTGTACGAAGAGTTGCGAGCAGCGGATGCCCGGGTGATCGCAGTTGATCGCGAACTCAAGGCACACTGTGCCCAGGATGAGCGCTGCCAACGATTGACGGCCATTGAAGGGATCGGGCCACTCACGGCGACGGCGATCATCGCGGCTGTGGCCGATCCCCGGGCCTTTAAGAATGGCCGGCACCTAGCAGCGTGGCTCGGCCTTGTGCCTCGGCAATGCTCCAGCGGCGGCAAGTCACGCTTGCTTGGCATCAGCAAACGTGGAGATCGCTATGTGCGAACGCTCCTCATTCACGGCGCCCGAGCGGTCGTGGTCCGGGCTGGGGCGAAGTCGGATGCGCGCAGTCGGTGGATTGCCGAGAAACGCCGGCAACGAGGCACCAACCGGGCGGGCGTGGCGGTCGCCAATAAGAACGCGCGGATCATCTGGGCCTTATTAGCCCACGACACTTCTTATCAACAAGCGGCCTAACAACGCGGAGTGAGCTGCGACTGGCCACTGCACAAGGTGAGATCTGCTGATGGCGATAGGGTCGGACCAGCTCTTTCAAACCCTGGAAGGGGAGCAGGCCATCGAAGGCCGCTATTCTGATAAGGCGAAAGAGCGCACATTCCATCACGGCCCGAACTGCCCCCGGCAGTTCGCATGGAGGCCGAATATATGCCCGCAGTCCGTCCTTGTTCACACCGCTGGAACTCCCTTGGCAGCCGGGATGGGTCCATATATGCTCCCCTTGAAAATGAGACCACCTTCAAGACATGGTCCTGAGTGGACCAAGGAGGTGGCGATGACATCCGAATTCCCAGAACCAATTGAGCGGTGGACGGCCAAACGACGCGTCGCGTTGGTCGTGAGTATTCTGAAGGGAGAGACCTCAGTCGCCGAAGCGGCCCGGACGCATGGGCTGACCGTGGCCGAAGTGGACGACTGGCGGGAGAAGTTTCTGCTCGGTGCGGAGAACGCGCTGCGGAGCCGGCCACGAGACGAAGAGGCGGTGAAGGACGAGCAGATCAAGAAGCTGAAACAGAAGATCGGGGATCTGGTCCTCGACAACGATATTTTACGGGAGGCCTTGAAGCCCTACCCTTTGGACCGGAAGACATCCGACGCGTGAGAGTCACGCTGCCGGGTGTCTCGGAACGACGAAGCTGTCAGGTGCTCGGCGTCAGTCGAGCCGGCTTGCATCGGCCGGCCGCCCCGGAGCGGCGAGGCCGGAGGGCTGATCCGCCGTGGGTCGAGCGGCTGCGGCAGCTGATCCAGCAGCATCCCACGTTTGGCTATCGCCGCCTGCGAGTGTTGTTGTGCTGCCAGGACGGGCTTCTCGTGAATCGCAAAGCGGTCTATCGGGTGCTGAAGCAGAAGGGCTGGTTCGTGCATCAACGCGTCGCCACCCCGCGTCCTCGTGTACAGGGCTGGATCAGTCGGGCGAGTCGCAGCAATGAACGGTGGGCCATGGATGTGACGCATATCCCGTGCGGCCAAGACGGCTGGGCGCATCTGGCGGCGGTGATCGACTGTCATGATCGGGAGGTCATCGGCTACGAGTTCGCCTTGCGAAGTCGGGCGAAGGAGGCGGAACGCGCCGTCGAAGCCGCCTGTCTCGCCCGGTTCGGGACGCTGCGTCCCGTGGGGGCGCCGGTGTTGCGCAGTGACAATGGTCTGATCTTCCAGAGTCGCCGGTTTCGGCAAGCCTGTCGAGACTATCGGCTGCAGCAGGAATTCATCACGCCGTATACGCCAGAACAGAATGGGATCATCGAACGGTTTTTCCGCAGTCTCAAAGAAGAATGCGTCTGGCAGCACGTGTTTCAGACGTTTGAGGACGCACGACGCGTCATTCGGGCGTGGATGCGGTGGTACAACCAAGAGGGCCCGCATCAGGCCTTGGGCTATCGGAGCCCGGTTCAATATCGAGCGCAACAAGTAACCCAGGTGGCTTGATTTCAGGGGAGCACTACAGAAGCCCCGCCAGCGCGTCATGGGGCCGCTCCTCGTTGTAACTCTGCAACCATTCCGCGGTGATCTCCCGGACCTGATCGAGTGACTCGAACACATAGGCATTGAGGACTTCGGTGCGGTATGTTCGATTGAACCGCTCGATGAAGGCATTCTGATCCGGTTTTCCGGGTTGGATGTACCGCAGCTCAATCCCGCGGTCGGCACACCAGGTCATAAAGCGCTCTGCAATCAGTTCCGGGCCATTGTCGAGCCGAATGGCCTGCGGTCGTCCGCGCCAGGCCACCACTTGCTCCAACACGCGAATCACCCGATCCGCGGGCAGCGACGTGTCGACTTCGATCGCCAAGCCTTCCCGCACGCCTTCGTCTAGCGCATTTAAGGTGCGAAATCGGCGGCCGCCATAGAGCGTGTCGCTCATGAAGTCCACAGCCCAGGTCGTATTCGGCTGGGGCAGCACGGCCAGCGGTTGGCGGAGGCGAACCGGAAGCCGCTTCTTGGCCCGCCGTGGCAAATTCAGCCGCAACTGACAGTACACCCGCCAGAGGCGCTTATGGTTCCAGAGACGCCCATCCAGCCGGAGTCGATCACAACACTTCCAGAATCCCCACTGACTCTTGGCCGCCACGAGCGTGGTCAACGCCGCGATCACCGGCGCATCCCGCCGGGCCCAATCCACGAGCGGCCGATAGTACGTGGCCCATGCAATCCCACTGCCCGACAGGCCCGCTGAACCGGAAGACCGTTCACCGTCACGAGATGCGTGACGACCTCCCGCCGTTCAGCAGGCCCTAGAGCTTTTTTGCGATGACATCCTTCAGGGCTAGATTCTCCAACGACAGATCGGCATACATCCGTTTGAGCCGGCTGTTCTCGTGCTCCAGCTCTTTGAGGCGCTTCACATCCGACGCCTCTAGCCCGCCGTACTTGGCCTTCCACTTGTAGTAGGTGGCGGAGCTGATGCCGTAGTGTCGCCAGATCTCATTGACCGGCCGGCCGGCGTCGGCCTCTTTCAGAATCGACACAATTTGCGTTTCGGTGAACTTCGACTGGCGCATGGGAACCTCCTGGCTAGGGTAACTATTGTGCTGACGTCTCCCCGGAAAACGACGGCACTTCTAAACTAGAGTAAGATGGCAGCTTC
>CABVRO010000062.1 GCA_902500715.1 uncultured Nitrospira sp. | reverse complement strand
GTCGGACGGGGACGGAAACAATTCGCAGATACACGAAAGGCCAGTTCCACCTCGGCCGCCTCCTGGGTCAACACCGACAGCACCCCGTAGTCCTCGCTGTTCGGCTTGGCCGCCAGTCTGAGCGCCACTTCCGTCTGCAGCATGAGCACCAGACGATCGAGACGGGCCCGCGCATCGAGCAGCGCGAAGAGGATCGGTGTCGAGACGTAATAGGGAAGGTTCGCCACTACCACCGTGTGCGGCGGCAAGGTCCCAAAGGGAAAAGCGAGCGCGTCCCCGATCCGAAGGTCCAGGTTGAGGCAATGCCCGAGAGTCTCCTGAAGATGGGGCTGCAATTGCGGATCGATCTCAACCGCAATGACGCGTCCTGCTTCGGCGCACAAGCCGGCGGTCAGGGCGCCTCGCCCCGGTCCGATCTCCAAGACCGTGTCCTTTGGGCCGAGCGCCGCCAGCGACACGATCTTGCGGATAATGTTCGGATCGATAAGGAAATTCTGACCGAGCCGTTTCAGGGCTGGAGGAAAGGAGGGAGCCATCATCTCGCGCAGCTTTCTAGCAGGCTCCTGTAAAGCTCATTGTTTGCATCATACGTCGCGATCAGCGCACCTGCCGTGTCGGCGGAAGAATCGCCGCAGGATGCGAAAAAAGGCCGTCCAGCAAGGCCGCAGCGAGCGAGGAAGCGAATCGTACGAGGGCGGTACGGTGAGCTTCTGAGCGATGCGAGAACGCCGCTGGCGGACTTTTTGCGCATCCTGCTAGCCGGCGGCTGGAGGGGCCGCCGCACGAATGCGTTTGGCGAGCGCGATGAGGTAGGAGCGATAACTTTCCACCTCGTCGGTGAACTCTTCGATCAGATCGTTGGTGAACGACATGCCCGGTGTTTTGCGCGCCAACTCATCGGCTGCATTTTGTCCGGCATGCTGCCGGAGCAGAGCCACCGTACGAATCTTCCACTGCCCCATACGTTCAGTGCCCAAGGTGGTATTGAAGTCCTGAATGGCCCTTGTCGCAATCGCATCCAATTCCTTCACCAGCTGATCGATCATCGTCGCCGCGGAAAGTCCTGTCTCTGCCATGAACGTATTCCCCCTCTCTTTCCTATCGGAACGATTTGGTCCCCGTGGACCAGGATTGAGCCAGGCGGGCCGCCACCTTCACGGCTTCCAGCAGGCTTCCATGCTCGGCAACTCCTTTGCCGGCGATGTCGTAGGCCGTTCCATGATCCACTGAAGTCCGGATAATCGGCAATCCCACGGTCAGGTTTACACAGGTTCCGAATGCGACCAGCTTCAAGGGAATAAGCCCTTGATCATGATACATCGCCACCACGCCATCGTAGTCGCCGCGGGCGGCCTTTCCGAACAGGGTATCGGCCGGAAGCGGATCGCTGGCCTTGATACCCGCTGCCCTGGCTAGCTTGACGGCCGGTGCGATGCTGGTCGATTCCTCGTTGCCGAACAGCCCATGCTCTCCTGCGTGCGGATTCAACGCCGCCACGCCGATCCTGGGACGCGCAATGCCGAAATACTTCGTCAACCCGAGATGCGCGAGGCGGATGGCCTTGCTGATCCGTTCCGTGGTCAGCAGCGGGGACAGGGCATTGATCGCCACATGGGTGGTGGTGAACATGATTTTGAGCGGCCCGCCGACAATCATCATCCCGAACTCTGTGGTCTTGGTCAGATCTGCCAGCAACTCCGTATGCCCCGGGTAATGAAAACCGGCCATGTTCATGGCTTCTTTGTTGATGGGGGCCGTGACGATCCCGCCCAGACTCCCCGCCTGCGCCAGCGTCACCGCTTCCTTGATGAATGCGATGGAGGCTGCACCCGTCACCGCTGTAGCGGCACCCATACGAAATTTCGATAACGGACTTTCCAACGGGTCCGCCACGGCCACCTGCCCGGGCTTCAACCGCAGGCCATTCGACGGATTGAAGGCCACCACGTGCAAGGGCAATTTCAACCAGGCGATCGTCCGCTCCATGACTTGACGGGAGCCGACGACAACGGGAGTGCAGAGGCGCGTCAGAGCCCTATCGGCCAAGGCTTTGGCGATGACTTCCGGTCCGATCCCGGCCGGATCTCCCATTGTGAGACCCAGGACAGGACGCGCTGCTTTGGTCGTACGTTTAAGAGCCATGCGTATACAAGAAGAGGGTGTACCCAAGGTACAGCAGCGCACTACCGCTGAGCAACCAGGGCCGCCAGTGCCCGGACAAGACTGCCTGCAGTAAACTCAAGCCCATGGCAATTACGGCAAGCACCATGGTCGCCAGCGCCGTCGGCCCTAATGTCCATTCGGTGCCGAGCAATCCGACAGAGACGGGAATCGAGCCCTGAAACACCATCGCGCCGGTGACATTTCCGACCGCCAGCCGATCCTTCTTCCGGTACAACCAGAGAAAGCTGTTCGACATTTCCGGCAACTCAGTGGCCAGCGGAGCGATCAGCAACGCGAGGATGAGCGGAGAGACCTGCATTTCCGCTGAAATGGAATTCGCGGCCGTCACGAACAGATGGGCTCCACCGACCAGACCCAACAAACCCACGATTCCCTGCGCGCCGATCACCAGATACGACGGACGGGAGGACCGGCGGGCGAACAACAGCGGCTCCGGTTCACCACCCTCCTCACCTTCTTCATCTTCGGCCGAGAACTTGAGCTTCATGTAATAGACGTACATGCCCAGCAGCACGACCGCGACCACCACGTGAAAGAGCTTGGAGGGGATGACCGCGCAGGTCAGCGCCAGCGCATAACTGACGAGAAAGAAGCCGATATCGACGCGGACTTCGCCGTAGTTCAGCTTAAAGATGGCCGTCCGCTTACCGAGCTTGGCGTAGAGCAGTAACAACAAGGATAGAATCGGCAGGACCAGCGTGCTGAGCATGAACGGCGCCCCGAGAATGGCACCCAGACCGACCTCCATCTGCTCTCGCCCGGCCCCGAAAAAAATCGCGATGATCGGAATCGACGTCTCCGGAAGGGTCGTCCCGACCGCCGCGAAGACGCTCCCGACCGCGCCTTCAGAAATGTTGAGACGCTTGCCGAGCCATTCAATGCCGTTCGTAAAAAGGTGGCACCCGGCGAGGGTGATGACGACCGAGGCCACAAACAACCCCACATAAAACAGGATCGTCACTGGAGGCCTCGCGAGGAAGACACTTCAAACAAGAAGACAACGGCGGCAGTTTCTGCGTTCACCTGCTCCCTTTTTCCTTCTTCCCATGTCCTGCCGTGCGCCGATAGGCCAGCATGGCCTCTTCCAAGATGTCTTTCACCGGACGGCCGCTCTGTTCGGCAATCCGTTTACAATCCTCATACTCAGGAGCAGCCTTGCTCCGACCCGGTTGGGAGTCTGCAACCTTGATGCGCACATCGTGGCCATGGACCTGTACCGGGACAAATCGTCGTGGCAGCACCCGTCGCTGCACCTCATGGGTCCTGATCCCGAGCGCCGTCGTGTCGGCGAACAACACGGCCAGCACGGCCTCTACCTTCTCCTGGGGAGCCAGCACGGAAAGGACATTCCCGGGACGGCCTTTTTTCATCGTGACCGGTGCCAAGGTCGCATCCACGGCTCCCGCAGCAAACACCCGATCGAACACGGTCTCGTAGACCTGCGGATTCAAGTCGTCGATGTTCGTCTGAAGTTCAACGATGGTTTCCACCGAACCTGCGGCGGCCGGTTCTTCACCGACGAACACTCGTAACACATTCGGCCAATGCGCCGGATCGGCGGTTCCAGCCCCATACCCCACCCGGCGCACCTGCATATGAGGCAAGCGACCGAATTCTGTCGCCAGGGTTCGCACCAGCGCGACTCCGGTCGGAGTCGCCAGTTCCCGCTCAGGCCCCCCGGCATAGATAGGCAGGCCGACCGCCAGCGCGGCCACGGCCGGTCCCGGCACAGGCAACGATCCGTGTGCCGACATGAGGGTGCCCGATCCCACATTGATCGCGGAGGCCGTCACGCGCTGCACCCCCAGGAGATGGAGCCCCAGGACCCCGCCGACCACATCGACAAACGAATCGATCACGCCGACTTCGTGAAAATGCACATGCGAGGGTTCGACGCCATGGGCTTTCCCCTCGGCGTGAGCCAGCACATCGAACACGGCCTGACTCCGTTCTTTCACCACCGAGGGCAGGCCACTCTTCAGCAGAATCCGCTTGATCTGCGCCAGGGTTAACGGCGCGCGAAAGCCCTTCTCGACGAGCACATCGACTTTAGTGGCCGTGAGGGCCCCGCGCTCGACCCGTTTCCGCGTCAGGCGAAACCCCTCGATCCCCAGCAAGGCCAGCCCGCGCACGAGATCTTTAAACGGCAATCCCGCATCGACCAGCGCTCCCAAGGTCATGTCGCCGCTGATGCCGGAGAAACAGTCGAAATGAAGATGTGTGGCCACGTCACTCCTACGATTCATCATCCACTGCGAGCGAGCGGCATCTTACCGGAGCCGCATCCAGACAGCAATCATTCCGCTCGTTCATTGACAGCCCTTCGATGCTGTGTTATCCCCAATCAAGAGACGCATTCCATCGGACCACCGGCCCACACGCTGCGACTTCAACACCATGATCAATGCCACACCATTCAGCTCTACGATTGTCCTTCGCGCATTGCGTGCCGTACGACTCGGCCTCCTGTTTCTCTTAGGTGCGGCCCTTCTGCTGGGAGGACATCCCATGGATGCGTTGGCCAAAACCAAGGGCAAGAGCAGCGTCCCGCGCCCGGAGCCGGACCTGAAAATTCTCTCGCTGCATGCCGCGCCGATGCCCTACCGCCCGCAAGACGGGCCCTTTCATTTCATCGCGACCGTGCAACTGCCCAAGGAAGTCGATGAACAATTGATGCTGGAGGTGTCCGCCCTGGTCACCTCCTCCTCCATGACCTCGCTCCGCTTCCTCTCGATCCGGCAGCCGGTGAATGAACATGCGCAGACAGCGACCAGCGCCGCCGGAGACACACCGCAGAAACATGTACAGGTAGATCTGGAGTGGGACGGGCTGGACCACAACAAGCAGCAGGTGCCGGTTGGGGCCTATGAATATGAAGTGCGGGTCAAATTACTGAGCAACGGCGAGAAGGGCCAACGCACGCAGATGTTGTCGTGGCCCAAACGCGGCAAGTTTGTCGTGAAAAACTAAGCCGTCGAACGCAGAGCCCCGACCGGCGGCTCTACTATCAATCCTTCAGATTACGCTTCCCCCACCATGTTGATTCGATGCGCGAGGCAGCCGGCTCCGAAACCGTTGTCGATGTTCATGACCCCGACTCCGGCTGCGCAGGAATTCAACATGGTCAACAATGCGGCCAACCCACCGAAGTGCGCGCCATAGCCCCGGCTCGTCGGCACCGCAATCACCGGTTGCCGCACCAGCCCGCCGACGACGCTTGGAAGCACGCCGTCCATGCCGGCCACCACGACGAGCGCCCGCGCTTCATGCAAGCGCTCCTGCTGCCCCAGCAGGCGATGCAAGCCGGCCACTCCCACATCGTACATCGTGTCGGTCTTGCTCCCCATGATATCGGCCGTCACCCGCGCTTCTTCCGCCACGGGAATATCGGCGGTGCCGGCGGTGACGATCAACACGGACCCGCGCCGCTTCAACTTGGGCGGAGCAATGGCGACGACCCGCGCCGCTTCATGGTAGACAGCCCGTTTGCTCACGCGCAGGAGCGCCCGTGCAACCGAGGGCTCTACCCGAGTCGCCAGCAACGCGTTGTTCTTCCGCAAGAGCGTCTTCGCGATGGCCACCGCTTGTGAGACTGTCTTGCCTTCGCAAAAAATGACTTCCGGAAACCCCTGGCGCAGCGCGCGATGGTGATCGAGCGAAGCAAATCCTAAGTTTTCATACGGCAGTGTGCGTAACCGGTGAAGCGCATCCGGCACCGCAAGAGCGCCCTGCTCAACCTTCGTGAGCAACGCCTGCAGCTGGTCCTGATTCATGACGGGCTCTTCTCCCCCTTGGCTTCGCGCTCCATGAGATCACCGACCGCCTGGCGACAGGACTTGTCGGCAAAGAGCACGGCATTTACTTCCCGCACGATCGGCATATCCACACCACAGCGCAGGGCGAGATCCAGCGCCGCCTTCGCCGTGCGCACGCCTTCCGCCACGGCCTGCATGCTCGCAAGAATCCCCTCTAAACGTTCGCCTTTTCCCAACCGCGCCCCGACCGAATGATTGCGACTCAAGGGCCCGGTGCAGGTCAGAATGAGATCTCCGACCCCTGAGAGACCATAGAAGGTTCGTGGATCGGCGCCCATCGCGACACCCAGCCTGATCATTTCGGCCAGGCCGCGGGTGATGAGCGCCGCGCGGGCGTTATGCCCGAGTTCAAGCCCATCGACGACACCGGCAGCCAGGGCCATCACGTTTTTCAGGGCACCGCCGAGTTGCACGCCGATCAAGTCATTGTCCGCATAGACGCGAAAGTTCGGCGTCATGAACAACGCCTGAATCGCCTTGACGACACCGGCATCCTGCCCGGCAAGACAGAGCGCCGTCGGTTTCCCTCGACTGACCTCACTGGCAAAACTCGGTCCTGACAGGACCAACAATGAACCCTGCATATGCGCAGGCAGCACCGCCTGCATGACCTGCGTCACGAGCGCAAGCGTCTCTTCCTCGATCCCCTTGGTCGCACTGACCAGCGGAATGGGCTGCGGCAGCAAGACGGCAATCCGGCTCAGCACCGTTCTCGCCACATGCGAGGGCACCGCAAAAATCAGGCAATCAGCGCCCGCGATGGCGTCGGCTAAGACATTCGTTACGGAAAGGGTCGGCGGAAGCAACACGCCCGGAAGGTACACGGTATTGTCGCGCCTGAGCTGGATCGCCTGAACGACCTCCGGTTCATGTGCCCAGAGGCAGACAGGAATCTGTTTTTCAGCCAGATGCCGGGCCAACGCCGTCCCCCAGGCCCCGGCGCCGATGACTGCCACATGCTTGATGGTCCGCTGCTCCATCACTGCCCCACCACCATGACCTGGTCGAGCGCGGCGGCAGTCGGAATGTAGTACGCGGACTTCATGGAGGCGGATTATAGGAAGGGGCTTTGAAAGCTGTCAACGAAACGATCCTCTCTATCGCCACTGGAAATTCTGCCGCTGCCGCGTTAGGCTGCACACTTCATCTGGAACGACTGTCATGAAACCCTGTCCTACCTGCGGACGTGCGCTGCCCGAAATCAATCGCTACTGTACTCAGTGCGGAGCGAGTGTTGCGGGCAGCGCCGACCGACCCAGCGCGTCACCCACTCCCGACTCCGCCAGAGAACAACTGAATCTGAACATTCTTTATGGCATGGTCACGGTACTGATTGTCTCTCTCGTGATGCCCCCCTGGGAAACTCCGCCCTCGCAACCGGCTGCCTTTCTCGGGTTTCATTTCATTCTCTCCCCGCCGCAACCGGATGCCATCGTCAGCCGGCTGTTGCTCACGATCGAGCTCACCACGACCGCCATCGCAGGCCTGTATTTGTCGTTTCTATTCCGCACGAGACAATAGCCGGTCCATCGTCAGACGCCACGCGTCAACCGTGAATAGACTGTCATTCCGGTCACCATTGCACTTGACCAATGACGGTTGATCTCAATCCAGGGCGAGAGTCAGGCATTTGGCTGCGCCGCCCGATTTCATGAATTCGTCCAGTTGGACAGGATGGGTGCGATAGCCTCGATCTTCGAGGAGCTTCGTCGTGAAAGGGCAACCGGCCGGGATCACAACTTGTTTACCGACGCAGACCGCATTGCAGGCAAATCTGAGCGCTTCCTCTTCAGGCACTGCGAGCCGACGATCTTCAGTGACCCGTTCCGCAATGGCAGCCCGGCCATAGGCATCGAAGGCCGAGGGGAGATAGAGCAGGTCACCGCCGCTGAGCGGACAAAAACAGGTATCGAGGTGATAGAAGCGGCTGTCGATCAATTCGAGAGGAATGATTTCCCGCTGGAAGATCTCGCTTAACTTCGGAAACGCACGGATATCGGACCGTTGACGATAACCGCCAAACCAGGTGTCCGGAAATCCCAGCAGATCGCCGGCTCCTTCGAAATACCGGGACGGGTCAAGCGTCAATACTTCGTACCCGCGATCACGGAACCATCGCGCAAAGTACGCTTCCTCCCGTTGTCGCTCCGGGTAGCGAAAGCGGCTCACCAACGCTCGACGCCCGACAACGACTCCCGCATTGGCCGTAAACACCAGATCCGGCAGCCCCTGAACAGGCTGCATCCGCTCCAGCCCGACACCGACATCTTGTTGCAGCACGGTCATCAGCGCCTGCCATTGCCGGACCGCACGCGTCGGATTCACACCGTTTTCCCGCCGCATCCAGGGATTGATCTCGTAATCGATCTGAAAATAATCGGGCGGGCACACGAGGAGCCGACTCATGGACGCCACCCGAGTTCACGCGCGAGTTCTGTGAGAAAGGAGGCGGCATCCATGACGAGGCCGACGGCTTGGAAACTGCCACGGTCGGCTAATTTCGTCGGTACCGCCGGGTTCACATCGACGCACACCGTGGGCACAGACGCCGGCAACAAATTGCCGGTCGCGATCGCGTGGAGTGTGGATGCCACCAAGAGGGCGAGCCCGACCCCTTGGATTTCCGCCCGCATGGCCTGCTGGGCTTCCATGGAGTCCGTGAGCACGCCGGGCAAGGGGCCGTCGTCGCGAATGGTGCCGGCCATCACCAGCTTCACATCCTGTCGCACACAGGCGGCCACGATTCCGCCGGTGATGACTCCGGATCGCACCGCCTGCTCGATGCTACCGAGGGCGCGAATGCGATTGATGGTACGCAGGTGATGCTCATGCCCGTGCGGCACGGAGCGGCCGGCCGTCAGCCCGTACCCGAGCGACGTGCCGTAGAGCGCGGCTTCCATATCGTGCGCAGCCAAGGCATTGCCGCAGAACAAGACCTGTATGTACCCGGACTCGATCAACCAGGCCAGGGCCTCTCGCCCCCCGGCGTGCACGATCGCCGGGCCGCCGGCAAAGAGCACCTTGGCTCCGGCGCGCCCCTGTCGATGCCATTCCCGCAACTTCTGCAGGCGTTGGGCGATGTCGGCAATGACAGGGCGATGCGGCCGCTCCGATGAGACCAGCGATTCCATAAATCCGAACACGTCACGCTCTGCGGGACGAGCGAGGGGTGTGACCCTGATTCCCTCCCGCCCGGTCACGATGAGGTCGCCGGCTGCCACCGTCCCCATGGGAACGGTCCTGGCGCGGGCCTTGGCCGGATCGACACATATGCCAAGGTCCATTTCCATGCCCTCCACCTCCACCCACTCGCCATCGAGACGAATCTGAGTCGGTAAATGTGTCGTCGCATAAAACTGTTCAGGAAACACTCCCGGAGCCGGTGCCGGCTCAAAACGACAGTCCGCTTCCCGCTCAATGGCGGCGCCGTGCGGTTGGATGGCCCTGAGAATCTCGGCCAACAGGCGGCCGGACGGCGCTCGCACGACAATCCGCGCCTGGGAGGAGGCATCCCTGGTCGCACCGATCTTCACGTCCTGCAGATCGAAGGTGCCGCCCATCATCAGGATCGTGTCCAGAACTTTGGCCAGAATCAATGAATCGATAATGTGGCCCTGCAGGAAAACGGTCTCTTGCGATGCGGTCATGACGGACCTCTCACGACTCGTGCCGGCGCCGGAGCGGAAGGCGCCCGAAGGGAACATGCTTGACTCTATGAATTCTACCATCTACCGGGAGGAATGAGGCGCGAGGGTCAGTCGCTATTCTTGACCACTTCACGCAAGACGCTCGTGGCGTAGGAACCGGGAGGGAGCCAGAAGCCAAGGGTCAGCACCGTCCCCTCCAAGGACCAGGACAGGTCGTTGAGACGGACGCGCAGGGCTCTCCGTTCCCCGCGGAATCCGCATTCGGCGCCGGCTTTCGACAGGAGTTCCGGCGTGGTGCCCAGCTCAGCCGCCACGGCCTGTTCGATGTCACCCGGGACTCCCGTCGCCCAGGGCGCGCGGGAACCGAAGAGCGGTCCGGTCGGACTGATCTCAAACCGGTCGGCACGCGGCTGCTCGACCTCCGGTTGCTCCACAGGAAAACAGGCGCCGTTGTCCGATTTCATCGCCCAGTCGCCCAGAAACACCCGGTCGATGCTCTCGATCCGTTTGGCGACGATGCGATTGAACACATGGGACTGGTAGGCATTCATGAACCAGATGCGTTTGTTGCGAGGCATCTTGTTCCGACGGGCCGCGTCCTGGAGCAACTCGGCACCCAATTGAAAATTCGTCCCCGACCGCCCTTGCCGTTGCGGACCGAAATAATTGGGAACGCCCCGCCGCAGGAGTTCATCGAACAACTGCTGCAGGTCGTCTTCGCTGCGTTCCCGAACATCCCGGATCACCAGACGGAACTGGTTGCCCGCATGATGCCCCTTACGAAGCCGATTGCGGTGGCGCCCCAGGATGTCCAGCGTCAGTAACCGGTCGTCGGTGGGGAGTGCCGCGACGGCATCCGCTTTGACTCCTTGCAACGACAGCATTTGCGTCGTCACGGCCTGCGCATCCTTCAACCCGGCTACCCCGACAGTTTGGGCCTTCACGTGGAGTTGGGAGGCAAGTCGCAAGACGAGATCCGGCGTGGATAGCCCCCGTTTTTTTACCCGAATATACAGATGCTCACCCGCCCCGCAAGGCAGATACAGTGGACGTTCCTCCACACAAAAATCATCCGGGGTACTGCGGATCCGGCCGCCGAGGGCGGGAACCGAGGCCGTCAAATAGGGCACGGTGTCATCGAGCCAGGACGGAGGCGGCATAGGTTTCCTTCTCATGCCTCATCGGGCACCATTGCTGACATTTGGGTAGGCACAGGGCCGACCCGTGTTATACTCGAACGAGGCCGTCCACGACTCCTGTAATGATCTGTAGCCGATTCCGATGTCGACCCGATCTGGACATATCTCCTGCACTGTCTGGCTGTTGTGCTGCGCGCTGACGGCTGGCTTCGCCCCCTCATCCATGGCCGCGACCCGGATGAACGGCATCGATATCTTCGCCCGATTCACCGAGCACATCCACCGTCAGGCTGACACCGACAAGCAGGCCTTTGCCGTCGCCAGTCAATGCATGACCTGGTTTTACAAGCAGCAGCGGCACAAGCCGGCTCCACCCGCCGTGCAGAACATTGCCTGGAGCCGACAGATCACGTCACCATGGATCGTCGCTGATTCTTCAGAGCGGGAAGGCTCCGACTGCCGCACACGTTATCCGGGCGGGATCGACGCCGTTCGCAGCGACTTCCAACGCACCCAGGCGTTTCTCTCCCTCAGCCTGACCTTTTACGAATTCGCCCTGGTGGGCGACGGCGACGACAATTCGACCTACAGCGCCCGCGAACTCCACGACATGCTCACGGCGCTGAACCTGGCCTCTGAGCCGTCACTCGGAACGGATGCTCATCTGCGTTCCCTCACCTTGAGCTTCGACTCCCTGCACGAAGCCCGGGGCATGGAAGCACTGATGACCGGCATGGGCAAACTGTACGACCAGGGCTACCGCGTCACCACCGCAGACAAGGCCCATCTCAATCGAGTGATGGAATGATCTCCACCTTGATGCGGTGGCAAGAGCTGACGCGCGTCTGGATCGGCCACTGGCTCAGCCGCCCCTTTCATCATCTGTTCAATTTAATGCCGGGAGTCGAAATCGGGCTGTCGGCACCGGCTATCACTCGCCTCTCCCTCATCCATGCTCCACTGGCGGGACGGCGAGCCGTGCATCTCAGCGACCTCCATCTGGACCGTTATCGCCCCAGACACCGGGCGCTCGTCCGCACCGTCGCCGACCTGAGACCGGATTGGATCTTTATCACCGGCGACCTCTTGAACGTCCGCGACGGCCTGCCGCATATGCTTCGCTTTCTGACGGAACTCCGGCGTCTCGCACCGGTCTTCGTCACGCTCGGCAATCACGACCACTACAGTGGCATCCGGGTGGACGAATTCCTCGAGCAATTCGACCGACGCAAGGTCACGCTCCTGCTCAACCAAGTCACGTTCCTGCCGATGGACGCAGGCGAATTGGCTCTCGTCGGGCTTGACGATCCGTCGCTGCACCGCGCGGATCTCCGTTGCATCCCCTCAGCACGGGCGGGTCGATTCACTCTCGTGCTGGCGCATGCGCCGAATATCCTGGACCAGCTCGCACCTGAACACCACGTGGACTTGACCCTCTGCGGACACAGCCATGCCGGTCAGTGGCGGATCCCCTCCATTCCCACGTTCTGGTTGCCGCCGGGCTGCCATGGACGGACAAACGGCATGTATACCAAAGGCACCCACCGGCTCTACGTGAACCGTGGGATCGGATGGTCGGTCATCCCCATGCGGTTGAATTGCCCGCCTGAAATCGTTCTGCTCGAATGGGCCGCGTAATCGTTCGACCATCTGCTCTGCCCGCTACGCTGCCTTCTCATCGAATACGTTCCAACGCCTCGCGTGCCCGACTCCGTACCGTTTGATCCCAGTCTTCCTTGCTGACATAAGCCAACTTATCCTTGGCCGCGGTGGCCCGCAACCGACCGAGGCCCAATGCCGCGCTGGATCGCACATAGGCATGGTCATCTTCCAAGGCCGCCAGGAGATGGGCCACAGCCGCGTCGTCGCCGATCACTCCCAGATGGCTTGCCGCCATCCCCCGTACCTGATGTTGCTTGTCTCCCAACGCCCTCTTCAGGGTCGTCACAAATAATTCCTGGAGCTGCGACGCAATCGACTCGAGCCCGGCTCGCCGGTATTCGTTCACCTCGATCACCGCGAATGCCAGCTTGAGTCGTTTATCGGAGGCAGTATGGCTCTCGAACAGCTTGATCAACCTCGCCCGCTGCTGGTTCCGTCGCCGGCATTTGACGATCTTTCCGATGAGGATCCACACCGCCGCCAGTGCCGCAAGCGACAGAGCGGCCAGAGGAAGCGCCTGGTCGATGATGAGGTCCTGCATGTCCGGGGACAAACGTTTCCACACCCAGACACCGGACACCACAAGCCCCAGCAGGAGGAGAATCGTGGTCAGATTGGCTTGGCCGGATTGCGCGTGACGAGGCATGGCAGGCGACATGATAGGGGGACGATCTGTGCGGCGTCAACGCAACCTCGGGCAGCCGACTCTTGACAGCTACCCGATGGGATGACTAGGCTGCGCCCGCAATGGAATTACCCGACCTCAAAGACGATCCGCACCTCAAAGTCCTGCGCCCGTTGGTCGAGACCTACCTCGCTTTTTGGCGCACGGATAGCCGTCACGTACGTTCGTTGAAGCTGACCCCCTCGCAATTCGACGTGATTGCCACATTGGGCGATACCAAAGGACTGACCTGCGCCGAACTGTCTACCGCCACCCTGGTCACGAAGGGGACGCTGACCGGCGTGTTGGATCGTCTGGAGGATAAAGGGTTGATTCGGCGCACGCCGGTCGCCGATGACCGGCGAAGTACGCGCATCTGCCTGACCGAGAAAGGCGACCGCCTGTTTAAGAAAACATTTTCGGCTCACAGCGCATTTCTACGCCCATTCTTCGAACGAGCGCTCACCGCCGCCGAGGCGGAGCAATTGCGCACGCTCCTCCGCCGCCTGCATCGGAGCTTTCAGGAGAAGCCGCCCGCATGATCCGGGTCACGGTACTGGGATCCGGGACTAACGTGCACCCCACGCGCGCCGCCGCCGGGTACCTGGTTCAAACCGACCAGACGTTTCTCCTCGATTTCGGCCCGCGCACCCTCACAAACTTGATCAACAGCGGGGTCGACCGACACCGGATTACACATATTTTGTTTTCTCATTTCCACGCCGACCACTTCGCCGACTTCATTCCCTTCTTCTTCGATGCCGTCATCTTCTGTAAGTACCAGGGCGGCACCAGACCTCCGTTGACCCTGATCGGTCCGCATGGCACCGGCAAGTTGATGCGCGCGATGATGACCACCTTCCCGAGCTTCAGCCGCGCACCGTTTCGCGTTACGATTCGAGAGGTCTCCGATCGCAGCTTCCGCCTCGGCGAGACCCGCATCAAACCGGGGACGGTGACCCATGCGCCCAGACTGCATTGCGTAGGCTACCGCATCGAATACCAGGACCGCGTCGCCACCTACTCTGGAGATTCCCTCTATTGCGACAACCTGGTCCGTCTCTGCCATGAGGCCGATCTCGCCATCCTGGACTGTTCCTTTCCGGAAAACCGCCCGGGCGCAGGACATCTCCACGCCGGGCTCTGCGGCCGCGTGGCACAGGAAGCCGGCATCAACCAGCTTGTACTGTCCCATTTTTATCCGATTGCGGAACGGTACGACGTGAGCGCACAGGCGGGAAACTATTTCTCAGGACGCATTCGGATGGCGCGGGACCTGCTCAAGCTCAAAGCTTAGCTAGGAACCGTCGGTGGTTCGTTCTAGAACGTACAAGAGAGGCTCGCTGGCGAGAACAGACGAGCAGGATGCTCAAAAAGCCCGTCCAGCAAGGCCGCAGCGAATGAGGATCCGAGGCGTACCCCTGCGGTACGTTGAGGATCTGAACGAAGCGAGAACGAAGCTGACGGACTTTTTCAGCATCCTGCTACAGCCCTTCTTCTCGCTGTTCACATCCCAAGATTTCAATAAAGCGAGGCAGTCGGGTCTTTTTCAGCGGCTCATCGAGCTTGTTGTAGATGGCGAGGAGATTCTTGATCATGCGGGCGAGAATCGCGCGAGTGGGACTCTTCTGGAGAAACCGGTCTTCGAAGCCGTAGCCGGCTTCCGTCAGAAAACGGGCGCAGTTTTTTTCCGTCAGCAGCGCGCCCCCGTTGAAACAATCGATGAAGATCTTATACCGATCGGAGTCGAACTTGACGAGGAAGTGGCCCGGCATGCCGATCCCCTGCACCGGCAGGCACAACCGCTTTCCAATGAGCAGATACACGGTCGACAGGCTGATCGGGATTCCGGTTCGCCGGTCCATCACACAGTTGAGATAACTGTTCTCGACCTCATAGTAGTTCTTGGTGTTGCCTCGAAAACCCGCTTCGGTAAACAGGTAGCGGTTGAGCGCCTTGACCGTCTCCTCCCCCGAGACCCGGGATCCGATCTGCTCCCGCACCTCCTGGGCCATGCGATCCAACTGTCGCTGATAGCTCTGGACGTCAAGCGTCGGATAGGCATACCGCGCCAGCAGGAAGGCCCCCGCTTCAAGATCGATGTGATCTTCCGGAAGGGCGATGAGATCGCGGAGTTCTTCCTCCAGCCTGGTCCCGCGGATCTCCTCCAGCACGGTGACGATACGATCGGCCATCTCCGGCTGCTCGATTTCCGCTTCCTGCAAGAGCGGCACGGCGGAGTCGCCGAAATCGATGAGCTTTCCGCTGATGGTCTTGACGATCCGTTCGTCCTCATCGCCGAGGAGTCGAATCAAAGCGCGGATTCGGCTCTCATTCACGATCATGGAAGGTCTCCGCTGTGCAATCGCATTTACCCGATCGCACGCCGGAAGGCGCGCGCGCCGCCATAGAGGCACAGCGCATCGAACAGCACCATCACCCCGATGACCATGAAGACATGGGGCAGGGCTTCAGCCCATCCGTGCAAAATGAGCGGCCGCACGGCATCAATGGCCCAGGTCATGGGATTAAACTGCGCGAGAAAACCCATCCAGCCCGGCATCGCCGCCAGCGGCACCAGGGCCGAGCTCAAGAAAATCATGGGCAGGGAGAGAAACCCGAGGACCGAGAAAAAATCGCCGTGGCTTTTCACTGAAAAGGCCATGGCCATGGAAATCGCCGTCAGCCCGACACCGAACATCATGCCGATGAACAAGATCGTCGCCACCCCCAACAACCCGGTAACCGGCTGCACACCGAACAACCAGGCCACACCAAGAATAACCAGCACTTGCAGCGACGTGATGGTCGTCACAAAAATGAACCGGCTCAGGATCACCGAGGTGCGGTGAATCGGGGTGGACATCAGCCGTTCAAGAAACCCGTTCTCCTTATCGAAGAGCAGATCCACCCCTCCGGCCAATCCATTGTTTAACACCGTCATGACGACCACACCGGCGGTCAGAAAACTGATGTAGCTCGATGCCTGGGTCACCTGCATATCCGCGGCGCGCTGGAACAAATTGCCGAAGAAGATCAACCAGAACAACATGGGCTGAACCAGGGTAAAGAGCATGCTGAACTTTTCACGGCTCAGCCGGCGCACCCACCGCATCGTCAGTGCCCGAATCTCCTGCCAATATTCTTTCATAAACCCTTCACAGCGCTCTTGGTCGAGCCTTACGGAGCTTCTGCCTTCGGCTGGTCGTCCTTGATGGAACGCCCCGTATGTGCGATAAACACGTCATCCAGTCGCGGCCGGTGATAGTCGATGAACTCCAGCTGACACGTCAGGCGGTTCGCCGCATCGAGAATGGCCGGCAACGCCTTCTCCGGTGAATCGACCCGAATATCCAGCCCGGTCGGCGTGGTCGTGACGGCTCGAATGGCCGGCAGGTTTTTCACCGCCGCCGCAAGCAATTCAACGCGGTCATGTTCTCGCACCGTGAGCGACACCAAATCTCCACCCAGCCCGACTTTCAACTCATTGGGAGCGCCCAACGCCTTGATCCGCCCGCCGTCGATGATGGCGATCCGGTCACAAAGCTGATCGGCCTCATCCAGATAATTTGTGGTCATGACGACGGTAATGCCTCGCTCCCGCATGGCACGGACATGATCCCAGATGCGCAACCTGCTTTGTACATCCAACCCGAGCGTCGGCTCGTCGAGAAAGAGGATCTTCGGATCGGGCAAGAGACCGCAGGCAATATCCAACTTCCGTTTCATGCCGCCGGAATAGGTCTTGGCGGGACGATCGGCCTGCTGCTCTAATTCCACTAGTTTCAATAATTGGGGGATACGCGTGGATGCGTCTTCAGGGGAAAGGTGATAGAGATCGGCAAGCAGCTCGAGATGTTCCCGCCCAGTCAGGAACCGATCGATGGCCCGCTCCTGAGGCACGTACCCGATCGTCTTCCTGACACGGTCGGCATCCTTCACCGAATTCATGCCGAGAATCGTCGCCGACCCGGATGTGGGATGGAGCAGTGTGATCAGGATACGGAGGGTGGTACTCTTCCCGGCGCCGTTGGGGCCGAGCAGACCGAATATCTCTCCCGCATAGACCTGGAAGGATAGGTCATCGACTGCACGGACCTTCTCGTACGTTTTCCCAAGATGCGACACCTCGATGGCAACCGCCCGCGACATCAGCCCCATCCTCCGGCGCCACGCCGCTCCGCCAGCTTGAACTGGATGAGGTCGCTGAGGCGGCGGGCCTGCTGCGGCACATGGTCCGCTTCGAGTAAAAACTGCTTCTCCAACGGGGTGCAGTCGAGATACGTCGAGAGGGAATTCACGAACACTTCGTCCGTCACATCGGGCCGCACCAGGCTGTGCAGCGGCGAGGCTTCTTCATCGGCCTTGAGATATTCGTCGAGTACCTCCGTCAAATAACGGCGCAGCGCCGGTTCCATCGAGACAGCGCCATCCCGCGGCTTCAGCGAGACCCGGGCTTCGCGATAACTCTTCTCATAAAACTCTTCGTGTATTTCATACCGCTCAAGGCCTTGGAGAAGGATGTTCGAGCGGCCGTCGGGCAAGGTCTGTACGCTGGCCAACCGTCCGACGCATCCGATCGAAAAAATCGGAGGATTTCCGTCGTACTGTTCTTCCCATCCTTCTTTGAGCAACGCCATCCCGATGCATTGCCCTCCCGCGGCCGCATCAGCTACCATCTGACGGTAGCGCGGTTCAAAGATATGGAGCGGCAGATAGGTTTTGGGAAAGAAGACGACGTTGGGAAGGGGAAACAACGGAATGCGCTTCGGCACCGGAAACGGCTGCGCCATTTCCGATAACTCCCGGCTCGACTGGTCACGTTCTGGCTCAAGAAACATGGCTCACGATAGCTGATGCTTTACAAAATTGTCAACGCTGTCAGGCAAGCCGACTACAGAAACGACCACCTCAAAACCATCATGGATACTGGCGTTCCGTCGATCTCTCCTCAAAACATTGCCGCGCATCATCGGCCGCACCTCCTCACCGGACCCGGGCGACTGCCAGGGAGTCGAACGTGATCGCAGTGCGCCATTCTGCATTCGCCGTCCTGACGATGATGGTCGTGCTTCTGACCGGCACCCTGCATTCTGTAGCGACGGACGACCAGGCACCGTCGTTTGACACCGCCAAGCCCGGCTACCGGTATGCATTTCCTAAAGACCATGGCGCCCACGAACGGTTTCGTACCGAATGGTGGTATTACACCGGCCATCTCACGGCCGCCGGAGGGCGGCAGTTTGGATTTGAGCTCACCTTTTTCAGGCGAGGCATTCCACCAGAACAAGTCCGGACTCACCCCTCGCAGTGGTCGATTCAACAACTCTATCTGGCCCACTTCGCCCTCACAGACCTTGAAGGCAATCGATTCCTTTTTGCCGACACACTCAGCCGCGAAGGTCTCGGAAAGGCCGGTGCGGAGACCGACCGGCTGCATGTCTGGCTCGATCGCTGGTCGGCCACTATGGACGATCCCGCGTCGTCCCGACAGAGGCTCCAAGCCGCCACCGATGCATTTGCAATCGATTTGCAGGTCACCCCGGGGAAGCCACCCGTGTTCCACGGCCAGGAAGGCATCAGCCGAAAGGGCACGCGACCCGAGCAGGCCTCTCACTATTATTCGTTCACCCATCTGTCGACCGAGGGGGACATTCGAATCGGCACGGACACCTTTTCCGTCACCGGTCTCAGCTGGATGGATCACGAATTCGGCTCAGCCGACTTGGGGGGGGATGTAGTGGGATGGGACTGGTTCAGCCTGCAGCTGAGCGACTCCACCGAATTGATGTGGTATTCCCTTCGGCGGGTCGATGGGTCGGCAGACCCCGTCTCCAGCGGCACCTTGATCTCTGCCGATGGACGAACCCAGCCGCTCACTGCGCAGGACCTCACCGTTGAACCGCTTTCTTATTGGACAAGCCCGCGATCGAAGGCGAAATATCCGCAACAATGGCGAATCAGCGCGCCCTCCATGGGAATCAATCTGGATGTGCGATCGCTGCTCGCCGACCAGGAATTGAATACCGCACGCAGCACCCGCGTGACGTACTGGGAAGGAGCCGTGTCCGCCATGGGACAGGCCCGAGGCGCCGCCGTCACGGGACGCGGGTATGTCGAACTGACGGGGTACGCCGAGCGCTTCACCCAGCGACTGTAACCACTCACCTGATGTCGCACCTTGACTCAATCGCCACGCTATGGTTAGGTCTGCGCCCATTGTGATGATACGACGAACTCCCATGGTCGCCCTGCTCGGGATACCCCTCTGCCTGGTCGGCCTGTTCCTCCTGGCCTGCGGGTCACGCGAAGCGGCGGTGGTCTCGATCGCACTCCATCCGTCGAACCCCAACATTGTCTATGTCGCGACGAACGAAGCCGTGCACAAGACCCGCGACGGTGGCGCGACCTGGGAGCAGTTTCAGGCCTTCACGGCCCGCCGAGTGACGACGCTGGCGATCGACCCCAAACTCCCGGCCACAGTCTATGCGGGCACCATGGGCGATGCCATCTACAAGAGCCCCGACGGCGGACAGCATTGGCTCCCGCACAATGTCGGGCTCAAAGAACATGTGTCCTTCGTCAACGAAATCATCTTCCATCCCGACAACACCGAACTCATCTACCTCGCCACGACGGTCGGCGCCTTTGTCAGCAAAAACGGAGGGCGGGAATGGGAAGAGCGGATGGCGGGCATGAAGGAAGTGCATATCGTCACCTGCA
>CABVRO010000061.1 GCA_902500715.1 uncultured Nitrospira sp. | reverse complement strand
TGATCGACAAACGACTCGTCAAGGTCACCGCCTGGTACGACAACGAGTGGGGCTACTCCTGCCGCGTGCGGGACCTGATCAAATACATCGTCGCCAAGGGGACATGAGCCGGCTCCTGCACAACGCGCTTTTCTGACGTGCCGCACACATCAGCGCTACCACCGACCTGGGGGCTGCACACACCTGAGAAGGAGTGAAGGTCTGTCATGAATATTCGCAAACGAATCATCGAGGAAGTTCAGCTTCGTGGGAAACGCGTGATCATTCGCGCCGATTACAACGTCCCGCTCGATGATTCACTGCAGATAACCGACGACACCAGGATTCGATCCACACTTCCCACCATCAACCGTGCCGTTGATGAAGGGGCAAAGGTCATTCTCTGCTCCCACCTCGGACGACCGAAAGGTAAGTTCGATCCGAAATTCAGCCTGGCCCCCATCGCAAAACGCCTCCAACGCCTGCTCGGCAAGGAAGTAATTTTTGCCCCGGATTGCATCGGGGCGGCGGTCGAAGGTCTCGTCGCCAAGATGCAGCCCGGTGACGTCATGTTGCTGGAAAATCTCCGCTTCCATCCGGAAGAAGAGAAGAACGACGACGGATTCTCCAAGGCCCTGGCCTCCCTCGCCGATGTGTACATCAACGACGCGTTCGGTGCCGCCCACCGTGCCCATGCCTCCACCGTCGGCATCACGAAATATATTCCCGAAGCCGCCGCCGGGTATCTGCTCAAGAAAGAAATCGAATATCTCGAAGGCGCCGTAGAGAATCCGGTGCGACCGTTCGTCGCGATTCTCGGCGGAGCCAAGGTGTCCGGAAAAATCGGCGTGATCGAGAACCTCGGGAAGAAAGTCGACAAAGTCATCATCGGCGGCGGTATGGCGTTTACCTTCCTCAAAGCCATGGGACTGGAAATCGGCCAATCGCTGGTTGAAAACGACATGCTCGATTTCGCCAAGGGCGTGCAGGACCATGCTTTTTCAAGCGGCGTCAAATTCTATCTCCCGGTGGACTGCGTGGTTGCAGCCAGCCGCGAACCGGGAGCCGAAACCAAGATCGTTCCGGTTCAGGAAATTCCCAAAGGCTGGTACGGACTGGATATCGGCCCCGCCTCGGTCAAACTCTTCTCAGAAGCAGTTCAGGATGCCAAGACCATTCTCTGGAACGGTCCTATGGGCATGTTCGAAGTCGATGCCTTTGCCAGAGGGACCCTCGCGATGGCCCATTCCGTCGCCAATGCCTACGCCTTGACCATCGTCGGGGGAGGCGAAACCGCCCTCGCAATCCATCGGGCCGGTGAATCCGAAAGTATCTCGTTCATTTCAACCGGCGGTGGAGCGGCGCTGGAATTACTCGAGGGGAAAACCCTTCCGGGACTCGCAGCCCTTCCCAACCGTGCAGCATGACGACAACGTCTACCGTTTCCTCCCCGCAATAGAGGCTCCGTGAGAACTCGCTTCATCGTCGGCAACTGGAAAATGAATAAGACCGCCTCGGACGCCGGGGCATTCGTTCATCGTCTATCGCAGGAATTGCCCCACCATGCCGGAATCCAGATCGGCCTGACACCGCCATTTACGGCGCTGCACGCCGTACGCGAGGCGCTGGGCCCGGCCTCGGCCGTTCTCCTCGGCGCGCAAAATCTCTATTGGGAAGATAAAGGAGCATTCACCGGCGAAGTGTCCGGGGCGATGCTGAAGGACATCGGTTGCCAGTTTGTCCTCGTCGGCCATTCGGAGCGGCGACAGTATTTCGGAGACCAGGACAGCTGGACGAATAAAAAGGTTCTGGCCGCCCTCCGGCACGGCCTTCAACCGATTCTGTGCGTGGGAGAAACACTCCAGGACCGTGATTCGGGGCAGACCGACCTCGTCATTCAACGACAACTTCGCGCCGGACTTGCCGGGATCGAGGCACAAACGCTTTCAACCGTGACGATCGCCTATGAGCCTGTGTGGGCCATTGGAACTGGCCGGGCTGCGTCACCGGAACAGGCCGTGCCAGTCCATCAACTCATCCGCCGTACCCTGAATGAACTGAGCGGAGCGGACATAGGAAACCACGTCCGCATTCTGTACGGAGGGAGCGTCACACCCCACAATATCGCCGATTTTTTAGCATCCGAAGAAATCGACGGCGCACTGGTCGGCGGGGCTTGTTTAGACCCGATCTCTTTTGCTACACTCGTCAAAGTCGCAACCGGATCCAAACCCTCCACGGCCTAAAGACTCGATATGTATACTCTGCTCGTCATCATTCATGTCATCGTCTGCCTGCTCATGATTGGAGCCATTCTGCTGCAATCCGGTAAGGGCGCTGAAATCGGTGCGGCATTCGGTGGCTCCAGCCAAACCGTATTCGGCAGCCGAGGGCCGGCTAACTTCCTGAGCAAGTTCACCGTCATCACCGCATTTGTCTTCATGTTCACCTCGTTATCTTTGGCCATCATCGCGAAAGACCGGAATTTTTCCTCCACGGTCATCGACCTGAATAAGAAACCTGCCGCCGCAACTCCAAGTTCCACGCCGGCAGAAACCACAACAACCCCTGCCGCTGAATCACATTCATCCGGCGAAGGTTCGCACTAGCTTCCTCGCCTCACAGCTCTTACGACACCGCAGGTATCAGCCGAACACGTGACGGAAGCCTGCTCGCCACAGCCGCAGGCTGTAGCGAACTCGCAGGCTACTGAAATATTCTCGTGGGGGAATGTGATCGATGAGACTGCTAGACGGGAGTCAACCACTGCCGATGAGCGGAATCAGTCCCGCCCACCACCACATCAAAAAATGCTTTTTGTAAGGTTTGCGTGATCGGCCCTGGCCTTCCGCTGCCGATACGCCGCCGATCGATTTCCGTCACAGGGGTGAGTTCTGCCGCAGTCCCCGTGACAAAGACTTCTTCTGCCACATACATTTCATCGCGCGTGAACCGCTCCTCGACCACGGGAATATTACGCTCCTTCGCCAATTGGATGATGGAGTTGCGCGTAATTCCCTCAAGAATGGAGGTCAATGGAGTCGTTTTTAAGACACCACGTCGCACGATGAACACATTTTCTCCCGTGCCTTCCGCTACATACCCTTCAGGATCCAGCATGATCGCTTCGTCATAGCCATCGGCCTTCACTTCCCGTTTGGCCAGAATGGAGTTGACGTAATAGCCGGAAATTTTCCCGCGCGTCATGGAAACATTCACATGGTGACGCGTAAAGGACGACACTCTGGCTCGAATCCCCTTGGACAGGGCCTCATCGCCCAGATAGGTCCCCCATTTCCAAGCTGCGATGCTCACCTTGATTGGATTCTCAGCAGGGTAGAGCCCCATGGCACCATACCCGATGTACACCAACGGACGAATGTAACAAGCCTCCAACCGATTGACCCGGACGGTTTCGACAATCGCTTCCGAGATTTGCTTCCTGTCGAAAGGCATTTCGATCAACCCGATGTGGGCGGATTCAAAGAGACGATCCACGTGCTCAGGTAACCTGAAAATAGCTGACCCGCTCTTCCCCTTGTAGCAGCGAATACCCTCAAACGCTGCTAACCCGTAGTGAAGCGAGTGCGTGAGCACATGAACCTGCGCATCAGCCCAGGCCACAAACTTCCCATCCATCCATATTTTTTCGCTGGTTTGTAACATGCGCGGGATAATACCAGCGCCTCGCGACGACCGTCAAGACAACCGCACGCAGACATTTCGATGCAGGGGGTTCAGGAATTCCGCCGCTTCCGCCCTCCTTTATGCAGTGGCACTTCTAACCAGTCTCGTTCATGGACGCACTAATTCTTGACACCTTCTCCGCCGCTATGATAAACACCCACGTTCTGCTGACGAGGAGAAAGACGCACATGTACGCTATTATCGAGACAGGCGGAAAACAGTATCGAGTGGAAACCGGAACCGTACTCCAGGTGGAGTCACTTCCGGGTGATGTCGGGCACTCTGTGCAGATCGACAAGGTCAAGCTGCTGCATGGCGAGGGCGGACTGGTAGTCGGCCAGCCGGTGGTGGCGGGGGCGACCGTGACAGCGGAAATCATCCGCCAGGGTCGCACCAGATCGATCACGGTCTTCAAGAAGCACCGTCGCAAGAATTATCGCCGTACCAGAGGCCACCGGCAGGGCTTTACGCAGCTGCGGGTCACTGGGATCGAAACGAAGTAACGACTCGAAGGGGAGTTTGCCATGGCAACAAACAAAGGCGGCGGTTCGACAAGGAACGGCCGTGACAGTAACCCACAATACCTCGGTGTCAAAGCCTACGGCGGAGAGACGATCAAGGCAGGCTCCATCATTGTGCGCCAGCGGGGAACGAAGTTTTTCCCAGGCCTCAACGTCGGTTTGGGCCGGGATCACACCCTCTATGCCTATGTGTCCGGTGTCGTGAAGTTCGAAGGTGGCCGCGGCCGTCAGAAGGTCAGCGTCTATCCCGTCACAGCGAAGGCCTGATCCCTCCTCAGTCCATACCTTTGTTCCTACGGAACAGGTGCCTTCCGTTACAGCATCCCCCCCATGAGCCGGCGAATGCGATATACTGCTGTTTCTGAATAACCACGCCGGCTCGGGGATCGCTGCCATGTCTACCTTTGTCGATCAAGTCCAAATCCTGGTGAAGGCCGGTCACGGCGGCAACGGCGCCTGCAGCTTTCGACGGGAAAAGTTCGTCCCTCGCGGCGGCCCCGATGGCGGAGACGGCGGAGACGGAGGCAGCGTCGTGGTCGAAGCCACTACTCGCCTCAGCACCTTGCTGGATCTCCGCTACCAGAAACACTACGAGGCCGAAAAGGGCGAGACCGGGGGCGGCAGCAACTGCCATGGACGCCGGGGCGCCGACGTGTGCATTCCCGTCCCGGTCGGCACCATGGTGTTCGACGAGAACACCCACGAACTGCTGGCCGATCTCACGAAAGACGGCGAAAGCTACGTCATTGCCAAGGGCGGCCAGGGAGGCCGAGGCAACACCCAATTCGCCACATCGACCAACCGAGTACCGACACAATTCGAGCCAGGCACTCCGGGCGAAGAACGGTTACTTCGACTCGATCTCAAGCTCCTGGCGGATGTCGGATTAGTCGGCCACCCGAACGCCGGAAAATCGACGCTCATCGCCGCCGTGTCCGCCGCTCGCCCGAAAATTGCCGATTATCCCTTCACCACTCTGACTCCCAACCTGGGTGTGGTGCGGTGGACCGGCGAGCAGACCTTTGTCATTGCCGACATTCCTGGATTGATCGAAGGGGCGCACGAAGGCAAGGGACTGGGATTTCAGTTTCTGCGCCACATCGAGCGAACCAGCCTGCTAGCCCATGTGATCGACATTTCAGAATGGGCCACCGAGGATCCGGTCGCGAGCCTGGAGATCATGCGCCACGAACTGACCGCCTACGATGACGCGCTGACGGCGCGCCCCTTTGCCGTAGTGGGCACGAAACTCGACGTCAAGGGGGAAGGTAAGCGGCTCGAACGGCTCCGGAAGTACTGTCAGCGACGCAAGATTCCATTTTTTGCGATTTCCGCGGCCACGCGAGAAGGACTGGACGAGTGCATACGCTATATAGGCCAGCAAGTGGACCTGCTTCGGAAAACTCCGTGCGCGACGAACTCTTAAGACAAGCCAAACGCGTTGTCATCAAGATCGGGAGCAGCCTGGTCGCCTCGCGTGAAACCGGCCTGAGCACCGAGCGCATCGAGCGCCTTGCCGCCGAAGTCGCCGAGGTCCGGGCGCAGGGACGCGAAGTCCTGGTAGTCTCGTCAGGCGCGGTCGTGTCCGGCATTAAAAAACTCGGGCTGCGCGAATACCCGAAAAGCCTCCCACTCAAACAGGCTGCTGCAGCCGTCGGACAAAGCCTCCTCATGTGGGCCTACGAGAAGGCCTTCGAACGCCTCACACTCCGCGTCGCGCAGGTGCTGCTCACACATGAAGACCTCGCCGATCGGCGACGGTTTCTCAACGCCCGGCACACCCTGACCACCTTGATCAAATTCGGAGTCATTCCGATCATCAACGAGAACGACACCGTCGCGGTAGAGGAACTCCGCGTGGGGGATAACGATACCCTAGCGGCGCAAGTCGCCCACCTCGTCGATGCGGATTTGCTGATCATCCTCTCGGACGTCGACGGGCTCTTTACCGTGGACCCCCGTAAAGACCCAACGGCCACCTTGATTCCACTGATCTCTGAGATTACGGAAGACATCGAACAGCGGGCCGGCATGTCCTCCACCTTCGAAGGCACAGGCGGCATGGCCACCAAAGTACGCGCCGCGAAGAAGGTGGGGGAATACGGCGTCGCAACCTTGATTCTGAATGGCACTCAGGCAAGACTCCTTCCGGACGTGCTGTCCGGGAAACCCGGTGGGAGTCTATTTCTCGCCCGGGAACGACGCATGAATAGTCGCAAACACTGGATTGCGTTTACCCTGCGCCCCCGCGGCCACGTGCAGCTGGATCACGGTGCCGTCGAGGCGCTGGTACGAAACGGAAAAAGCCTCCTGGCGTCGGGCATCCTCGATATTACCGGCCATTTCGACGCCGGCGACCCGGTGACCTGCGCCGGGCCTGACGGAAAAGAATGCGCCAAAGGCCTGGTCAATTTCTCCTCAGAGATTCTGACACGTATCAAGGGACTCAAGACGGCCGACATCCAAAAAATCCCCGGCCTTCAGGAGTATGAAGAGGTCATTCACCGCGACAACCTGGTGATCCTCTAACCGGCTTACGACCACCGCTACATAACGCGGACTCGACTCCACCAAGACCCGAGCTGAATACCGGTCCGCCACACACAATCAGACGTTTGCATGGAGCCCGATCGATATGCGCCTGGGACTCTTTGGGGGTAGCTTTAATCCGATCCACCGCTGCCACCTCTCGATTGCGCGATCCGCCCGACAACTCCTGCGCCTGAATTGTGTTCTATTCATCCCGACCGGTGATCCCCCGCACAAACAACCAGGCACGCTGGCCGCGGCCTCCCACCGGCACCGGATGGTCCAGCTCGCCATTCAGGGCATTCCTGAATTCGCACTCACCGATATTGAAATCCGTCGATCCGGCAAATCGTATTCTATCGACACCGTCCGCGCGATCCAACAGGAATACGGCCCCGACACCGCCCTCTTTTTCATTCTCGGACTCGATGCGTTTCTCGATCTGCCCTCCTGGAAAGAGGCTTCAACCCTGCTGAAGAGCTGTCACTTCGTCGTCATTTCAAGGCCGGCCACCACCTTTCAGGCGATGGGCGCAATCCCGCTCTTCCGGGATGTACCGACAGACACCCTGACCGCGCTGGACGAGGCACGACAAGAACGCGCGGACGTGGCCATCACAAACGGGCTAGCACTCACATTCCTGCGGTTGCCCCCTTGCGACGTGTCCGCCTCGGAGATCAGGACACGGCTGCGCAGCGGCGCCTCTCTGGCAAATCTGTTGCCCGCCCCTGTCGAATCCTATATACTTCACGAGGGGTTATACAGGGAGGACAGTGAGCGTCTCTGAATCAAAGGCCAAAGCTCTCGCGGTGGCAAGCGCCATCCTGGACAAAAAAGCCACCGATGTTCTCATCCTGCATATCGCCACACTGACCTCCGTCGCCGACTATCTGGTCATCGGTTCCGGGGAATCGGAGCGTCAAGCGCGGGCAATGGCGGACCACGTGGGCGACGTGCTCACGGCGCAAGGTCACCGGCCGCTCAGCACTGAAGGTGCATCGTCAGCCAAGTGGGTCGTCATGGACTTTGGTGACGTGATCGTCCACATTTTCCAAAAGGATATTCGCGAACACTACGCCCTCGAACGACTGTGGGGCGACGCGGGACAAGTTCGATTGCCGGAAGAGCGGGCCGTGAAAGCCGCTCCCCCGACACGAACCGCCACACGTCCGGCGCGCACCCGGAAACGGGTCTAGCATGTTTCGGCTCCTCTCCACGATCTTCCTCGTCAGCGTCGGCATTTTTCTCTACAGCTATTTTCGCGAACTCAACCCCGGCTTCATTACGGTTCGGACCAGCCCGAACGCGCTGTTCGAACTGAGCCCCGTCTCATTAGTCCTCTTCTCGATGGCCCTGGGCGCCACACTGGTCGCCCTCATCGTCACGATCAAAGAAACCTCTCATGTGTTCATGAATTGGCGCACCAATCGCCTCGTCCGCCGCAAAGAGAAGGTCGATGCCCTGCATCGGGACGGAACACACGCCTTCATGTCCAAGCGGACGGCCGATGCTGTGAACCTGTTTGAACGCGCGCTGGTGATCGACCCGAATCGAACGGATTCGTTGCTCTGGCTCGGGAACATTTACCGATCCGAGAGCAATTTCACCGAAGCGATCCGACTCCACCGGCAGGCCCACCGCATTGAGGAACGCAACGTGGAAGTCCTGCTCGAATTGGCCAAGGATCTGGAAGGCGCCCGACGATACGAGGACGCGCTCCAAACGCTCCAGAACATCCTCCGCATCGAGCCGGATAACCTAATGGCCTTGATCCGCAAACGCGATCTGCAAATCCGGCTGGAAAAATGGAGCGATGCACTCGAAATCCAGCACCGGCTGGTCAAGGCCAACCTCCCGGAAAGCGAACGGCGCGCCGAATCGAATCTGCTCCTCGGCTGTATGTATGAAGTCGGGCGGCAACTCCTGGAACGCGGACACCCGGACAAAGCCCGTCGCTACTTCCGTGGCGCGATCAAGAAAGATCGGACGTTCCTTCCGGCCTACATCGGTATCGGTGAGATTCTAGTCCGTGAAGGAAAAACCAAGAACGCGGTCGAAATTCTCAAGAAGATCTATGCCAAGACACGCAGCATCATCATCCTGCACCGGCTGGAAGAACTCTTTTTGGAGCTGGGCGAGCCGGACGAGATCATCCGTGTCTACCAGGAGGCGCTCCAGCAGGACCCTCACAATGCCGTGATCCAGTTTTATCTCGGGAAACTCTACTATCGACTCGAAATGGTCGATGAAGCCTATGACGTGCTCGCAACGCTCGACGGAACGCAGGAACAACTCGTCGACTACCATAAGATCATGGCCAACTTGTACCTCCGTAAACAGCACATGGACGAGGCCGTAGGAGAGCTCAAGAAGGCCTTGGGTTTCAAGAAACGGGTCGTGGTGCCCTATCAATGCACCCAGTGCCACCATGAACTGGCTGAATGGTCAGGTCGCTGCCGGCGATGCGGACGATGGAACACCTACGTCGCTCTTCCTTGGCGGGACTCGAGCCAGCCTGCTACCGACCAAGACGGCCAGGCCTCTCGCATCCCGAGCATCCCCTACCAAGGCATTGCATCTCCATTTGAAACCGTGTAGGGTTTCTCCGCCATTTTTTCTTTTCGCAGACACGGCCTCCGCCCACGGGTCTCCCGATCGGGATCAAGGTTCGATCTGTCTTTTCGAGGAGTAGCGTGCATGACTGACTTCACGATCCTGGCCGACAAGGCCTTGCGGGACGAAATACTCACCCACGAGGAATCCCTCGCCGTACTGCAGACACCGGACTCCCGACTGCTGGAACTCTTGCAGGCGGCCTTCACCGTCCGTGAACGCTACTTCGGCAGGACGGTTCGCCTGCAAATGCTCTTGAATGCCAAGAGCGGCGCGTGCCAGGAAGACTGCGGCTACTGTTCCCAATCGGCCATCTCAAAAGCTCCGATTGAACGCTACGGACTGCTCGCACAAGACCAGATGGTCGCCGGCGCCCGCCGCGCGGCGGCTGCCAAGGCCCAACGGTACTGTATCGTCATCAGCGGACGCAGCCCGATCGATCGGGACATTGCCGATATCGCCTCCGCCGTCCGCTCCATCAAGCAGGAAGTTCCGATTCAGATTTGTTGCTCGCTGGGGCTCCTCAACGAACGCCAGGCGAAAGACCTGAAAGCCGCCGGGGTGGACCGAATCAATCACAACCTGAACACGAGCGAAGCCTATCACCCCGAGATCTGCACGACACATACCTTCCAGGACCGGCTGGCCACGATCCGACACGCCAGGACTGCCGGACTCGAAATCTGCTCCGGTGGTATCGTCGGAATGGGAGAGAGCGATGAAGACCTGATCGATCTCGCACTGGCCCTCCGTGAGGTCAAGCCGGACTCGATTCCCATCAACACACTCCACCCGGCATCCGGCACCCCGATGGAGCATTGCGCCCCGCCGACGCCGCAGCGATGCCTGAAGGCCCTGTGCCTCTTCCGGCTCCTGCACCCACGAACGGAGATCCGTATCGCCGGGGGTCGCGAACACAACCTGCGCAGCTTGCAGCCGCTTGCGCTCTATCCGGCAGATTCAGTGTTTGTAAACGGATACCTCACCACGCCGGGGCAACCTGCGGCGGAGGTGTGGCGAATGATTGAAGACCTGGGGTTCGAAATCCAGGTGGACGCAGTCCCAACCAAGCAGGGAGTTCCTGCATCGGAGCCAGTCGTGGGCTTTCATTCGTAACGGAGGCCCTCGACCAACGGTTGCTTGGCGGCCCAACGGGCCGGCCAGAACCCGGCGAGGAGCGAAGCGACCAACGCCAGCACCGCCACTTCCGCCATCAGCCCTAGGGGCCAGGACACCTGGATCGTCCAGCCGAACGATTGACGATTGATGACCCGGATTAAGACCCACGCCAGCGCAAGCCCTCCAACGAGTCCCATTGCCGTTCCCAACAGCCCCAGGTAGCCGGCCTCCCAGAGAATCAGTGCCGTAATCTGCCCCCGGCTGCTGCCCAGCGCCTGCAATGTAGCCAACTCCCGACGTCGCTCGACCACCGATGTCACCAGGGTGTTGATGATCCCCAGCATGGCGATAATGATCGCGATGGCCTCCAGCACATAGGTCAACGTGAAGGTCCGGTCGAAAATTCGGAGGATCTCCCGGCGCAATTCTCCGTTGCTTAACACCGTCGGCAACAGGCTCCCGCGGGAGCCACCGGCCAAGGTTTCAAGCAGGGCGGCTCTGGCCTGTTCCAGATCGACTCCCGGATCGATATACACAGGAAACACCGTCACGCCGTCATCGTTCCACCAGCGCTGATACAGAGACCGGTCAATGACGATCTTCCCGCCATCGGTCGCGTAGTCGTAAAAGACGCCCAGAACCGGCAACGATTTCACCCCCATCGGCGTCGAAATCGATAACTGACTACCCCTGACCATGTGGAGGTGATTGGCTATCACCTCCGAGAGGATAGCCCCTTCTCCTGCTGCGGCACGAGTCAAGATGGCCGCCGAGTCACCCTGGAGAAACAGATACCGGCTTCGTGTCGCATGGAGCGCCAGATCCCTGGATACCAACGCGGTCGGCCGCCCCTCCACTTCGATGCGCACATCGCGGTACGCATCGACCGCCGACACATGCGCTGCCCCGGCCAGGCGAGTTCGCCAGACACCAGGCAGAGCTTGGCTCGACGACCCGCCGCGAACTACATGCGGCCACCCGGCCGGAGCCACGATGAAATCGGCCATGACCGTCTGATCGATCCACATCTCGACCGTGTTGCGAAAACTCCGAATCATCACCATGACCCCGACCATAATCGCGACCCCGACGAGAAAGGCAGAGACGGTCACTGCATTCCGGCCGATTCCCCGCGTCGTCTGCTCCCGCGCAATGTGGCGAATGGCGCCCCCCAACGAAGGCGAAGCCGAAGCGGCGCCCAACTCTCGGGTACGGCAAACCCACTGCATGAGGATCGGAACCAGGCAGGAGAGACCGGCAAGCAGACAGAACGTTGCCAGATACCCGAAAACCGGCACCCCGCCGACCGGTCCGGCCAGCGCACATCCCAAAGCGAATAACAGCAGGCCGCCGCCCACGACCCCCAGCGAGGCAGCACGAACTCGCTGAGCCACATCGTATTCCCCCGGAGCAAGAGCCGCAACCACCATGGTACGTCCGGCATCCAGACTTGGCCCCAATGCTCCCAGGATTGACACTCCGCCACCGATCACAATCGCTTCGATGAACAGCCGGCTAGATCCCGTCGAAAAACCGAAGGTTCTTGGCGCATCCGCCATCGGAACATAGAGGTCCTGAATGGTCCGACCGACCAACCCGACGAGTACATTCCCAAGAACCAGGCCAAGACTCCCCCCCAGGACCCCTCCAGCCACACCGAATACTCCCGCCTCCGCAAGAAACAGGCCCACGACCATAGGCTCCGACATCCCGATCGCGCGCAGGATTCCCACCTCCCGCCGGCGTTGCGCAACAGTGAAGGAGACGGTGTTATAAATCAGGAACATCCCGACCAGGAGCCCCACCATACTCAGCACAGAGAGATTTAATTGGAATGCAGCCACCATCGATTCGACTTGCTGGCTGTGCCGGATCGGACGGCGCACCGTGACGGCCGGAGGCAGGATCCTTGCGATCGCTTCGGCCACCTGCTCGACCGGCGCGGAGGGCTGCGTCACCACATCGATTCGATCCAACCGCCCAGTCAAACCGAAAGTCCGTTGAAAAGCCGCTATATCCATCACGGCCAGCTGGTCCCATGCCGACGGCCCCCCGGCCCGACGGCCCATCACCCCCGTGATTACTACGGACACTTCTCGTCCACCGGCTTCCAGGTTCAGCAGCTCCTTTTGGCCGACTCCCAATTGAGAGGCCAGCCCCTGCCCGAGCAGGAGTCCGCTTGGAGCCAGGAGGCCTTCCATTTCATCCCTCTCACCTGCCCGCCACAGAGTCTCTAGCGTCGCAGGGAGACGCCCCTGCATGGAATGCAACTCATCCAGGAGGTCCAGTCCAAGAATGAGGAACGATTGTGAACGGCCGGCCGCTCGAACCCCGATCTCTCCCACCGGTTTAGCTGAATCCACACCGGTGACACCTCTCACGGAAGCGATCAGGCGCTCGTCCATGCCCGCTTCTCCGGCCGATACCTCCAGCGTGACAGGACCGGCCACGGCTAAGACTGAGTCCTCGAACGATCGCAGGACGTCCACGTTGGCAGTCTGAACCGCAATCGTCGCCGCAACTCCCAACCCGACGCCGATGATCGTAAGAAGCGTGCGACCGGGATGAGTGGACAAATGTGTCCATCCAAGACGGGCACAGACCTCGAATAGGGCAGAGGAAATCAGCGGCATCGGCAGACCTACCAGAACAACACTCTAGTAATTGTTTTTACAGATTTACCCAGATATGCTAAGATTACGTTCAGTAGAATTTGGGGTACAATATCTATATGGCACTACGCAAACGACCTCAATCCAGAAAGCCCGCGAAGACCACCAAGGCCGCTTCAGCGACCAAGAAGAGAAAACCCGCAAGGGTCGTAAAGGCGGTGCCCGTGCGCGCGAAGCGATCCGAGGGACTGACGCCCAGGCAGAAAGAAATTCTGAAACTGGTGTCCCAAGGAAATACCAACCGCGACATCGCCCGCCGCCTGGACATCAGCGTGCGAACCGTTGAGGTGCATCGCTTCAATTTGATGCGGCGCTTGAAAGTCCGCAATGTCGCGCAGCTGCTCCGTCAGGCCTTGCAACAGGGATTCCTTCCGAAGAACTTCGCCTTCCGATAACACTCCATACGCCGGTTTCGTGTACGGAACCGGCGCGCCTTTTTACAGCTCTATCAGTTTCCCCCGACATTCCTCAAGCGACGGCTTGCCCCGCGTGGCCAACTCAGCCGCCAGCTCCCGCTCCAATCGCTCAAACACCGACACACCTTCTTCGACCAATGCCGTCCCCACCTGGACGGCAGACGCACCACACAACACATGCTCAAAGGCGTCGACTCCCTGCACGACTCCACCGGTTCCGATGATGGGGATACGTCCCTCCAACAACTTCCAAAACGCTCGCACGTTGGCCAGCGCGACCGGCTTGATCAACGATCCCCCCAACCCGCCGAACCCGCCCTTCGGCTTGATGACCGGCGTTTCGCGCTTCGGGTCCACAACCAGACCGTTCCCCACAGAGTTGATCAAATTGAGGTAATCGACCCCGCAGCGTCGAATCACGTCCGCCATCACCGCGTGGTGCGCCGGATCGAAATAGGGCGGCAATTTGACGCCCATTGGAACGGTGATGAGCGGTCGCACCCGCTTGAGCAACCGTTCCGAATCGACCGGATCATAGGCGATCTGCGGCTTACCGGGAATATTCGGGCAGGAGAGATTGACCTCGATGAGATCGGGCCGCGCCTGATTGATCGCACGCGCCATCGTGAGAAAGTCGTCCTCGCACAGGCCGGCAATGCTGGCGATCACGGGTTTGCCGAAACGGGTGAGTTCGGGGATCATCTCCGCGTAGGCTCGATACCCGAGATTCGGCAGCCCCATGGAATTGATGGACCCCCCCGGAAATCCGTAATACCGCGGTTCAGGATTACCCACCCGTGGCTCCAAGGTCATCGATTTAGTCACGATGGCGCCCGCACGGGAACGCCCCAGTGCGCTGAGTTCCTCCCGCGTCACACAGAGCGCGCCGGAGGCATTCATGAAACAGGTCGGAAATTTTACTCCCGCAATAGTGACGCTCAAATCCATGCTGATCCTTTCTCCCGACAGGACATTGATTACTCCCGTCAACGTTCCTCACCCGTCATCTTTGAAATTCGCGACACGTTATTCATGACGCTTCTCTCCGAGCAACGGGCCGCCTTCATGAACATAGTACGCAACCGATCGGGCCTATTGCCGGACACAATTCACCAGCCGGCCGTCCCGCATATGCCACACATAGTCGGCTGCGTCGGCCGCACTGTCACTGTGCGTCACCAGCAACACCGAGTGACCGAACCGTTGCGGTAATGTACGAAATAGACCGACGATGTCCGCCCCTTGTTTGGAATCGAGATTCCCGGTCGGTTCATCCGCCAGTACAAGTCGTGGCCGATGCACGATCGCCCGGGCAATCGCGACACGCTGCTGCTCCCCTCCCGACAACTCGCCGGGCCGGTGCGAACGTCGGCTTTCCATCCGCACCGCTTCCAGAACTTCGTTGACCCGCTGGGCCACCGCGGCCCCCCGTTCCCCCTTCAGCAGCAAGGGCAACGCGACATTCTCCGCAACCGTCAAGCCGGGAACCAGGTGAAAGGCCTGAAAGACAATTCCAATCAACTCGCGGCGCAAGCGTGTCCATTCGGTGGGGCTCGCATGGGTCACAAGCCGGTTCTCAATGGCAATGGTTCCCGAAGTGGGCTGATCCAGCCCACCGATCAGATTCAGCAACGTGCTCTTCCCGCACCCGCTCGGCCCGACGAAGGCACAGAACTCTCCCGCCTTCACGTCGAGGGTCACGTCCTGCAGCGCCGACACAAGGGTCTGCCCGCGGCGATATTCCTTCGAAAGATTCTGCACCCGTACCAGCATGTTGATGAAATCTTGCATGATGGGAATCGATAGCCGCAACGGAGTGCGGAAGCATCCGGCAGATGCATGCGACCGGCACGGAGCCGAGCCATTTGGAATCGCCCCGATAGCAGGCGAGTGGTCCTATACCACACCCGATTTGCACCCCACAACCTTGACGGCTGAGGGGTCTCCCGTACACAATCTCAACGCGCTTCCGTCACGCTTCCCGGATCTAGACAATGCGCTCACACACACTGCTTACAGGCATCATCAGGCAAGCCACACGATTCCTGCTCCCGTCGGACTGCACGACCTGTGAACAGCTCCTTACGGACGATCCCACGCCGTTCTTCTGCCGCCAATGCTGGGGCCTAATTCGACCCCTGCACGGGCCCTCTTGCCCGCGATGCCACCGCCCCTTCGTGTCTCTATACGCTACAGCCCATAGCCCGACTCACGAATGCCATGACTGCCGTACCCGCGCGCCGCACTATTCGCAGGTGTGGGCAGCCTATGCCTACTGCTCTCCGCTCCAGGACGCCATCGCCCTCTTTAAATATCGCGGGAAGGTGGTACTGGCGGATGCGCTGGGTGCGTTGCTCGCCCAGGCACTTCCCGCAGATCTGGATGCGGATCTCCTCATGCCGATCCCGCTCCATCCCAACCGCCTTCAACAGCGAGAATTCAATCAATCCCTCTTGCTCGCCGACCGCATCGAACCTGTACTGAGGAGACCCGTATCCTATCGGAACCTGGTTCGCATCGTCGATACCGACCCGCAGACCACGCTCCCCCGCTCCGCACGCCTGCAGAACCTTCACCGGGCGTTCGCCCTGCGCGCCCCAGGGGAAGTGACCGGCAAGCGCATCCTTCTCATTGACGATGTCTTCACCACCGGCACCACCGCCAACGAATGCGCCAAAGTCCTGCTCAACGCCGGTGCCAAAGACGTCGCAGTGCTCACGCTCGCGCGTTCCGTGGATGCCGGCATGGTGCCCGATACCTGCCTCCCGCGGTCAACCTTCGATCAACCGCTCGCCCTGAGGGTCTAGTTATGCCGATCTACGAATATCGCTGTCGCCAATGCGGGAAACGAACCACCTGCCTGATCCTCAGCATCAGCGCTGCGCCACAACAGACTTGCGGCCACTGTCAGAGTCCGGATCTGGAGCGACTGCTCTCCCGGTTTGCCTCTCCCAAATCGGACGAAGCACGCCTGGAATCCCTGTCCGATCCAAGCAATCTGAGCGGATTCGACGAAAATGACCCTCAGAGTATGGCTCGGCTCATGAAAAAAATGGGGCAGGAAATGGGAGAAGACCTCGGCGATGACGTCGAAGCGGCGATGGAAGGAGAGGGCGCTGCTCCACCCGGAATGGACCAGACCGACTTCGAGTGACCGCCCCGGTCATGAATATTCACTTGACAGGATTGGCCTTGTCTCCTACCATCAGCGAAGAAATGGCGACCTGGCTGATTCCTATGCGCTTACGTACAGATCCTTTGACTCTTCACTATAGCCGCCATCAGGAGCGAAGCTGCCGATAATGTTTGCCGGAGAATACCTCTGCAAAGTCGATGACAAGGGACGCTTCCTGATCCCCTCTCCCCTTCGAGAACGGCTCGAGGCCGAGGGCAATCAGGTCATGTTCGTCAAGAATACCGAGCAGACACTCTGGATGTACTCCGCCAAGGAATGGGAAAAGGTCCTGGAACGGACCAGGATCACCCTGGATGAGGACCAGAGCCGCCTGTTCATGCACCATGTGATGTCGCAAGCCGGCACCTCGGATATCGACAAGGCCGGCCGTGTGCTGATCCCGAGTCGCCTTCGCAAGCTCGTTCCCATGGATGAAGATCAGGAAATCTTCCTCGTCGGCATGTATCACCGTCTGGAAGTCTGGGGTCCATCGGAGTGGCGACGGTATCTCACCAGGACAGAAGACCGGTACGAGCAGGATATGGCGAAGATCCAAAATCTTCTTTAGTTGATAGGCAGGCCCTTGCGCCGCGTATCCCGCCACCGACAGTCCTCCATCCCGATTCGGACGACCTCCTTCAGACCCCCGGCTCAGAAGGCACCGGTTTCTGCGCAGGAACCGGTGCTACCACGCACAGCTATCCGCACGCGTCCTCCGGCTACGGCCATTACGTCCGCCCCACCGTCCGCTCGAGTGACGGCAGATTCCATTGCGTTGACGTTACCCGTCCCGCCCAGCGTTAATCACCAATATGCCACGGCCGACGGACGCCGTCTGCTCTCCGCAAAAAGCCGTGCGTTCAAGGAATTGGTCGGGCAACAAATTCTGGTTGCGCTTGCCCAATCGCCTCATCGTGGTACTCTAAGACAAACTTTGAGCCAGGCGAGCCTCTCGTTATCTGTTCAATTTTTCTTCGCCTCGGCCTTGCGCCGGGATACCGACGGAGGACTCAAGATCGCCCAAGACGCATTATGCGAGGGCCTGGGACTGAACGACAATCGCGTGGTCGAAACTCACCTCTACAAGCATCAGGATCGCGATAATCCTCGCATGGAAATACTGTTGTCGGTGTCGCCGCCCGCAGTACCCGACGCCGCTTGTCTCACCCCGCTTGAGGCCTCGCTAGTGCTGAACCCGGACCATCGATCCGGAAGCCGGCGAGACCGGTAGCACAAAGCAGGGAGACCGCCGGAGCGCGGCAGGCCTGCGACGTTCGTACGTTATGGCATACCGCCCCATCACTATCGATGCCTTGCAAATCGGGATGCACGTCGCCAAGCTCGACGTAGCCTGGTTCCGTTCGCCCTTCATGCGGCATTCGTTCCTGATCCGGACCGACGAACAGATCGAGAAATTACGGCGCGCGGGAGTGAAATACCTCTCCATCGACCCCGCCAAGGGCCTGGATCTCCCCGGAATGTCCGCTTCGTCGCAAGTTGACCAACCCCCCCCGGGGCAGCTTCCTGCCGCGGCGGCACCGCGCACACCGGAGGTGCGCTCCCTCGCAACGATGGCGGAGGAACTGCTGGCGGCAAGAACGGCTCGCGCCCAGCTGGAAACCTCGGTGCACACGACTTTCTCACGCATTGCCCAAACAGGCCTCGTCGATCCGGAGGAAGCCACGCACACCGTACACGCGATCAGCGCCGTCGCTCAATCGCTCAATACACACGCCCTCTTTATGGCTTTCAACCAGGGACGAGAGGGCGCTGCCCCGCTCAGCCAGCATGCCCTGGCCACCTGCAGCTTTTCGATGATTCTCGCACACGCGGCAGACTACAACCTGCTGGCCATCCAGGAATTAGCCACCGGCGCGCTCCTCCACGATATCGGACTCATCCACATCCCCTCAACCATCGTCCAACGGATTCACGACACCTCGACCACGCTCTCCGAACAGAACAAACGGACGTACGAAACCCACGCCCGCGGAGGCGCGATTCTCCTCGAACGCCGGGGCGGCTTCCCGCCGGCGGTGGGACAGATACTGGCGGAGCATCATGCGTATATGAATGGAAGCGGATTCCCCACAGAAACCGGCGGAGCCTTCACTTCGGACATGACACGGATTGTGATGGTCACGGATCGCTACGACGAGTTGCTGACTGGATTCGGAGGCGCTTCGCCGCTCACCCCGCATCAGTCGTTGCAGCGGCTGTACCAGGAAGGGCAGGAAGGAAAATACGAAACTCGACTGATCTCACTCTTCATCAAAGTAATGGGGATTTATCCGGTCTACAGCTATGTCACGCTGACGACCGGCGAGCGGGCCATCGTGTCCGTCATCAACTCAGGAAAGCTGCACCAGCCCATCGTCACCATCACTGACGATCCTTCGGGGCAACCCTACATCGTCCCGCTCGTCATTGATCTAGCCAACCAGGATGCGGAAGCCCCGCCCCGCGGGATTCGCTCCGTATTGGGGACCATTCCCACCGAATTCGAGCGGGTGTTGCACTGACAGCGAACGACCGAATCCCACCGGACGGGCGGAAGCGTTATTCGTAGCGTAGCGCTTCGATCGGATTGAGCCGAGCGGCTTTGTTGGCGGGATAGAGTCCGAAAAATAGGCCCACGGCCAGCGAGAACACGAAGGCGGTCATGATCGCATCGAACGAGATGATGGTCGGCCATCCCGCGATCACAGTGGTCAGTCGAGCGCCGACGACGCCGACGACCACGCCGATCGCCCCGCCGAACAAACTCAGCGTGACTGCCTCGATCAGAAACTGCATGAGAATGTGCACCCGCTTGGCCCCTACCGCCATGCGGACTCCGACTTCCCTCGTCCGTTCCGTCACCGACACCAACAGGATATTCATGATGCCGATCCCGCCGACCAGCAACGATACCGACGCGATGGCGAAGAGCATAACTGTCAGCGTCTGACTCGTGCCCTCCTGTACCTTTCCGATATCGACCTGTGTTCGAATGGTGAAATCGTCCGCCTGCTCGCCCTGGAGGCGATGTCGCGCCCGCAGCACCTCCCGAATCTGATCGACCGCCTCGGGCAAATCCGCCCTCTGTTCCGTGGACGCAAACAAGGCCCCGACCGATCCCAGGAACTGACTGCCGA
>CABVRO010000060.1 GCA_902500715.1 uncultured Nitrospira sp. | reverse complement strand
AATACACCTTACCTTACTCATTTCTCGCTCTATTCAGTTGTCAAAGAACCGTTTCGCGTTCGTCACGCGAGCCGCGCACTTTACTATGCGCGCCTGACCTTGTCAAGATGGTCAGAATTTATTTTTTGATCTGGGGTTCCTGAGAATCCGTCGCAGGTTTTGCAACCGCATCGGCCACTAGGCTGGATCAAACGCCGCCTTTTATACCAATCTGGATTTCTGGAGTCAAGCCTTGCAAAGATCTTTTTAATATCGCAGAGTATTTCTCATGGACAATTGGTTCACACTAAAACGACGAAGCCTCTTACAACTCACTGGAATCGCGGCTGCCGCCGGCCTCACTGGTGGCTGCGATGGGGTGGGATCCCTATTCGGTCGCATGTTCGCCATGCCACCGCGCGACACAAATTATTTCACCGAAAACAAAAAATTCTATGTCGTCAACTATTCCGATTCCCCGTTCAACGTATCCCGCGACCTCAAACAAGACGAATGGACACTCGCGGTAAAAGGAGAGGTGAAAAAGCCGCTTTCATTGAATTGGCGAGAATTATTAAACCGCGAGAATTTCGAGCAAATCTCCACGCTCATGTGCATAGACACCTTGCCCGGCGGGGACAGCCTCGGCAATGCACGCTGGCGCGGGATTTCCTTAAGAAAACTGCTTCGCGAAGCCGAAGTCGATGAGGAGACGACGCGGGACATCGTGTTCCGCGGTGCCGACGCCTACGACGACAGCATTCCGCTGACACGCGCCATGCAGGATGATGTGATGCTTGCGTTCCTGATGAACGGTGAGAAGTTGCCGAAGGAACACGGCTTCCCATTGCGTCTATTGGTTCCAGGGCTCTACGGCATCAAGAATGTGAAATGGATTGTGGAAATCGAGGCATATGCAGGGGACTATCGGGGCTACTGGCAGCGAAAAGGCTGGACCGACGACGCCACCATCAAGACCTTTTCACGCATTGACTCTCCCGGACACTATCAGACTCTACGCGGTCCAGAGCAGCGGTTCCGCGGGATTGCATTTGGCGGTCCGAACTCCATCAGCAGAGTGGAAATCAGCCTGGATGCCACGAGAACGTGGGATTCCTGCGAGATTGAGACGCCGATGTCGCCCTATTCATGGGTCATTTGGAACTACACTTGGCGCCCCTCGAAACGAGGCAAATACCAGGTCGCCGTTCGCGCGATCGATAGTCAAGGGCGGCCTCAGATCGCCGAACTCATTCGACCGCAGCCGGCCGGATCGAGCGGGTTGCACACGATTATTGCGGATGTGGAAAGCCTCTAACTTAGCAGCACTCGAAATACGTATTTTTACAATCACGCAACGGCTCAATTCTTGACATCCTCGATCCTACCGCGCAAACGATAATCCAAGACCAGGACGGCCGTACAAGACGGTATCCGCAAGAGATCCGCCTCTGCCGAACATGAGCGGCGGCTCGCATAAATCATATTCAAGCAGATACGTCCCAAATGCTCCCTCCTGCGCCATCACGATGTCGCGATACCGGTCCGCCACGGCCAGCGCAACTCTGGTGAGGATGCTAGTCTCCCCTACTTGAGCGCCGACTACGATCGGAATACCTGCCGCTCGTGCATGCGCGGCGACCGCACATGCACGCAGCAGACCACCCATCTTGGATACCCGAATATTCACGATCCACAACGAAGGCTCGCCTTCAATCAATGGGAATTGACCGACTTTCACAAAACTCTCGTCCAAAATAATCGGCAAGCCACAGTGGCGGGAAAGAATCCGACATCCCTCATAATCGCCGACCCGCAACGGCTCTTCCACTGCGTTAAACGAGCCATCTAAGCCCTGAATATACTCGCAGGCCTCATCCACACGGTGCCAGCGATTGTTGGCATCGAGCCGTACGCGAAGGCCTGGTACGCCCGCGGCCGTGAGCGCGGCCACGCGTTCGCGATCGGCCGCCAGATCTCCCATGACCTTGAGCTTGAAATCGGTAAACCCCAAGTCGAGATACTGATGCAGCTGTTTCTCGAACGAGGAGAACTTCTCTCCGCCTAATACTGCCGAGTACTGAAACCGCCCGGACAAGGGTGTCCCGCCAAGCACCACTTCAATCGGCTGTTCCAGTTCCTTTCCCAACAGATCCAGGCAAGCCGTTTCAACGGCACACCAGGCCGCCGGATTGCAGTCGATCAGATCAGTATGTGCGGCTCCCCACGCTTGCAGATCATCCACGGTTGCGCACGTCATCCACTTAGCCCGATGGCGATGAAAAAACTCCTGGGCACCAGTCGCGGTTTCTCCCGTTACGTAGCGTCGCGGACAACCTTCTCCCGTCCCGACAAGCCCGCCTGCAGACTCCGCGCGGACCAGCACCGCCTCGGTCTTGGCTCGTGTCGCCGAAGCATGCGTAAAGGCTTGCCGGAAGGGGATGTCCAAGGATGTCATGGTCAAGCTACGCAAGCGCATCACGGCATCACCTCCTCATGCTGCTCAAAATCGAAGGTGGAATCATGGGCGTATTGGAGGCGAATGAGCTTGAACTGCGCCTCACGCTGCCCCTGGCTGATACAATGCTGTCGATAGGCATCACCGGCGCCGCAACGTAACCGGAGGACACGGATCGGCTGCAGCCGCCCACTCGCCCGCTTGGCTTTGAATTCGATATTCATCGACGCAAGCCGCTCCTCCACGAGGATCCCCAGATCACCCAGTGACGAGACTTGTTCTATACATAGGGTGTAGCGAGAATTCTCGACGTCGGCCAACATGACAAAAAACTCAGAACTCAGCCCACGCGCGTGCAGAGCCTGCCCCACCGCCTCAGTGACCTGATGCTCATAGAGCTTTTCCCCTGTGATATTGGTCACACCTTTTCCTTTTTGGATAAAGCGGATTGTGGGCGTTCGATTGAAATACCCCGTCACTTCAATGATATCGTGCATCGCATACCGGTACAGACCGTTCCTGGTTGTCACAATCACGGTGTATTTCCGGCCCACCTGCAGCTGATGGAGCAGGATCGGTTCAACATCTGATGCTTCGTCTCCAACCTCCACAAACTCAAACACATTATCCGTCAGGGTCGGCACGCATCGGCTATTGAGCACGTCCACATTCACCGTCCCCAAACATTCACTCGAGAGATACCCCATTTCAATGATCCTGGCCCGTTGCGGCAACAGCGAACGTAATGTGGATATCAGCACTGCACAGTTTCCACCCATCCACGTCACCACCGCCTGCAGATTCGGCCAGAGCGTCGCGCAATCCAGGGCCTCCTCTTGCCCGATGAATGCCCGAAGCTGCGACAATCTCGTTGAACTGATTGGAACCTTCTCAGGTGACGGCAGACAACCCCCTCGCGTCTCGCCGGACAACGTCTCCAGCAGTAGTGCATATTCCGAGCGAATCACCTCCAGCAATTTCAGAATCGTCGACGGATTAGGTGTGGCCAGTACTGAAATAGAGGGATCCGCCAGCGCTCGGACTGCGATATTGAGATATCGTTGCCGGTAATCCGACGCTGCGGATTCGCCATTCCGAAGTAGGCTTTTTCTCCGAATGGCGGCTGGCAAACAATCGAACATCAAACCCGACATCGATCCGAACGGCGTGCCGCCAGGTAAGTGACCCTCAATGGTTTGCCCACTGATCACCAGCACACTTCCCTGATAAATGGCCGGCACTCCCTGCCATTGCGCATACGCAAACATGCGCTGGTAGCGGCGAATCGTGCCGACAGTGTGAGTGAGAATCGGGATGTGCTTCGGCATGCCCGTCGTCCCGCTGGTCTGTGTATAGAGAATGGGACGGGCGGACGTGAGAAGTGGCCTGCCACTCGTCTCTTGCTCTTCAATGGCAGACCGCAGGTCTTCGTATGTGCAGACCGGAACTTCGCCAGCAAACTCTTTATACGTTCGCAACGATCGGAACCGATGCGCCTGCCCGAAGACTGTGACGGCCTGTTGCAGTAGAATATCCCGTAGCACGGCCTGCTGAGCCAGCTCCGGGCAATGGGTCTGGGCAATGAACGGATTCCAATCGCGATACTTCGCCAAGGTCAGTGACAGGGACAAGGCAGCATCGTGGAGAAATCTCGACATCCCGGCTCCTACACCGTTCGCTTATCAAGGCCGGGGGTGAATGGCGCAGTCATTTGATCCAGAAAACCACGGGGGTACTGCCGATTCACCAAGCCTAGCGCACCCACCGACCTGTCAGCTGGCAGGTAACGGGACCCGAACACAACATCCCAGACAATCAAATGATTGCCGTAATTGTGATTCGACTCCTCCTTCTGCATGGAATGGTGCCATCGATGTAGTTCCGGCCCACTGACCACATAATTCAGCCATCCCAGTCGCACATCCACGTTGGAGTGCTGAAAGAATCCGTTCACGGCGTACCACACGAAGTACAGGCTCAACACGTCTTCCCGAACGCCAAGCGCGAGAAACGGCAGCGCATCGAGAACAAATTGCAGCCCCTTGTCGATAGGATGAAATCGCCCCACATTCAGCGTATAGAGGCGTTGCGGCGCATGATGCACCGCGTGGAAGCGCCAGAGGGGCTCCCACTCATGGCTGATGCGATGCAGCCAATACCGCAGGCCATCCACGATCAACACCATCACTACTGTCTGAACCGGAACCGGCCGGTCATGCGGCCACCACGAAGCGATGATCCAACCCCGTCCATTGAGGACATCAAACATCACAAAGACCGCCGCCGCCGCCAAGGCCTTCGGCAAGACGACATGCACGAGTGCCAGAAACGTCGAATCCTGAACAACCTCAACCTGCGACGGCCACCAGTCAGATCGATAGGGCAACGTGGCCTCGAGCGCCATGATCAGCAAGGTCCCGAGCGTGACCGGCAGATAGGTCGCCGGCAGCACACCCGTGCCTAGATGAAACAGCACCAGATTGCCGGTTACACAGGCCATCAGGATTACAGGATACGCCCCGTATCGAAGCAGAACGATCATGCCGCACCTCCCGGGACTGGTGCGACAGGACAGGCTCCTCTCGCCGTATGAAAGGAACCACTGACGAGCAGGAAACAAGCCAGCACCAGATGGAATACGGTCGGCACAATGGCGCCGAACCAATAGTGATCCGGAGCCACGGTGAGCCCGATCGACAACCGCAGCCCCATGGCGATGAAATAGATCCAACCAACGATCAGAAGGAGCCGCCCCTTCTTGCCTGAAGGGACCACGGTCCCGGACAGAAAACTCCACACGACACGGACGCAGCCGATGAGAATGATGATCTGGAAAACGACCAGCAGCGGATACGGGAGGGCCCCGCTCTGCCAGGTGTCGAATGATGGCAGCGCAGTCACCGGCGAAAACGCTTGAATCAACTGCGCCGCCACGCGGAAAAGAAACAGAAGCAGGAGTCCTAACAGCAGCCACCCGTAGGGTCGGGAGGCGCCTTGACCCGAGTCCGAATCAACCATAGCTCCCTTATTCTATGTCGCCTCCGAGTGCAGACAAGAAAAAAGGGATTCTTTAGCCGTTCAGTGCGGGAATTCGGATGAGAAGGTGAGCGCTTGAACTGATGAAAGGAACATTCAGGTTCATGGAGCAGAAGCGAGATAGGCGAACCGTGAGATGGAGTGCTCTCACTTGTTCACCTCAATGAAGCAGACCGCAGCGTGCCTGAATTCACCGGCCCTACCGGCCGGCGTCCATGCGGGCAGTAGCAAAAGTGTTGGCAAAGAGCTCAACCATTGCACGCACCCCTTTCCGAACCGCATCCGAGACTTCGTCCCTCGGCCCGTACCCGAGAATCGCTTGATTCCACAGGCTTCCAGGCGTTTTTTGTGCGGTGTACGACCCGGCATTACAGTCCACGTGATAGGCGGCTATATACTGTTCGCCGACGGTCCAGACCTCGCAGGTAAAAAATCCAAGCTGGTTGAGCCGCTCGGGAGCATCGGACGAAGGACCACTCGACGATTCGAGCGCAATCCCCGGCACCCTATTAAGCAGCGTTGCCCTCGTCACATCGGTCAACTCCGCCCCATTGATACCGAGCTTCTCAGCCGTTCCCTGGGTTTGCACTTCGACCGCCACGAACTTTTTAATGTGTCGCATATCAGATAACGGCACGGATTCCGGATTGGCACCCAGTGCAGATACGGTCGGCAGGAGACCGATCCCGCACAACACCAGCAACAAGGACACCCTGCCTACGGCGATTGTCTGGGACCTCATCCTCACTCCCCTCATTCGACAAAGACGGCTCAACAGTTTCACTCCTTCACGCTCTCAGAGGACCTCAGTAACCAGACTCGTTCCACGAACCTGGGCAACGGCTCCATGACAACGCTGTCATGCGCGCCATCTTAATCCTCTTCAGTTGTTTTTCCAACGCACAGCGTGCACCTTACTCCACGGCGCGCTCCAGCCATGCCCCCACCGGATCGAGTCTGGCCGCCAACTCTGTTGCCAATCCATGCCGCACCGGCAAGAGCGCAGGAGCATTGTACGTGAGCCACACCCGGCCGGCCTGGTCCTGCCAGGCCAAGGCCTTCATCGGCAAATCGATGGCCACCGTCGGAGCCGCCAACATGAGCGGCGTGCCGCCTTTGGGATTACCGAAGATCAGTAACTCCGTAGGCGGCATTTCCAACCCGACCTTCCGCGCCTCGTCCGCATGTTTGATGCGAGCAAACAGAAGCAATCCCTTGTCGGTGACAGCCCGCTCAATCCGATCGATCGTTTCAGCAACCGTATAGTGACTGCGCTTTGTCACAAGCGTGTCGTCGGCATGAGTCGGGGAAATAAGAACCAGCAGTCCCAGCAACACACCACACAGATCGACGATGATCCGACCACAAGTATTCATGTGAGCGACCTCCATCCTTCGAACTATTCATGCATGCTGTTCCGGCGTCCGATCCTCTGGCCAGACGAGGCAGTTCTCGTTCGGCCTCCTCGACGGTATTCATGAATAATCCGCGTGAACACCCTGCCATCAGGTCCGCCCTCTCTCAGGAATAACCATAAATCTTAGCCGTCTCTGCTTTCGTAAGTTCTCGCCACTCACCGGGCAGGAGCGCCCCCAAGAAAATGGGCCCGATCGCAACCCGCACCAGTCGCAAGGTCGGATGGCCCACCGCTGCCGTCATCCGTCGAACCTGTCGATTTATGCCTTCGCGCAGCGTAAGTTCCAACCACGCGGTGGGCACATGTTTCCGGAATCGAATGGGCACCGGCCGCTCCGGGATCTGCGGCGCTTCCCGCAGCAGACGAGCCCGAGCAGGCTTCGTGCGTCTCCCGCCGACCACCACCCCCTGTTGCAGCCGCTCCACAGCAGCCGCATCGGGAATATGCTCAACCTGCACAAGATAGACTTTGGGAAGGTGGTGCTCGGGATCGGTAATACGATGGGCCAACGCCCCGTCCGAAGTCAGCAGCAGCAGACCTTCGCTATCCCGATCCAATCGACCGGCAGCATAGACCCCAGGCACATCAATATAGTCGCCCAAGGTCGGACGCCCCTCCGGATCGGTAAAGCAGGGCAGCACAGCGTAGGGCTTGTTGAATACCAGCGTGCGGCCAGCGCGGTGAACCGTCATCGGAACGGAGCTTCCCGTCTCGCTGCAGCCCTTCTCCTCCTCACAGCAGTGGCTGGGCAACAGCGCAACATGATGAGGAGGTACCTGTGACGAATGAGCCGTAACCAGAGCCCTATCGCGACACCGCGACTAATCGAGCCGCCGGAAGCGCGCGGAGTATTCCTCATGAGGAACCGGTGTGCTGAAGAAGGCGGATTTACTCTGATTCATGATGCGGGTTTTGACGAGCAGGCTCCCGTCCCCTTCCAGAGTCAATTCCTGCGAGATATCGGAAATGTTGCGCAGCGGCTCTTCGGCCACACCACCTTCCGAACGTGTCCGATGAATCCGGATCTGATTGTGATCGCAGGCAACCCGATCCTCCGGCTGCAGGTCTAATTGATGGGCTGTGATCGCGCCATCAAACCGGTTAACCAGTTCCAGGGTGTCATCATGGACAAGTTCGACGCGCACGGCCTCCTGCGCGAGATCCGCAGGCACCGCCACGCCCAGCATGGCATTCAAGGTGAGCTTGTTATCCCGGTTCCGGTAAAAATTCATCGTGCCGGGGAGGGGTTCTCCCTGAAGCTCATAGGTTCCACCGATCTTCGGACAGTCGGGCCATGCCAAACTCGGCTTCAAGGTCGGAGGGAGCGGCGTGCCCGGTGACTGACAACCGGAGAGGCCGAGTAGCCCCGCCAGCGCCAGCACAACGACACGCACCTGAGTTGAGGCCTGTCGATGCATTGGGGTGCTCACAGTGTTCATGAAGTGAGTCTAGCGAAGCGACCGTTCGCCTGTCTAGTCGGATTATGCAGGCAGCCCAGGACCACCGACGTGGTGCGTCACATAGACACAGTCTGAGTGCCTTCCCTCACCGAAGCCGCCGGCACAAGCCCGTCCCCCACATGCCCCATCAGGCGAAGGTGGCGGAAACACAGGTGAGTCCTGCGTGCCAGGGACTGCCCGGGCTTGCTCAATCGGGCCAAATGTGGTTCCATCGGGCAGCCCTTCATACTCCTCGTCGATGAAGGCGCGAATGCGAGTGTAGAACAAGGAGTCCTGCTATGCGATGGGAAGGTCAACGCGAGAGCCAGAATATTGAAGATCGCCGTGGGATGGGCCCGGCCAGGTCCGGTGTGGGCCTGGGACTAGGCGGCATCGTCCTCGTCCTTGCAGTGAGCTTCCTGACAGGGACGAACCCCCTGACGCTGCTCAACATGCTCAACGGCGTCCAGGAAATCACCGCACCGGCGGAACCGGAACGTTCGGGAACGACGGGCGCCCCTCGCGACAGCCTCGGCAAATTTGCCTCCGTGGTGTTGGCCGACACCGAAGACACCTGGCGAACCCTCCTGCCCCGATTGGGCCGCACGTATGAGAATCCGCAGATGGTGCTCTTCACCGGCGCCGTGCGCTCGACCTGCGGCACCGCCTCGTCCGCCGTGGGTCCGTTCTACTGTCCCGGCGATCACAAGGTCTACCTCGATCTTTCCTTCTTCAACGAAATGGCCCAGCGGCTCGGCGCACCCGGCGACTTTGCCCAGGCCTATGTGATCGCACACGAGATCGGGCACCATGTCCAAAACCTGCTCGGTATCGCCGAGAAAGTCACCATGCTCCAGCAACGTGCTTCGACCGTAGAGCGCAACGCGCTCTCCGTGCGCATGGAATTGCAGGCCGATTGTTTCGCCGGAGTCTGGGGTTACCATGCCCAACACAACCGCAATTTGATCGAACCCGGGGATTTCGAGGAAGGGCTGCGAGCTGCCGCGGCAATCGGTGATGACCGGCTTCAGAAGATGGGGCAAGGCCAGGTGCAACCGGAGAGCTGGACCCACGGGTCTTCAGAACAGCGGATGACCTGGCTGCGGCGCGGGCTGGAATCAGGAGATCCCGGCGCCTGTGATACTTTATCCGGCGGACGCACCTAGTTCAGCCAGGCTTGATGGACAATATACGAGTTCCGGACCTTCTATGTACTGTCAGCCGGCCCCGCCGGAAACGAAGTGTTGTTGAGATTCAGAAGGAAATAACCGGTGGGACGCTAAAACCCGATACTGATCCCGCCACCCGACCTGCTTCCTCCCCCGAAACCGACGCCGCCGAACACACCCCACCAAGGACCGGGCGCCCGGCGCTCATCCAACCGTCTGGCATCCCATCGATGCAGATGCTTCACATCCAGGGTAGGAAAGCGATAGTCCGCTTCATCCATTTTTTCGACCGACGCACCCGTGATCTCCCCGACAATCGTCACCCTGGTGCCGTCCGTGATCGTGGCTGGATCGAGAAACTCTTTCTGCAAGGCGAGGAAGCGACCTTTCGACTCCATGCGGTCGGTCACCGGCCCCTGTTCATCATCTAACGGAAGCTGCAGCACTTCCAGTTGAGTACCACCCTTCATGGCTTTCGCCTTGAGCACTTCACCGGCCCACACCACGACCTTCCCGTGATAGGAGTCTGGTGATTCCAAGACCTGACTGAACGTTACAGCCTTATCGACTTGCGGCTCAAGCGATTCGGGGATGACCGACGTCGCGCAACCGGCAGTCACAGCGAAGAGCCCTATCAGCAGATACTGTCTTGCATGTAGCAGCATGAGGTCAGTATAGCCATGCGGACGCGAGGATGCCACGGTAGAATCTGTTCGCAGCCGCCCGTTCGTCGCACTGGCGCACAACCACATTTCATCCGGTCCCACCTCTGGTCTATACTGGAAGTCTGACAGTTTCTCTATCGAAAGGAACGGCTCTCTATGTCGTGCATGCCTTGTCGCCCCTCGCATCACCTCGTCCGTTGCGCGGTCTTGACGCTGGCCTCCGTGGCCTTCCTGCTGGGTCTGTACCCCGGCGATGCCGCCGCCATCGACGCCGCCAGGCTTGAGCGCGCCAAACTTGCCACTATCGGAGTCTTGGAAGACACGCAGGATCAACGCACCCCGGACAAGCCTGGCATGATCCTGGTGCGCGGCACCGGCTTTCACCTGCGCGACGGGTACATCGTCACCGCCCGCCACGCGGCGGAAAAGCAGGACGTGACGACCGGCACCACCATTCAGAAACAGATTCGGATTCTGACCACAGACCTCCATGAGTTGTCGGCCGATCTCGTGGGCGACAGCACATTCATGGACGTCGTCGTGTATCGCGTCACCGAGGCGCATCGCCCAAAGCTCCAGGCATCGGTCGGTTTTGCGGCCGGTGATGTTCAGCCGGGCCAAGACGTGTTCACCGTCGGTTACCCCATGGGGTGGGGACCCACCATGTCGTTCGGCCACCTCGGCAACACGAACACCTTTCTTCAAACGGTGGACACCCGCCTGATTCAGGCCGATGTCGCGGCATGCAGCGGTAACTCCGGCGGCGGCCTCTTCAACGACAAGGGCGAAGTGGTCGGCATCATGCACGCGATCATCCAGACGGAACGGGACGACTCCACCGCCCATTGCAGCCGCATGGCCTTCGCCATCCCGGCACTGCTGGCCGAACGAATCGTCACCGCCGCGCTGGACGGCAAGCCATTGACCTTTTCAAAAATGGGTATCCACATGGTGGCCGTAAAGGACGGTACCCGATGGCGGATGGCCGTCAAAGATGTGATGGAACCGGCCAAATCCGCCGGCATTCAGAAACATGACATCATCATTGCGGTGGACGAGACCGACATTCAGGATGCGGCTCATTTGAAGAATTATCTGATCGAACGCACGAGACCGGGGCAACAAGTCAGCGTCAAAGTCCGCCGCATCGACACCAACTTGACGTTCACGGTGACCCTGGGAGGAGGATAGGAACGACAATTTTGAGTTGGGAGTTTTTAGTTAGAAGGTGTGCGATCGACCCTCGCTCACGACTAACAACCGACAACTGATCACTGAAAACTGTTTACCCTGGCAGGGCTTGGTACCAGCCGTTCGCCTGAACGAGGGTGAGCGGCTGGTCGAATAACTTACCCAACCGTTCCTCCGTCAGCAATTCCGCTTTCGGCCCATCCGCAAAGATGGTTCCCCCCTTGAGTAGAACCACGCGCTCAATCTCCGGCGGTATTTCATGCAGATGATGCGTGACCAGCAGCACGGTCTTCCCTTTGTGGATTTGCGTCCGCAGTAGATCGAGATACTGAAAGCAGGCTTTGAGATCGAGGCCGCTGGTCGGTTCATCCAGCACAAGGACAGAAGGATCGTGAACCAGCGCACGCCCGAGAAGGAACCGCCGTTGCTCACCGGTCGACAGATGCCCGAAGGTGCGGCCAGCCAGCCGGTCAATCCGCAATTCTCGCATCACCTCCTGGGCACGAGCGACCTGTTCCTGGCTGAACGTTTGGTGGTCATACGTGTCGTTGCTCGCATAGAAACCGGAGAGGATCACATTCAGCCCTTCGGCGGAGATCAGATAGTCTCGTTGGAGATCATGCGAGACCAGCCCCAGATGCTTCCGCACGTCCCACACACTCCAGCGCTCTTGTCCGAACAGTGAGAGCCGCGTCTCATCCAGCGGCAGCGGATGCACGTCACCAAACAAGAGCTTGATCAGTGTGGACTTGCCGGCGCCGTTCGGGCCGACGATCGCCGCATGCTCACCTGCCTGAAGCGAGAAAGAGAAATCATCGAAGACGCAGGTGTCCCCTCGGTAGACGGTGGCATGTTCAATGTCGAGAATCGGGGAGGAGATCGCCATACAGCGGGTTAGACGGTCACTGCGTAACGTATCGCGTATTCCTCTACAACGTGCCCGGCCGCGCACCGCCGACCGCCTTCCCAGCCCGACGCGACTGTTCAAGCCCGGCACGTGCCAGTGCGTCCACCCGTTCGTTCTCCGGATGACCGTTGTGACCCCGCACCCAGTGCCATTCCAGCTTGTGAGCGGAGGCGAGGGTATCGAGACGGCGCCACAAGTCCTCGTTCTTCACCGGCTCTTTGCCGGCGGTTTTCCATCCGCGTCTCTTCCAGCTATGAATCCATTCGCTGATACCCTTTTGGACATACTGCGAATCGGTGTAGACCCGCGCCTCCACCGGCTGCGTGAGCGACTGCAACGCCTCAATGACGGCGAGGAGTTCCATGCGATTATTCGTCGTGGCCGGATCTCCGCCGCACATTTCCGTTTCGGCGTTGTCTATGCGCAGTAACGCCCCCCAGCCACCCGGTCCTGGATTCCCGCTGCAGGCCCCATCGGTATAAATTTCGATCATCGGCTCACAGTCCTCTTTCGTTCATCATCAAGTAAAACGAACGACACCTAGCCCGCCGTTCAAATAAACGATGCAGACCGAAGAAGACTCGGCTTCGCAGGATCAACCTTGATCTATGCGGTTGGTTTCTTACTCACCGGAACAGCACCGTACGGTGAAGAACCCGGAATCTTCGGCGTCGCCGTCTGCACGTCGGCGTTTTGCGCGCGATGCAAGAGTGCGTGATCCATCAGCACGAGTGCCATCATGGCTTCGGCGATCGGCGTGGCGCGGATGCCGACGCAGGGATCGTGGCGGCCGTTGGTTTCCACCGAGACGATGTTGCCCTGCTTATCGATGGACCGGCGCGCGATGCGGATGCTTGAGGTCGGCTTGATGGCAATGGTCACGACTACATCCTGCCCGGTGGAAATACCGCCGAGAACGCCGCCGGCATGATTCGTCACAAACCCTTCAGGCGTGATTTCATCGCCATGCTCCGAACCTCGCTGCGCGACCGAGGCGAACCCTGCGCCGATCTCCACCGCCTTGACCGCATTGATGCTCATCATGGCACCGGCCAGGTCAGCATCCAGCTTCGCATAGACCGGAGCACCCCACCCGACCGGCACATGCTCAGCCACGACGGTAATCTTTGCGCCCACAGAATCGCCTGCCTTCCGCAACTCGTCCATGAACGCTTCGAGCTTCCCTACGACCTCGGCGTTCGCCGAAAAGAATGGATTGGTGGCCACGGTTTCCCAGCTCTGAAAGGGAGCCTCGATCGGTCCGAGTTGGCTGAGGTGGCCACGGATGACAACACCGTGATTTTCCTGCAACCATTTTCTGGCAATGGCGGCCGCTGCCACTCGCACGGCCGTTTCCCGCGCTGAGGATCGCCCCCCGCCGCGATGGTCGCGAATCCCATACTTCTGCCAATAGGTGTAATCTGCGTGGCCCGGTCGAAAGGTGTCGATGAGGTTGCCGTAGTCACGGCTGCGCTGGTCTTCGTTCCGGATCAAAAGGGCGACCGGGGTCCCTGTTGTCTGGCCCTCGAACACCCCGGAAAGGATTTCAACGGTATCGGACTCCTGCCGCTGCGTCACATGGCGTGAGGTACCCGGCTTCCGTCGGTTAAGATCCCGCTGAATGTCTTCGACGGATAGCGCAAGGCCCGGCGGACACCCGTCCACCACGCACCCGATTGCCGGTCCGTGGCTTTCGCCGAACGAGGTGACGGTGAAGACTCGGCCCAACGTATTGCCGGCCATGGATTGGATGACTCCTGCCTACTCGACGAGATCCAGCTTGATCCGCAGCTCTTTCAGCTGCTCGGCCCCGACTCCTGATGGAGCCTCGGTGAGCGGGCATTGGGCCCGCTGTGTTTTGGGAAACGCAATGACATCGCGAATCGAGTCGGCGCCTCCCAGCAGCATGATCAACCGGTCGAGGCCGAACGCAATGCCGCCGTGCGGAGGCGCGCCATACTCCAGAGCTTCCAGCAAGAAGCCGAACTTCTCTTGAGCCTGTTCCTTGCCGATTCCCAACAGATCGAGAATCCGCAACTGGATGTCGCTGCGATGATTGCGAATGCTGCCGCCGCCGATTTCGCTTCCGTTCAGCACCATATCGTAGGCCTTCGCCCTGGCCCGTAGAGGCTCCGTGTCGAGGAACGGCAGGTCTTCATCCATCGGCGAGGCAAAAGGGTTGTGCATGAAGATATAGCGTTGCTCTTCCGGCGAATAGTCCAGCAAGGGAAACTCCGTCACCCATAAGGGCTTCCAGGCTGTTTTGTCGATGAGATTCAGTTCCTCACCGAGCAACAGGCGGATCCGGCCCAAGACTTCGTGGACGATGGCAGGCTTGTCCGCACCGAAAAGCACCAGATCGCCGGGCTTCGCTTCCGGCAAGGCCTCGGCAAAGGCCTTGGCATCGAGGAATTTTGCGATCACCGATTCCAACTGGCCGTCCGCAGTGAGTTTCAACCAAGCCAACCCTTTGGCCCCAAAACTTTTCGCCGTTTCACCGAGCGCGTCGATACGACTCCGCGCAATGGAGGCGCCGCCGGACACAATCAACGCTTTGACGAGCCCTCCCTTGGTCGCCGCGTCCTTGAACACTTTGAAGTCGCTGTTCGCCGCAAAGGCCGTGACATCGTGCAAGGGCATGTCGAACCGAAGATCCGGTTTGTCCGAACCGTAGCGCCCCATGGCGTCGACATAGGTCATCCGTGGAAAGGGCACGGGCAACTCTACCCCGCCGGCATCCTTGAAGACGGAGACGATCATGCGCTCCATGAGCGACATGACTTGCTCCCGATCCACAAACGACATTTCGAGGTCGATCTGGGTAAATTCCGGCTGGCGATCGTTGCGAAGGTCTTCGTCGCGGAAGCAGCGGGCGATCTGGTAATACCGATCCACTCCGCTGATCATCAAGACCTGTTTGAATAATTGCGGCGACTGCGGCAGCGCATAGAACATCCCCGGATTCACGCGGCTGGGCACCAGATAATCCCGGGCGCCCTCCGGCGTGCTTTTCGTCAACACCGGCGTCTCGACTTCCAGAAAGTGCTCGGCGTTGAGAAACGTTCGCACGGTCTGCATAATTCCGTGTCGTAATCCCAGCAACCGCTGCATCCTCGGTCGCCTAAGGTCCAGATAGCGATACTTCAATCGAAGAGACTCAGTGATCTCAATGTCGTCCTCGATCATGAAAGGCGGCGTCTTGGCTTCGTTGAGAATCTCAACAGCGTCCACGAACACTTCGATCTCACCGGTGGGAAGGTTCGGATTCTTGGACTCATCCGGCCTGGCCATCACCTGGCCTGTCACCGACACGACACATTCGCTCCGTAGGATATGCGCCGCCCGATGGACCGCTGCATTTCGCTCGGCGTTGAACACCACTTGCGTCAACCCTGTTCGATCGCGCAGATCGATGAACAACACCATGCCGTGATCGCGTCGGCGCTGCACCCAGCCATTCAACACGACCTGCTGACCGACTTGCGCCTTGGTCAATTCCCCACACCGATGGGTCCTGATCTTCATGCTCTTCTCCGCGTTGAGGGCCGCGATTTTCCAGCAGGGCCTCGTTGTCCCGGGCGTGAAGCTGACGATCCACTGTGCCGGTTTTGTCGAAAATTCTGGCCAGGGCCCGAGCGCCGAACCGTCATGCCACGACCGGGGCCTTGAGGTTTCGCGCCGGACCGAGGCCGTTGAAATCCTGCTCCGGGCTGAGTGCGCTGAGGCTTGTGGTCTGGCCCGGTAGGACGCGAGCTAGGGCCACGGTCAGCCCCTTGCTGGATAGGATCAGCCTGAGACCGTTGAAAGCCACCCTTTTTGGCCGGACGACGAAATTTGGCACCGGGATTCATAGGCCGCCGGGTTGTCCCGCGACCTGAGCGTGAAGGTTTCGCACCGGCCAGGGACCGCTGCGAACGCGGCCCCCGTTCGGAACGCTGGGATTTTGGTCCGCGCCCTGAACGCTCGGGCTTGGGCGGACGAGGCGGAGCCGGTTCCGTCGGCGGCATCCAGCGAGCCGGCTTTCCCGATGCATCCAATTCCGGACGTTCGGCCCGGGCTACCCGATCCTCCACCAATTCCCGCAACCGATTCGCTTCGCGGTCGGTCAAGAACCGATATTCCTTCGGCGCCAAGTCTCCCAACAACAACGGTCCCATCCTTACACGCACGAGTTTGATCACCGAATGGCCCACCGCTTCGACCATCCGCTTCACTTGATGCTTCCGTCCCTCATGAATCGTGACCTCAAGCCAGGAATTGCTCTCAGCCCGACTGACTTTATTCACCTTTGCCGGCGCCGTAAATCCGTCTTCCAGCTTGACGCCTCGCTCAAGGGCTTCGATCTTCGCATCGTCGAGCACACCCTTGACCTTGATCAAATAGGTTTTCGGAACATGGTAGCGCGGATGGAGCAGCGCCTGGGCCAGGTCGCCATGATTCGTGAGCAACATGAGCCCTTCGCTGTCGAAATCTAAGCGCCCGACAGGAAATACGCGCACGCTGACCCCATGCAGGAAGTCCTTCACCGTGGGGCGCCCCTCGGGATCGTCCAGCGTGGACATGACGTTCTTGGGCTTATTGAGGATCACATACACGTAAGGCTGTGCGGCCCGCAGATGTTTCCCATCGACTTTGACATGGTCGCGATCGGGATCGACTTTGGTGCCGAGTTCCTTCACCACGCGACCATTGATCGTCACGCGCCCGGACGTGATCAACTCCTCGGCTTTGCGTCGCGAGGCCAGTCCCGTACCGGCGATGAGTTTTTGTAATCTGACTTCCATTCACACTTTCTGTGCAGCGGCTCTCGTCGTTCGTAGACTCGGAAACATCCTCACTTCACGTAACGACGCTTCACGCACTCTTACTCCCACTCGATCGTGGAAGGCGGCTTGGAACTGATGTCGTAGACGACGCGATTCACGCCCTTCACTTCATTGATGATTCGGCTCGACATCTTCCCCAGCACCTCGTTCGGAATTTTGGCCCAATCGGCGGTCATGCCATCGAGGCTCGTCACCGCGCGGATGGCAATGACATATTCATACGTGCGCTGATCACCCATGACACCGACCGTCCGGATCGGCAGCAGGACGGCAAACGCCTGCCAGATCTGCCGATAGAGGCCGGCGGATCGGATTTCCTGATCGACGATCGTTTCCGCACCGCGCAGAATCGCCAACCGTTCCTTGGTAACGGCGCCAAGCACGCGGATCGCCAGACCAGGACCGGGAAAGGGTTGCCGCCAGATAATCTCATCCGGCAGGCCAAGCTCCTGCCCCAGGATCCGCACTTCATCTTTGAACAATTCACGCAGGGGCTCAACCAGCTTCAACTTCATTCTGGTCGGCAATCCCCCGACGTTGTGGTGCGTTTTGATCGTCGCCGAGGGGCCCTTGAAGCTCACGCTTTCGATGACATCGGGATACAACGTGCCTTGCACGAGGTATTTGATGCCTTTCAACTTTTTGGACTCGACCTCAAAATTCTTAATGAAGAGACGGCCGATAATCTTTCGCTTCCGCTCGGGGTCGGTCACGCTCTTCAGGCCCGTGAGAAACTGACTGGTGCGATCGAGGATCCGCATGTTCAGATGCATCTGCGACGCGAAGGTTTTCTCGACCTGGTCACGTTCACCGGTACGCAACACCCCGTTGTCGACGAAAATGCAGGTCAGTTGATCGCCGACCGCACGGTGCGTGAGCGCGGCCGCCACAGAGGAATCCACCCCGCCGCTCAAGGCGCAGATCACCCGCTCCGTCCCGACTTGTTGCCTGATCTGTTCCACGGCCGTTTCTACATAGGAGCGCATGGTCCAGGTCGGCTTACAGCCGCAGATATCGTAGACGAAGTTCTTGAGGATCGTGGCGCCCTCGACGGTGTGCGCCACTTCCGGATGAAACTGAAGACAGTAGATGCGCTGCCTGGCGTCGTGCCGCTTCATTGCGGCGATGGGAGAATTGTCCGTGTGCGCGATGGAACAGAATCCCGGCGGCATCCGTTCGATACGATCCCCGTGCGACATCCACACAACGGTCGATCCACGAGTTCCGATTCCCTTGAACAGATCCGACCGGTCATCGAGGGTCAGTTCGGCCCGGCCGAACTCGCGGTGCGGAGCCTTCTCCACTTCGCCGCCCTGCAGATGCGTCACCAGCTGCATTCCGTAGCAGATCCCGAGAATGGGAATGCCCTGTTCGAAGAGTTGTTTGGAGACCGAAGGAGCCTTTTTATCGTACACGCTCGATGGTCCGCCGGATAACACGATACCCTTCGGACGGTAGGCCAATATCGTCGCGAGCGGCGCGGTGCAGGGTAGGATCTGCGAATAGACCTGCGCTTCACGGATACGGCGTGCGATCAGCTGCGTGTACTGGGATCCGAAATCGAGGACAAGGATTCTATCGTGCCAGAGTTCCATAGCGGCGTGAGATGTAAAACGTTAGAGGTTAAATGCGGGGGATGAAGAAAACGGGAAAGGACTTTTCACATTTCACCTTTCACGTTTTACGTGTGCTACTCCCAATCGGTGCGATAGTTGGGAGCTTCTTTGGTGATGATGACGTCGTGCACGTGCCCCTCGCGGAGACCGGCCACTGTCTGGCGGATAAACGTCGCCTTCTGCTGCAAATCCGGGATGGTCTTACAGCCGCAGTAACCCATGCCGGACTTCACGCCGCCCACCATCTGGTAGATATGCGGAGCAAGCGTGCCTTTGTAAGGCACCCGGCCCTCAATGCCTTCAGGAACCAGCTTCGGTGTCGGTCGTCCGCCCTGACCGTATCGATCGCCGCCACCTCGTTCCATGGCCCCGATCGAACCCATGCCCCGGTACACTTTGTAGGTGCGTGCCTGGAACAGCACCGTTTCACCGGGAGCCTCTTCCGTTCCTGCCAGCAGGCTACCTAGCATGACCACTGAAGCACCGGCTGCCAGGGCTTTTGTAATATCGCCCGAGTACTTGATTCCGCCATCGGCGATGACCGGAACACCCGATCCTGCCAATGCCCTGGCGCAGTCTGCGATCGCCGTCAACTGCGGCATGCCGGCGCCGGATACCATTCGCGTCGTGCAGATCGAACCAGGCCCTACACCCACTTTGACCGCATCCACACCGGCCTTCACCAAATCCTTGGCCGCCTGTGCCGTCGCGATGTTGCCGGCAATGATGTCCAACTTGGGATGTGCTTTTCTGACCATCTTGACCGTATCCAACACGGCCTGCGAATGCCCATGCGCCGTATCCACGACCACCACGTCCACACCCACCTTCATCAGTAACGCCACCCGGTCTGCGGTATCGGGACCCACACCCAGTGCCGCCCCGACCCGTAAGCGACCGTGGGCATCCTTGCAGGCATTGGGGTACTTGATCCGTTTCTCAATGTCCTTAATCGTGATCAGGCCTTTGAGCTCGAATTGCTTATTAACCACCGGCAGCTTTTCAATTCGATGCTCATGCAGAATCTCACGAGCCTTTTCGAGGCTGGTTCCCTCCGGGGCGGTAATGAGCTTATCGCGCTTCATCACCTGCGAAACCTTCAATTCCATTCGCGTCTCGAAACGCAAGTCTCGATTCGTGAGGATCCCGACCAATTTACCCGACTTGGTCACAGGGATACCGGAAATCCGGTATCTGGCCATGAGATCGTGCGCATCACGAATCGTCTGATCCGGCGAGATCGTAATAGGATCGAGGATCATCCCGCTCTCGGATTTCTTCACCTTATCGATTTCAGCCGCCTGATCGGCAGGAGAAAACACACGGTGCACGATGCCGATTCCACCCTCTTGCGCCATCGCAATGGCCAGTCGCGCCTCGGTCACGGTGTCCATGGCTGCGCTGACGATGGGAATATTCAGCTGAATGTTTCGAGACAGGCGAGTACGGGTATCGACCTCGCTAGGGAGGACCTGTGATTTAGCCGGTACCAAGACGACGTCGTCATAGGTGAGCCCGA
>CABVRO010000059.1 GCA_902500715.1 uncultured Nitrospira sp. | reverse complement strand
CAGTATGTTCGAGAGGGACTCGGCTGTGTTCGGGAGGATTTGCAGGCGATCGACGAGGGCGAGTCCGGGTGCGACAGGCGGTATCGCGGGATTGCGACGGCGGTGATCGGTTCCCGATCAGCCGTGGATGTCCTTGCGGAAGCCGAAGAGGCATTATTGTCCGAGACGGCGGACGTCCCAACCCTGCGCCGCTGTCTGGCCCTCTGTCTCCTCACGATTACCCGGGCCGGAGCGGCATCCCTAAGCCGGGATGGCCGGTCGCTGGCCTCATGATCGCGCCGCATCAATACATCGAGCGTGAGACCAGCCTCATCAAGACCGAACGGTTCTGCGGCGATCGGTGGCTCAATTGGGCATATCGCGCCCTCTGGGAGGATGCGGGCTGGTTGATGAAGGCCTTAACCTCTCAACGTACGACACAGGTGTTGGGGTTCTTTAACTACGACCGGCCGTTTACCGCCACCCAGGCGGCGGTATCCAGGTGTGCCCGGGCCATGGAGATCGATCTCTCGGAATGCCTCGAGTCTCGCGATCGCCTGAATACTCTGCGACGTCTCTTCCAGCGGCGGTTGCGCTACTGGCAGGTACGCCCGATGGACGAGGATCCGCGGGCCATCGTGTCTCCGGCCGATGCCCGATTGTTGCTCGGGTCGTTTGCCGACGACTCTTCGCTCTTTCTCAAGGGGAAATTTTTCGACTATGACGAACTGCTCGGCATCGACCGGTCCCGATGGCTGCGTCTGTTTCGGCAGGGGGACTGGGCGATCTTCCGGCTGACTCCGGATAAGTATCATTACAACCACAGTCCGGTGTCGGGGCGGGTGCTGGACTGCTATGACATTTCAGGCCGCTACCATTCCTGCAATCCCGGCCCGGTGGTGGTGGCGGCCACACCGTACTCGAAGAATAAACGGGTGGTGACGATCATCGATACGGAGGTGCCGGGCGGGTCGCGCGTGGGGGTGGTGGCCATGATCGAAATCGTGGCGTTGATGATCGGCCACATCGATCAATGCTACTCCGCGGTCGCCTATGACGATCCCAGGCCCATCCAGGTCGGGATGATGATCGAAAAAGGACGTCCGAAAAGTCTCTATCGTCCGGGAAGCTCAACCGATGTGTTGCTGTTTGAGCCGGGCCGGGTGGCCTTCTGCGAAGACCTTGTCCGGAATCGGTTTCGTTCCGGGGTGCAGAGCCGGTTTTCTCAAGGGTTCGGCCGGGCGCTCGTCGAGACGGATGTGCGGGTGCGCTCCACGATCGGTTGGAGGCTCGAAGGATCACCTGATGGCCGTGCATGATGTCGCTGCTGCCCTGCTGGTCCTACTGTATGCGGCACTGTTCCGGTGGGCCTTTCGTGTCTTGCCGCGCGACGGGTGGCAGGTGCTTGCGACAGTGCCGCAGGCGCGACGTCCGGACGGCCGTTGGATGGGCCTCAATCTGACCTATTACGGAGCGTTCACGGCGAGTGCGGTCGTGGTGGCCGTGGCGCTGGCCATCGTGCTCCTGGGAAGTGTGGCGGTGCCGTTCGACGCCATTCTGGGGCTGTCCGTGACGCTGTTGGGCGCCTGTGTGCCGTCGGCCAAAATTCTGGCCCGGCTTATCGAGGGAAAGACCAATACCTTCACGATCGGCGGCGCGTCCATGTTCGGCTTGTTTCTTGCGCCGTGGATTGTGGCGGCGCTGAATGCCGGATTCATCGCGAGGGAGGACGACGTATTGCCGATGACCGCCGTGCTGGCGACGGTCGCGATTGCGTATGCGTTCGGTGAAGGGACGGGGCGTCTGGCTTGCCTGAGCTTCGGCTGTTGTTATGGCGCTCCGCTGAACCGGAGTCATCCGTGGATTGCCGGATTGTTTGTGCATCACCACACGGCGTTTGCGGGTGAAACCAGGAAGGCCGCGTATGAAAGCGGCTTGGAATCGGTGCCGCTGGTTCCCATCCAAGCGATGACGGCGGTGGTTTCGGTTGCGGCAGGTATGGTCGGTCTCTGGTTGTTCTTTCATGGCCGGATGGCGGCGGCATTCTTGTTCACCGTCGTGGTCACGCAGATGTGGCGAGTCGGATCGGAATGTTTGCGCGCCGATTATCGTGGCGGCAGAAAGGTGTCGTGGTACCAGGTCCTGTCGCTCGGCGGTCTAGTCTATGCTGCGCTCCTGGCCTTCTGGCTGGCGGACGTGCCGTCTGTGTCGCCGGACGTGCTGCAGGGGATCCGCCTCCTGTGGCAACCCGGCGTGATTTTGTGCCTGCAAGGTCTGTGGCTCGGTATGTTTTTTTTCACCGGCCGAAGTCGAGTCACCACCGCAACACTGTCGATGCATGTCGTGAAGGATCGGATTTGATTGCACGGCGACCGTCCGGATATCGTCTGATTGCCGTCCTCGCTCTCGCCTGTCTGTCGTTGAGTGCTCCCGTGCGAGCGGAGCACGAATCCCTGCCGCCCGACTATCCCGACTCACTGGAGCGTGAGCTGGCCGCCCTGCAAGCAACGATCGCCACACAGGGTGTCAGGCTCGACCGGTTGATCGCAGGGGCCGAGCTGTACCTGGACATTGCCGATGACCTGTTCGAGGACGACGCGCAGAAGCGTCCGGCCTATGAGGCGGCAGCGGAGATGGCAAGGCGCGCCTTACAGATGGAGGAACGGAACGCCCAGGCCCATTTTCTGTACGCGGCGGCTCGCGGAAGCGCGGAGCGCTTGAAGGGCATGGCCAATGCCGGGCTGGTGTTGGGGGACATCAGGGAGCATGTCCGTCTGGCGATCGAGCTCGATCCGGGGCATGCGCAGGCGCTGCAAATGATGGGAGGGCTCTATGCGGAGTTGCCCTGGCTGTTGGGCGGTAGCGAAAAAGAGGCCGAATCGTATCTGCGGCGCGCGATTGCGGCGGACGGACGGTATACCAATGCCCATCTCATCCTGGCCCGACTCCTGATCAAACAGGGCCGATCCGGCGAAGCGCGCGCACATCTCGACGCCGTGCTTCAGGTCGAACATCCACATTATCCCTATGCCTGGAGGCGCAGATTCCGTCCGGAAGCGGAACGATTGCTCAAGGCGCTTTCCCCTTCCTGATCGATCTCTCGGCAGTCGAAGACCGAACGCCCGGTTGGCGCCGGTTTCCTCGATGAGCGCCTGTGCCGAATGCTTGCCCCATAAACCGCCGCGCGGGTCATGCAAAATGGCGAAAGAGCCAAAACAGAGATCCTGCTAGTACGATGGACGCCGGGAGAGTCAGGACCCATGCCAGTGCAAGATGTCGGACCGTCTGCCACTGCAACCCCGACCGATTGGCCGCCATGGTGCCCGCTACGCCGGAGGACAGCACTTGTGTCGTGCTGACCGGCAGCCCGAATAGGTCCGCGGCGCCGATCGTCGTCATCGCAACCAATTCAGCGCTGGCGCCCTGGCCGTAGGACAGATGCGTTTTCCCGATTTTCTCCCCGACCGTCACGACGATGCGTTTCCAGCCGATCATGGTGCCCAGCCCCAGCGCGATGGCCACGGCGGCTTTGACCCACACGGGAATGTACTTGGTGGCGTTATCTAACATGGATTTGTAGTGGAGCAGGATGTCCCGATCCGCCCGCGCAAAGGCCGGCTCGCGAGTCTTGTCCATCCAGCGCAGAGATTCTCCGAGAAGGTACATGTCGTTGCGCACGTTGGAGGTCTGTTCCGTCGGTATCTGAGCGACGGTCGCATAGGAGGCGATCTGTGTGCGAACCATGCCGCTCAATGCGCGCAGGGCCGGGAGAGTGTCCGGGCGAACCTCGTGCGAACGGATGTACTCTGCCACGGTCTGCCGCGGATCGGCCGGGGCGATGGAGGATTTGGCATACCGCTGGAGCACGGCTTCCGATTTGGTCGACGCCTCCACGAAGGCGGGCGCGTACGACACGTCCACGGTGCGATTGAGCGCATAGACCGTCGGCACTGTGCCAATGAGGATAAGCATGATCAGGCCCATGCCCTTCTGCCCGTCATTGGAACCATGGGCAAAGCTCACCCCCGTGCAGGTGAGAATAAGCAAGCCCCGGATCCACAGGGGCGGAGGGGTTTTGCCGCGCGGCGGTTTGTACAACTTGTCGATCGGGAGGGCCTTCATGGCGATCAAGAGGAGAAACGCGGCGGCAGAGAATCCGATCAGCGGTGAAAACAGGAGGGACTTGCCCACGTTGAGCGCCTGTGTCCAATCGACGCCGCTGGTATTCGTGCCGCCGGCGGCCATCAGCTGGTTGGTGATGCCGACGCCGATGACCGAGCCGATCAGCGCATGCGAACTGGAGGAGGGCAGCCCCAAATACCATGTTCCCAGGTTCCAGACAATCGCGGCGATCAGCAGGGCAAATACCATGGCGAACCCTGCTCCGGCGCTCACTTGCAGAATCAACTCGACCGGCAGCAAGGCGACGATGCCAAACGCGACTGCCCCGGATGCCAACATGACACCGATAAAATTCCACACCCCCGACCACGCTACGGCGAGATGTGGCGGCATGGAATGCGTATAGATGACCGTCGCCACCGCATTCGCCGTGTCATGGAATCCATTGACGAATTCGAAACCCAGCGCGATGAGGAGCGCAAATCCGAGGAGGATGAAGGGCCAGATCGACGAGGTGCGGACGCTGGAGAGGTCCGAGGTCAATTCACCGGCGACATAGATTCCGCCAATGGTCAGGAGCAGCAGGATAAGAAAGAGGCCGATTTGCGAGCTGTTCTCCTCGAACGACGCACTGAGCGGTCGGTCGGCAACGGTTTCGACGGTGTCGAGGGGCGGCGGTGTCATGTAAGAATCCTTTCCGCTGAACGGGTGAAACGTGGCAACTTAGCCGCCACACTGTGTCAATGCGCCGTTACGAAGGAGTGGACATTGAATCAAGATTCCGTTAACTCTGTCGGGTCACCCTACGCTCGCCTCGGGGCGGGGAGATCGTCTATCATCGGGCATGGTCGTGAGCACAATCAGAATGAAGGTGAGTCGAACCGGGTGTGCTGTGTTGGCCGGATTGCTGGTTCTGGCCATGAATGTGGCCGGGTGCGGGAGTTCGGCCAAGCTGATGTCCGGGCTGAGCATCGAAGAGCTGAAGCCAGTGCCGGGGATTCTCTCGAGTGCGACACTCCTGAAAGGCACGATCCGTGGCATCAAAGGTGATCGCGTGGAGGTAGATACCGGCGAGCGGACGCCCCGGTATCTTTCTCTCGAGGCCGGTGGCGATGAAGCCCGTGGGTTGCAGGTGGGCGGGGCGGTGGAGATCATGATCAACGACCGGGATGATATCGTCGCCTATCAGCGTCCTGCGGATACGCCGCCGACGAAGGTGTTTCGCGGATCGTTGGGTAGGGTGTTTAATCCGGAAAAGGAACGCGTCACGATTCGTCTCGACACCGGGCGGGATGTGGGGTTCTACGCCCGCGCGGTGGCGATGGGGAAGCTGGCGGCCCTTGAGGTCGGCGAAGCGGCCGATTTCGCCGTCGATCGGGCCTATTTGCTGGTCGATGTGTTGTCGCTGGGGAAGCCGAGAGAACTGACGTTCGGCTCTTCGACACGCGTGCCGCAGCGGCGTGTCGAGGGTGCGTTTGTGACGATCGGCGACGGACGGATGCGGCTACGGATGAAACTCGACGACATTCAATCCTTCCCGGTTCGGCCGCTCCTGCAGCCGGCGATTGAACAGCTCGCTCCCAACGAGCTGGTATCGGTCTATCTCGACGCGCAGGGACAGGTGATCGATATGGTCAGGGCGCCCCGGCGTTGAACAACGTCAGCGGCGGGAAGGAAGCTTCACGATGCGAGTGATCAGCCAGTCATTCAGGCGGTCCGGCAGGAGCAGGGCCAGGTAGGCACGGATGGCGGCGTCTGAGCCGACGAGATAGCGTGTTTTCGGCCACCTCGAACGCAAGGCATGGGCCACGGCTTCGGCCACGACGCTCGCCGGTTGTGCCTGTTCACCGGCCGCAGTGGCCGCCTCCTTGATGCGAGTGAAGCCTTCCTGGTACATACCCTTGAGGTCCTGTCCCCAGGCTGCATCCCAGGCATCGACTTCTTTTCTGGTCTTTTCCCATATGGGCGTGGCGATGGCGCCGGGCGCGATGAGTGCAACGCGGATGCCCCAGGGTTGGAGTTCCAGGCGCAAGGCATCGGTGATCGCTTCCAGCGCATGTTTCGACGCGGCGTAGGGGGCCATGAACGGCATGGAGGCCCGTCCGGCGATGGAGCCCATATTGATGATGCGTCCTCGCCCGGCGCGGATCAACGGGAGAAAGGTTTGGGTGACGGCGATGAGGCCGAACACGTTAACTTCGAATTGCCGCCGCCAGTCGGCTAGGGGCAGGAGTTCGATCGGCCCCGCGACGCCGATTCCAGCATTGTTCAGCAGACCGGCGAGGCCGCGGTCCCCCACCATGGCTGCGACGGTGTGACTGGCTGCCGAGATCGAGGCGGCATCGGTGACATCGAGGCGGATCGGCATGAGGCGCGGTCCGGCTTGTTGCTGAAGCCGTTCGCCGTCAGCGGGATGGCGAATGCCTGCGAAGACACGGTACCCCAGCTTGTCGAGCGCCAACGCGCACGCGGCCCCGATGCCGGTGGAGGCGCCGGTGATGAGGACGGAGTCGGATTGCGGCGATTGTGAAAACCAATTCAACATATCGAGTCGGTTCTTTCCGGCCGGTTGCGTACCCTATCATAATTTACGGCGCGACCCTACTCCCGGTTTCATTCGGCGGTGATGACGAACAAGCATGACCACAAGCCGGGGGTCGCCTGAGTGGCGGTCGGGGCTTCGTCCAAGGAGGACCTATGCGCAGACCAATGTGGAGCGCCGCGACGGTGGTGATGCTTTTGCTGGGCACGGCCGGCTGTGCCGATTCACTGAGTGGCATGTCGGAGGCGGGGGACGCGAAGGAAACCGGGCGGACCGTTACCGTTCAGCCTCGTGAAATCGACGAAGTGTTGTACAACCCCGGGATGGGCTTTGCCGATTTCCATTTCGGGTTCGGACATCCGCCGGCACCGGAGGAGTATCCCCATACGACCGTCGCCTATTTTCGTTGGCCTTGGGCGGAACTGGAGCCGAAGGAAGGTCAGTACAACTTCACCCTCGTGGATCGCGTGATCGAGCAGGCCAGGGTTAAGGGAGAGGCGCTTGCCATTCGTATCGTGTCCGAATACAAGACCGGCTCACCCCAGTGGTTGCTCGACAAGGGGGTCGGAAGCGTGAAGGAGTCCGACGGCATTTTCCCCGACTATAACCATCCTATTTTTCTGGACTACCATGAACGGCTCATCCGTGCATTCGGGGAACGGTACGGCCGCTCCGTCGATATCGATCATGTCGACATCGGATCCGTCGGATGTTGGGGTGAGTGGAATACGGCGTGTTGCGAAGGCGTGGAAGTTCAGTGCAAGGCCTTCTTTCCGACCGAGGCGAATCAGATCGCCATCACGGACTGGTACTTGAAATATTTCGCCGGCACCCCGTTGGTGATGCTCCACGGAGGACAACTGAAGTATGCGGCGTCGCATGGCGCCGGTTGGCGCGGGGACTGTTTCGGCGACTACGGGTATTTCAGTCCTGACTGGAATCATATGGAGCATGCGTACCCTCCGGTACTTGAAGAGGCGGTCATTGCGAATGCCTGGAAACGCGGGCCGGTTCAGATGGAGGTCTGCGGGTACATTCACGAGTGGTACGAACGGGGATTCGATCTCGACCGTATTCTGAATCAGGGCTTGGAATGGCATGTCTCGGTGCTGAATGCGAAATCGAAGCCGGTGCCTGCCGCCTGGCGACCGCGGTTCAATGAATTTCTGAAGAAGATCGGGTATCGCTTCGTCCTGCGCGAACTGACGCATACAGCGGAGAGTCATCCCGGCAGGCCGCTCGTCCTTCAGTCGCGTTGGGAAAATAAGGGAGTGGCGCCGATTTACCACGCCTGGCCGCTGGCCTATCGGCTGCGATCGAGATCGGATCGGGTTGTGGCGCAGTGGACTAGTCATGCCGACCTGAAGCAGTGGCTGCCGGGACTTGTGCCACGGGTTGAGGATACGGTGATGGTTCCGGAGACCGTGCCCGCCGGTTCCTACCTTCTGGATATGGCGATTCTCTCTGAAGATGCCCGCGCTGCCCATGTCGAGTTGGCGATCGAGGGGAAACGAGCGGACCGGTGGTATGCGCTGTCACGGGTGGAGATTCGCTGACGGTTCGGCCTGGTTCAGGTCTCTTCGGCCAGTGTCGGTGTCAGGAGAGGCGGATCGTTGCGGCGGGAGGCATCGTTACGCGGCCAGTTTCTGCGCGACAGTCCCAAGTAGGAGCACCGTGATCACCTGGTTGCCGCTCCCGCGATACTCGATCTGATCGAAGCTGAGCTTGTTGGCCATGGCGATCCCGCGGCCATGGGTATCGAACGCTCGTTCGGGGTCGAAGTTCAAATACTTCCGCCATTCGAATCCCTTCCCCTGATCGGTGATGTACAGGGAGAGTTTGTCCGGGTGGCGGACAAACTGTGCCGTGGCCTCGCGAGACGAGTAGAAGGGATCGCTCAGCCGTCGCTCGATTTCAATATCCAGTTGTTCCTCTTCGAGGAGGCGTGATTTTTCCTTGTAGCCGATATCCAAGTTGCCGTGTTCGATTGCATTCAAGGTGAGTTCGAGGATGCCTGTGACCACCCGATTGGCATCGGGATAGGCATGCGCGAGCAGCATCGCAAGGTTTTTCGCCTCTTCAGGCGTTTTGAACCGGAACGTCCCTGATTCCAGCAGACGCATGGTCGTGGTGGTCCGGCGCAGGTCCTGTCGTACTTCCAGGTAGCTGATGTGATCGCGGACGGCCGCATGGACGATGGCTTGCAGGGTCGCTTGTTCGAACGGCTTTGCCAGGTAATGGTAGGCCCCTGCCTGAAGTCCTTCCAGGGTTTGCTCATGTGCGGAGGCGGCTGTCTGCATGATGACGGGGATCCGGCTCAGCACAGGATGCTGCTTCATCTTGCGGAGGACTTCCATGCCATCCATGTCGGGCATAATGCGGTCGACCAGCACGGCATGGAACCGATCCGGTTCCGCTTCGAGCATCTCCCAGGCTTGGAGACCGCCCTGCGCCGTGGTGCATCGATAGTCAGGCTCCGGGAGGAACTCACGGAGAATCTTGAGATTCAGGGGAGAGTCATCGACGAGCAATAACTGCGGTTGCGGGAACAGCATGATAGGTGAGACCTCCGGTTGCCGGCCAGGCTGTCGGGGTAGAGGGCAGAGATTGTGGCCTCGCATCGGGAACACACAGCACTGATATCCCTGTCGGAGGTCCACCAGGAATACTTAAGTGAGGGTCGAAAGAGAGGAAACCCGAAGGACTCCACCGGGGAATGTGCTCCGGTAGAGTCCTTCCGGCAGAGGGCTACTGCTTGACGATGTCCAGCAATTCTACTTCGAAAATCAGGGTGGCACCCGGCTTGATGACCGGGGGTGATCCACGGTCCCCGTAGGCGATGCCCGACGGGCAGACCAGTTTGCTCTTGCCGCCGACCTTGATCAGCTGTACTGCTTCGGTCCAGCATTTGATGACCTGGTTCAGCGGGAAGGTGGCCGGTTCGCCGCGTTTGACCGAGCTGTCGAACACCGTTCCGTCGATCAGCGTCCCGTGGTAGTGGACTTTCACCGTATCGGTGGCCTTGGGGGTCGCGCCCTTGCCCTCCTTGATCGTCGTGACTATCGCACCCGATTCCGTTTTCTTTGCACCCGGCTCCGCCGCAGCCTTGGCTAGGAAGCCTGCCCCGGCCTTCTTTTCGACATCAGCCAGCGCTGTAGCGCGCACTTGCTGCATCTGCTGAATTTTCGGGCCGTATAATTGCAGATCGACCTTTTGAGGATGTTTCAATACCCCATCGACCAGACCGGATTTGACGAATTCAAGTTCGGATTCGTTCAAAGTAAATGGGCCGAGTGATTGGCTGATAGCCACGCCGAGGGCATAAAGCGTTTTTTGCTCGTCGTTGGCCGGCTCAGGGGCGCCGGCCCAACTGAGCGATGACATGAAGAGCACCATTGCGAAAACGGCACCGGTCACATAACGCATAGACGATCCTTTCTGATGAAAAGCCTGATTCAGCTCACCATATGCCAGTGAGCCGGTGCGGCTCAAGAAAATTCTTGGGAAGGCTGCTGAAAACGGCTGCCTGCTTCGTTCTCAGTCGCGATACTCGTTGCGACGTACCCCGAGGGTACGCCTCACTCGTGTCGCTCCTTGCGGCCTTGCTAGACGGCCATTTTGAGCAGCCTGCTCAGATCGCCGGCTTGTCTGTGGGCGTGTTGTATTGAAGGCCTGCTCGGCGCGCGTCGCCTGCTCCCCAGCAGCCTGCCGGCCGGTGCGGCTCAGGAAAGTGTATCTCTTCCGTGCGAGCTCTCCAGATCGAGCTGCGGTCCGATGGGGACGATGCGGGTGGGGTTGATGTCGTCATGGGTGACATAGTAGTGCCGCTTGATGTGATCGAAATCCACGGTCTCCGCGATACCCTTCACCTGGTAGAGGTCCCGAAGGTAGCCGTAGAGATGCGGATAGTCGACGATACGCCGGAGGTTGCATTTGAAATGCCCGTGGTACACGGCATCGAACCGGAGCAGCGTGACGAACAACCGCCAATCCGACTCCACGAATTGGGCACCGAAGAGGTAGCGCCGGTCGCGAAGTCTCGTCTCGAGTTGATCCAGCGCAACGAAGACCGAGTGCGCGGTGCGGTCATACGCCTGTTGGGTGGTCGCAAATCCGGCGCGGTAGACGCCGTCGTTCACGCGCTCATAGAGAAAATCGTTCATCTCATCGATCTGCGGACGGAGAGCTGCCGGGTAGAGGTCCAGCCGGCTGGTACTGAAGCGATTGAACTCGCCGTTGAAGATCCGCATGAGGTCATCGTCGGAATTGGTCACGATTCGTTTTGTGACCGTATCCCACAACACCGGAACCGTCACGCGCCCGCGGTAATCGGGGTCGGTGGCACGATAGGCCTCGCGAAGGAAGTGAAACCCGTTGGTCGTATCCAGAGAGTGCCCGGGCCCGTTGCGAAAGGCCCAGCCCCGGTCGTCCCTGATCGGGTCGACCACGGTCATGCCGATGACTCCGGTGAGCCCTTTGAGCGCGCGGACGATGATGGTGCGATGCGCCCAGGGGCAGGCGAGGGAGACGTACAGATGATACCGCTCGGCTGCGGCCGGATATCCGGAACGGCCGTCTTCGGTGACCCAGTGGCGATACGCGTCGGTCTGCCGTTTGAATTCGCCGCTGTCGGTCTGTTCATTCGGAAACTGGGGTTGTGTCCTCATTGCACGATGCTCCCTGGGAGTTCTACCTTAGTCAGAATCAAGGGGGCTCGTCAATTGTCGATGGGGCCGCGCCGTGTCGCGTTGCCTCGAACGTCCGGTCATGGTCGTTCGGTGTGTGCCGGGTGGTGAGGTGCGGCGAGGTCCCATCCGACGGAAAAGAGTAGGAGGAGACCGGCGGCGGTGGTCTGCTTCGTGCGGGCTGTGGTTTCCCGAGGCGGCAGGGGCTCGTTCGCGATGAGGCCGTCGCCCAGGACTCGAGCATCGAGATCGAGCGTGCCGCCGATACCGACATTGAAACTGTATTGGTCCTGTCGATGCGGCCGGTATCCCATCATCAGGCCGAACCCCACGGCGTCGATGATCCGCGACCCCGGCGCGACCGTGAGAAACGGCCCCCAACTCCAACGTTGCTCGTCCCACCGGTCGATCCAGAGGTGTATTTCCGGCATGAAGCGCGCCAGATCGTTGCGCTCATTGTCGATGCGAACGATACGGTTGACGACTGTGACGGAATCCACTCGTCTCGGGCCAAGATTATGCGTCCACCCCAGACCCAGTCCGAATCCGAGGCCACGAAACATCCATGGACGTTCAGTTTCCGTGTCCGGCGAGTCCTCCTTCTTGTCCATGGCGAGAGCCGGTGGCGGCAACGGTGGACGGTCGATCGAGGGGCCTGTGGCGCTTGCCTGCGGAGCACTAACTGCCGCAGGGGAGGGGTCGGCTGAAGCGACAAGCGGAGCGGATTGAGGGCCCGTCGAATCAGTGGAGGGAGTGAGCTGAGGCGGTTGCCGCGGTCTTCGCCTTTCTTCCGCAGACTCAATCCCCGATGCGAAGCTACGGCGCTGTTGATCAGGCGATGGTGAGGCCACAGGTTTGGTCTCCATCTGGCTGTCGATGGCGACGATCAGGGGTGTCGGTGTTGGTGATGGCGCAGTTGGAGGAGGAACCGTTTCCTGAGGTGTGAGCGACTTGGTCGGCGGTATATCGGATACCAGCGGGGACAAGGGCGTCACCGTGTCAGCGGGTGGTTGGGATTCGGTGAGCAGAGGTTGCGAGGGGGTTGTCGGAGTGGCTTCGGCATCTCTTGTGGGACCGGTCGCGGTCGGCGGCGCCGGTGTCGGACTGGTGTGGGGCCCGGAAGTGGCATCAGGGGGCAGAGCGACCGCCGAAGCCCCCTCAGGTGCGGGAGGGGGGAACTCCGTCGCGGTCGGACCGGTGGAGGATTCCGTCGCTGCAGTGGATGGGATGGGAAGGACGGTGATATCCAGTTGCCCGCCTTCTTGTACCGAAATGTCTGCTGGCGGACTGAGCAAGCGTACGGTGGGGAGTGGGTCAACGGTTTGAGCTAGCGCCGGATGGGTACTCTGGGTCGCGCTTGAGCCTGTTCCCAGATCCGGAGCAGCCTTGCCGGGAGTTGCCTGTGAATGTTGTTCCGTTGCGTCGCGCGATTGCGGCGTTGTCGGTATCTCGGTGGCTGGTACCGCCTGTGCGGGTGCTTTAGAAAATGCGCGCCGCAGTGAACCATTGCTACTTTCTGTTGCCAGAATAATCGGAGTTCTGCCGCCGGCGTCTCTGAGGTCAGGATCGGCTCCATGGCGCAGGAGCACGTCGATCACGTCGGCTTGCCGGGTGAGCCGGTCCGCGCGGGATTCACCGGAGAGTTCCCAAAATCGCCTGACGGCCTGATGGAGCGGAGTGAATGCGAGGGCATTTCGTGCCGAAGTCTGCGCCCCCGCGGCCAGGAGCGCCTCGACACACTGTACGTGCCCATAAAAACTCGCCTGATGTAAGGCGGTATTGCCGGCTCGATCGGTTGTCTCAATCTCCGCATGTCGGTTGAGAAGTAGACTGACCAGCGCCAGATTGCCCCGGCCGGCCGCTGTGATGAGCGGCGTCGCGCCTTGGGCGTCCCGTGATTCGATATTCGCACCCCGGTCAAGCAACCGGTTGGCTTGGGCCACGGTTCCTTCGGTGAGGGCTTTATGGACCGAGCGTTCGGGATGGATGCGCGATGCGTTCAGTGTGGGGTGCGGCTTGTCGGGACGTGCATAACTGACGGACGGGAGCCCGAACAGGAGAAGCAGAAGGGCGCAGGTAACGCCGGTGCTGTGGTGCAAGCGGAACACGGGTCCCCAACAAGAAACTCAAGAGGTTCTGAGGCGGTGTATGGTTTACCATACAGTCAGCGTTGGCGTCACCTGAGTGCATGACCGATGCGGAACGGTGTGAGTACTCAAGCCGCTGTGCCGGTCTTGCATGAGTCGTTGGATGGGCCATGAGTGAATGGTCGGGTTGCTCTTCACGCAGAGGTGAGAGCGGAGAACGGGATGCCGGGGTAGAGCCTTGCCACGGCCGGAGCTTCCAGGTTCACAAGGCACTGAAAGGATGGGGTTATAGCCTCAGTGGCGTCTATGGTCCTGGACTATTAACGCCTATGCCAGCGTCCATAGTAAGGTCGATAGTACCGTGGTCCCCAGGCGTAGGGCCGGCCGTAGAACGGCGAGCCATAGAGCCATGGGCGTCCCAGGTACAGGCCAAAACCCACAGACGGATATCCGTAGAGCAATCCGGGAGCAATAGAATTGTAGGTCGATACGGAAGAGGATTGTTCGGCCAGGTGACGTTGAAGGTCGGTGCTCATGGCACTTTGCCGATCAGCTTGCTCTTTCAGTTGACCGACGGCATTTTGTTGGACATGGACCTCTGCTTCCAGCTTCGAAATCTTGTCGCGCTGGATCTCGATAAACGCCTGCAGGCATCGCGTGTGCGCATCACCCGTGTAGCTTGAACATTCCCAGGGGCCGGAAGAGTCGGCGGCGTGGAGGGGAGGCGTGAAGAGGACGGTGCAGAAACCGACTGTGAGAAACGTGACCCAATGCCGAGGAGATTTCATTCGATCAGTCGTGAGACGTACCATGAGGTTCCTCCCTGGCTAGCTGGCTATAGCCTACCATCCCCGTGTCGGCGAAGACCAGGTCTGGGGCTAACCTTCTGAAACGAACCACGCGCTGATCGGTTGACAACCGGCTGCAGGGGAAGGATGCTCAGCGGCGGCAACCGGTTGTGGAAAGGAGAGGGGAGAAATGGGACAGAAGCAGGTGATTGCGGTGGTCGGGGCGACGGGTATGCAGGGGGGCGGGTTAGTGCGGGCGATTCTGGCCGATCCAAGCAGCGGCATGACGGTGCGCGCGTTGACCAGGGATGTGAATTCGGACAAGGCCAGGGAGCTGGCGCGACTGGGCGCAGAGGTGGTCGCGGCCGACGTGCACGATGGCGAGAGTTTGAAGCGTGCGTTTGCGGGCGTTGCCGGGGTGTTTTGCGTGACCTTTTTCTGGGCGCACTGTTCTCCCGAAAAAGAATTTGCCGAAGCCGAGGCAATGGCCCTGGCCGCCAAGTCGGCGGGGGTTCCGCATGTGATCTGGTCGACACTCGAAGACACGCGTCGATGGGTTCCGCTCTCGGACGACCGGATGCCCACACTGATGGGCAAGTATAAGGTGCCGCATTTCGACGCCAAGGGCGAAGCCGATCAGGTGTTCAGGCAGCTCGGCGTGCCGACGACTTTTCTGCTCACCTCGTTTTATTGGGATAACCTCATCCATTTCGGTATGGGGCCGAAGAAGGGACCGGACGGTACGCTGGCGTTCACGCTTCCCATGGGCGAGGCGAGATTGCCGGGTATCGCGGCGGACGATATCGGGAAGTGCGCCTTGGGACTGCTGAAAAAGCGGGACGCCTATGTGGGGAAGACCGTCGGAATCGCGGGGGAGCATCTCACCGGATCACAAATGGCCGTTGCGTTGACGAAGGCGCTGGGCCAGGAGGTGCGCTACAACGCGGTGCCGCCGGAGGTGTACCGGACATTCGGGTTCCCCGGAGCGGATGATCTGGGCAACATGTTTCAGTTCAAACGTGACTTCAATGCGGTGTTCTGCGGCGCACGCGAGCCGGCGATCGCCCGGGCGCTGAATCCCGGGCTGCAGACCTTCGCGCAGTGGCTGGAGGCGAACAAGGGGCGGATTCCCCTGTCGTAGACGGAGCCAGGTTCCTAACTGCTAAGCCGGCACTTTGTGTGACGGCTTGTGCCTGGAAAGCTGACACGAGGGCGTGAAGGGATTGCAGCGCAGGCGGTGGATCTTGATCGTCCGAAGCTTCTCCGCTCCTGCCGTGATTCTCGGCTCGGGAGGGCGCTCGCCGTTCACGAGCAACGGAAACGAGGCCAGCGTCGTCAGGACGCAGATCGAAAGGACGGCCACCACCCATGCGAAGTAGAATGAATATCGCATGGCCTATTCGTACCATAGCGACATGAGATGTCAACGAAACCGTTGTTTTTTACCGTCTGTTCCTGTCGCTCAGGACGGAGGGGTCTGTTCCGGAAGTTTCCGTAGTCGGTTTCAGGAATTGCTCCGGTGTGGTCATTGGTAGACACTGTTGTGGTGGGCATCGGATTCCGCTGTCACTCACCAGTCTCACAAGGAGGACTCTCTATGAACAGGATGTCGATTTCCGCCGCGACTATCGCATTGGCTTTGTTCGGCCTCATGTCTGTCGGCTGGGCCGGTGAGATGAAGGCCAAGATGGAGGAGATGAAGGGCGATACAAAGGCGAAGGTTGAAGAGATGAAGGGGGAGGCCAAGGCCGCCGTCGAAGAAGCCAAGGGGAATAAAGCTCAGGCGGAAATGGAGCGCGCCAAGGGCAAGGGGAGCGCGGCCATGGAGAAGGCCAAGGGCAAGGTCAAGGAACTGAAAGCGAAGACGGAATAGGTTCGTTCTGCCGACGCGGCGCGACCGGCCTGTGCAGGGGGATGACCCTTGCGCAGGCCGCCCCGTACTCGACCAAGTGAGCGCCTGTCGTGCTCCACCTGTCATTGCGCAGGCGCTTCGCTGCCGGTACAATCTCCCTCGCTCGTCACCCGCCGATGGGTGTGGTCTCACCGACGCGCGAATGACTCCATGCTCCTATCCTTCGTGATTCTCTATCTTGCCTGCTCGGTCGGGATCGGGCTCTACGCGGCGACTCGCGTGCACAATGCCAAAGACTTCGCCGTCGCGGGGCGCTGTCTGCCGCTGCCGGTAGTGACCGCCACCGTATTTGCGACCTGGTTCGGCGCCGAGACTGTGCTCGGCATCTCCGCCACCTTTGTCAAAGACGGGTTGCGAGCGGTCGTGGCCGATCCCTTCGGATCGAGCCTCTGTTTGATTCTCGCCGGGTTGTTATTTGCCCGTCGACTGTATCGATTGAACCTTCTCACCATCGGAGACTTTTACCGGCTCCGGTACAATCGCACGGTCGAAGTCCTCTGCACCCTCTGCATCGTCGCGTCGTACCTTGGTTGGGTGTCGGCCCAGATCAAGGCCCTCGGGCTGGTCTTCAACGTGGTCACGGACGGAGCGATGAGCCAGTCGGTCGGCATGGTGCTGGGAGCGTGTATTGTTCTGACCTACACCACGTTGGGAGGCATGTTCTCGGTGGCGATTCTGGATTTCGTGCAGATCACCATCATCATGGGCGGCATGCTCTATATCGGTTCGGTGATCAGCGGGCTAGCAGGAGGAGTGGAGCGGGTGGTCATGCATGCGGCCATGGCGGGCAAACTGGATTTTTTCCCGCCGGCGCGGATGGAGGCCTGGATTCCGTTTCTCGGTGCTTGGGTTACGATGATGTTCGGCTCGATTCCGCAGCAGGATGTGTTTCAACGCATCACGTCGGCGCGGGACGAACGGACGGCGGTGCGGGGATCGGTGCTGGGGGGGACGCTTTATTTCTTCTTCGCATTTGTACCGATGTTCCTCGCCTATTCGGCCACCTTGGTCGATCCGGCGCAGGTGGCGCAGTTATTGGAACGGGATTCCCAGCTCATCCTTCCCCGCCTGATCGTGCAGCATACCCCGATCCTGGCGCAGATCATTTTTTTTGGCGCGCTGCTGTCCGCCATCATGAGTTGCTCGTCCGCCACGTTACTCGCGCCGTCGGTCGCGTTCAGTGAAAATATCGTGAAAGGCTGGGTGCCCACGAATAGCGATCAAGGGCTGTTGCGGGTGATGCGAACCGTCCTCGTCGGGTTTGCGGCCACGGTTCTGCTGATTGCGCTCAATTCAGAGGCCAGTATTTTTAAGATGGTCGAGAGTGCGTACAAGGTCACGCTGGTGGCGGCCTTCGTGCCGTTGCTGGCCGGATTGTACTGGCACAGGGCCACGACGCAAGGGGCGGTGCTGGCTATTGCTGCGGGGCTCGGAGCTTGGTGTGGATCGGAGCTGACCGCCACGATCGATCAGATCTGGCCGCCGCAGCTCGTGGGCCTGCTGGCCGCAGGCGTAGGCATGGTGGCCGGGTCCTTGCTGCCGCAATGGATCGAGCATCCGGCGGAATTGAGCGCGTCCGGGAACCGGCCGTCCCTTTCCTCGCCCGTCGAGTGAGCCAGGCGGGCTGCAGAGAAACGCGATTGTTGCGCAATACGCGACGATCAACTCATGCGCGGTGTCGGTATTACATTGACCTATAGGATGCGCAAAAAGGCCGTCCCTCGCCCGTTGTTCGTGAAACGTCGTCCGTTCTCTCGTCTGCAGAAAAGAGCTTATGGCGTATAGCGTATGGCCAGAAATCGAGAGGTGGCGTCTCTACCCTCAGCTATAGGACCACGAGCCATACGTTCTGACCCCGACGAGATACGCTTCACGGGTGTCGAGAACGCCGCTGGCGGCCTTTTTCCGAGTCCTCCTAGGCGGGCGAGACCGAGTGAAGGATCTCGCGCACCATGCGGATCAGGTCCTCGGGGGAGAAAGGCTTTTGCAGAAAGGTCGTGTGGCCCTGGGCTTCATCTCCTGTGACGGGGAGAGTATCGCTGTACCCGGACATGTAGAGCACTTTCAGCTCCGCGAAGTGACTGCGGAGGCGCATGGCCAACTCTTTGCCGTTCATGCCGGGCATCACGAGATCCGTCAGCAGCAGGTCGATGTGCAGCGCGTTTCGTCGGATCAGATCCAGTGCCTGGAAACCGTCCTCCGCTTCGTGCACGGTGTAGCCATGTGTGCGCAGAATATGCTGCGTCAGCAGGCGCACCGCCGGCTCATCTTCCACCAGCAGGATGATTTCTGTCCCTGTGGTGTGGGCCGGTTCAGATTGAACCGGCGGGAGGGCTGTGTGTGGGGGAACGACTTCCGGGAGAAACACGGTCATGGTGGTGCCCTGGCCCACTGCGCTTTCGACCGTAATCGTCCCGCCGCTTTGGTGCACGATCCCGTAGACGGTGGAGAGGCCGAGGCCGGTTCCGCGTCCCGGAGGTTTGGTCGTGAAGAAGGGTTCGAAGATCTTGGCCTTCGTCGCCGGGTCGATGCCGGTTCCCGTATCGTGCACCCGCAGACGTACATAGGTGCGGGCCGTACGCGTGTCATGATCCGCTCCCCAGACCTCATCTCGGGAAACCTGGTGGGTATCGATGGTGAGAGTGCCTCCATGCGGCATGGCGTCGCGGGCATTGACGGCCAGGTTGAGCAGGACCTGTTCGAGTTGGACGGCGTCGGCCTTAACCCAGAGCGGCAGAGGGTCGAGTTGCAGGACGATCGAGATGTGTTCGCCGATCAGGCTCTTCAGCAGCGCCATGAGGTCACGAATCACCCGGTGAAGGTCCAGCGAGACTGGGTGGAGCATTTGCTTCCTGCTGAAGGCCAGTAACTGGCCGGTCAGCGCCGCACAGCGTTCCCCCGCGCGTTGAATTTCCTGAACGAAGTAGCGGGCCGAAGAGTTCTGGCTCAGTTCCTGGAGCAGTACCGCGCTATAGCCGAGGATCACGGTCATCACGTTGTTGAAGTCGTGCGCCACGCCTCCAGCCAATCGCCCGACGGCCTCCATCTTTTGCGCCTGCCGCAATTGGTCTTCCAGTTCACGGGCTTCCGTAATATCTTCGGTGATGCCGCTCAGACTGTCGACTTCCCCCGTCGCGGTATGGTGGATCACCATCCGGTCGTGAATCCATCGGACCTGCCCGTCTGGCCGCACAATCCGATACAGCAGGTGCAGATCGCGGCCGGTTGGATTGGCAATCTCCGCATCGTAGACGTCGCTGACGATTCGTTGGTAGTCCGGGTGGATAAAGTCCCGCCAGAGCTTCGGGTTTTCGTAGAATCGCGCGGCCGGCAATCCCCAGATCCGCTCGAAGGCTGGATTGACGTACAGGACCTGCGGTGGATTCGCCTGCGCAAACCACACGCCCTGGTTGAGATTGTCGGTGAGATAGTTGAACCGCTTTTCGCTCGACAAGCGCGCGCCTTCCGTTCGCCGGTGTTCCCGGACTTCATCCTGTAGCCGCGCGTTGGCCTGGGCCAGGTCGGCCGTACGTTCGGCGATGCGCTGTTCCAGATCGCTCTGCGCGCTGCGTAGTTGCTCTTCGATGACGCGGCGCTCGTGGATCTCTTTGGTGATCTCCTGATTCAGCCGTTCCACTGCTTCCGTGCGGGTCGTCAACGACCGTGCCAGGGCCACCTTCTCCAGTTGCAGGCGCATCGAGGAGAGCAGCATGCGGTTGAAGTTCCAGGCCGAGTGGATGGTGGCCAGGAGAAACAGGACGCCCATGCCTCCCATGATCAGATGGAATTCGTGACCGCTGAAAAAGAGGTGTCCCAGGGTCGGAAGTGTCAACGGAACCGTGTACCACAGAAACAGGGAAAAAGAGACAGAGAGGACGGACACCGCACCGGCCGTCATACCGCCGAGCACGAACAGTTGGATCAATTCATAGGGGAGGGGAATCTCCTGCGTCAGAAAATACACGCTGCTGCCCCATCCGAATCCCGCCATGCTGGTAGTGACCAGCATCCAGCGGTGCCAGTCTGCGCTGCTCCAGGAGGTCGGCCGCGCTCGCCGATAACTGAGGATCAGGAGTGCCCGCGCGGCGGCGACCATCCAAAGACCGATGACCCAGAGCAGCAGGGGCGTATGCGGAACGACGGACCATTCCACCGCCGCGAGAACGGCGGCAT
>CABVRO010000058.1 GCA_902500715.1 uncultured Nitrospira sp. | reverse complement strand
AACTGGAAGCGGCCTATCCGGCGCTGACCGGCCACAGCAGTCCGGTGCAAGCCGCACTGGTGGCGCTCGATCCCGCGACGGGGGGCATTCTTGCGATGGTGGGCAGTCGTGACTATCGCACCAGCCAGTTCAATCGGGCCGTGCAATCGAAACGCCAGCCCGGTTCGTTGTTTAAGCCGCTGGTGTATCTCGCGGCGTTGGAGGCTCGCCGCGAATTGAGCGGTGGGCAACCGATTACTGCAGCCACCTCGATCGTCGATGAACCGGTGACGTTTGAGTCGGGGGCCGGGGTGTGGGCACCGCAGAATTACGACCATCGGTTTCACGGCACGGTGTCCGTGCGGACGGCGATCGAACAATCGCTGAATATTCCGGCGGTGAAGATCGCACAGGCCGTGGGGACGAAGCGAATTCTCCAGATGGCAGCGAAGCTGGGGATTCGCAGCTCGCTGGCCGACAATCTGTCCCTTGCGTTGGGAACGTCCGGCGTCTCGCTGTTGGAGATCACCTCCGCGTACGGAGCCCTGGCACAAGGGGGGCTCTCTGTGGCTCCCTCGGCGTTGCAGGCCGTGATGACTCCGGAAGGGGATCCCGCCTGGCATCATACGCCAGTGCGGCATCAAGCGGTGTCCCCGCAAGCGGCCTATGTCATGACCTCGTTGCTCAGGGGTGTCGTCGAGCGCGGCACGGCGGCCAAGGCGAAGGCGATGGGCCTGCGCGGGACCGTGGCGGGAAAGACCGGGACGACGGATGGGTATCGCGACGCCTGGTTCGTGGGGTACACGCCGGATGTGGTGGTCGGCGTGTGGGTGGGATTCGACGACGAGGAGGCGTTGCACCTGACCGGAGCGCAGGCGGCGCTCCCGATGTGGGTGGAGTTCGTCCGCCGGATCTCGCCGGCTGCGACGCGCGAGTTTGCGATGCCGCCTGCCGTGGTCACGCGCGACATCGATCCCCAGTCGGCCCAGTTGGCGACCTCGAAGTGTCCGCAGCGCTCGGCGGAGTGGTTTATCGAAGGAACAGAGCCTTCGATTTACTGTGAAGTGCATGGCAGCGGGTTCTGGGAACGGGTGAAGCGCAGTTTCGGTTTTTCCTAGGTGTGATCGAAATGCTGGTGTACGCTCGGCTCATGTTGGGATGGTCCTCCAGTTCATCGGCCACTGCCTGGGAGAAGGAGCGCGAGATGATGAAGAAGTCCGGCTTTGTGGAAAACGACAATATCACCCTGTTGGCCAAAGGGGTCTTGCTCAGAGGCGAGATTCGCGTTGAAGGCACGGTCCGTATCGACGGACGGTTGGAAGGCGATCTTCACACCACGGGAACCGTCGTGATCGGCGAAGACGGCATCGTGCAGGGGACCATCACAGCCGGGACCATCATCAGCAGCGGAAAAATCAAGGCGACCGTGCGGGCGACCGAACGGCTTCAATTGCTCAAGACCGGTCTGCTCGTCGGCGAAGTCCACGCGCCCGCCTTCTCCATGGAAGACGGGGCGAAGTTTCAAGGGATGTCGGATATGGGCGTCGCTTCCTGGGGCGACGAAGCTCAGAAACTTCCCGACAATGTTCGGGATATTGCCTCGCAGCGTCCCAAAGCCGTCGCCATGCTCGGCGAAAACGCCTGACGGCTGGCGTTCCCCCCCCTCACGCTACGTAGTCCGTGCGCCCTATGATCTCGTAGGGTCTCCTCCCGGCGTGGCGCAGGTCTCTGTTCAGGGACAGCGGTCGCTACACCGACGCGTGACATCCTAGGCAAGTTCTGCTATCAACGGCAGCAACGCGAGGCCTCTTCACGACTATGAATCGACAACAGATTTTTGCCCTCTGCTTTTTCGGCGTGCTGCTGGCGCTGTTGTATCAGATGGGGCTGATGTTTCGCCCCTTCGTATTCCCGGTCCTCTGGGCAGTGATTCTTGCGCATCTGTGTTTTCCCCTGCACATCCGGCTTACCGCATGGTTGAGAGGGCGGGAGTCGCATTCGGCCGTGCTCCTGACATTGGCTGCGCTGGCCTTGGTGGTGGTGCCGCTGGTGGTGCTCAGCGCGATGCTGGTGAAGGAGGCCGGATCCGCTGACCGTGCGGTGCGGGAATGGATTGCCTCCGGAGGCGTTCAGCAGTTGCCAGATCGATTGTCCGGGCTGCCGGGAGGCCCTGTGGCGAGGGAGTGGCTGGAGCGGGTCACCGGCAGGGAAAGCGACCTCGAACAATTCGTGCTCTCGAGCGCGAAGACCTTCAGCAGATTCATCGTGGGCGAGTTGAGCGATCTTGTGCGGGACGTCTTTATGTTGGTCGCCGACTTTCTCGTCATGATGTTTACCCTGTTTTTCTTCTTCAAAGACGGCCGCCATTGGCTGGCGTCGCTGTATGCGTTGATCCCGCTGGAAGCCTCGCATAAGGACAAGATCCTGGCTCGCCTGGATCGGACCATTCGCGCCGTGGTGAAAGGGATCGTGCTGACGGCCATTGCACAGGGGCTGCTCGCCGGAGCGGCCTATGCGGTGCTGGGTGTGCCGTTTCCCATGGTGTTAATGGCCCTGACGATTCTCCTGGCTCCGCTCCCGTTCGGCGGCACGGCGCTCATCTGGGGGCCGGTGGCCTTGTATCTCCTCTGGGCCGGTACGGTGGGGAAGGGGCTGGTCATGCTGGCCTGGGGGATCGGGGTCGTTTCCACGATCGATCAGATCCTCAAACCGCTGTTCATCGGGCAGGGCGCGGAGATTCCGGTGTTGCTCCTGACCTTCAGTGTGCTCGGAGGCCTGGCGGTTTACGGGATCCTCGGATTGTTCCTGGGGCCGATTCTGGTCGGACTATTCTTGACTGCTCTGCAGATCTACCGGGACGACTACCAGCATCACCTTCCGACCCCGCCGGCCGCATCGTAACCAGCCGTTCAAACGCCCGTCTCTCAGTCGAGGGGAATGGTAATCGTCATGCCCCCCATCACGTCGTTCAATGCGAAGTCACGTTTGGGGCTCAACGGGTGGCTGTTGTGACACTTCACGCAGGCGGCTGAGATGGCCCGATCGGAATAGATGGCCTGAAAGTATTGTTTGCGGCCGCTGGTCACGATGCCCGTAAAGGGCCGGTCGGGGGTCTGCGAAAAACTCTCCAGCGCCCGGCGTTCCAAGTCGGTGGCGGGGGCATTCCGCTGGTAGATGGGCCAGAGGCTGATGAGACGATAGCGAATGCCTCGTCCGGACTCGGCCACGAGTTTGCCCGAATGTTGAAGGAACTGGGCGGGCAGGGGCAGGGCATTTTCGTGTTCCCAATGCTCCGCGGCGGAGACGATGCCTTTGGCCTGCATCCGATTGACGACCTGGTTCGTATAGATGGTGCGGTCGGCATCCAGCACCGCGTGCACGAAGTCCGCCACTTTTTCCGGAGGAATGCCCGGAGGCGGCGCGACATCTTTAGCCTGCAACGAATAGGTCGAGGCGCAGGCCAGCGCCAATGCGAGCCACAGCGGCCGTGCCTGAATGACTGTCAGGATGAGACGCATGGCTCCTCCTTTCGTACCCCGGCCTTGTCCGCCGGCAGGGTGATGACGCAGGTCGTGCCCTGGCCCTCCGGACTCTCCAGGCGAATCTCGCCGCCGAATTTCTTGATCAGCCGCTGTGCGACGGTGAGGCCCAGTCCCGATCCTTCTCCCTGTCCCTTGGTGGTGTAGAACGGATCGAAGACTTTGCCAAGATGTTGTTTGGGAATGCCGGGACCGTTGTCCCGTATCGTGATCGTAATCAGGTCGTTCAGTTCTTCGGTGGTCAGCCACAGGTCGCCTCGCCCGCTCATGGCCTGAACGGCATTGGTGAGGATGTTGATAAACGCCAAGCGAAGCTGGTCGGGCAGCGCCGTCACCGGCGACACTGCCACATAGTGTTTCTGCACGTTCAGTCCGAGACAGTCGTGCGAAGTCTGCACAATGGCCAGGGCCTGTTCCAATTGGGCGGTCACATCCACCGACATACGCTGGCTTTTCGATTCACGGGCCGCCACTCCGGTGAAGTCCCTGATGATGGCCGCCATCTTCCGGCCGTGTCCGACGATGTCTTGCGCGTAACCCTTGGCGCGAGCCAGGTCCGCTTCCTCCTGGATCGCCTCCCCGAGGCCCAGAATTCCAAACAGCGGGTTGTTGAGTTCGTGGCCGATGCCGGCGGTCAGCACATCGAGGCTGCCTGATTTTTCAGCTTGGATCAGCTGGTCCTGCAGCCGGCTTTCATCGGTGGTATCACGCAGCACGAGGCCGAAGCGTTTGCCTGCCCCGCTACGACTTTCCAGCGGAAACCATTCATAGTGGTACAGGTGCGAGCCGATCTGTAATTCCCGTCGGGTTGAGGGGGACGCCTGGCTGAGGGTTTGGTTGAGCGGGTCGCGCGCCTCTTTCAGGAGGGGCTCCTGGTTCGAGCTGGGGGGCGCGGTCGATTTGTTCTCTTCAACGAGTCGTAGGTCTCGCCGCAAGGCCTGACGGTGATCGTCGTCCAGAGGGAGAAGATCAAAGAGCAGACGGCCCGACCAGCGTTGCTCCTGTGGCTGGATGGCATCCCGGGACGCGCGGTTCATATACTGGACCAGGCCTTGCTGGTCGATCATGATGATCGGGGTCGGGACGGCGTCGAGTACCTGATCCGTCGATTTTTGGAGGTACTGCACCTCCTGTGTTTTTTCTTCCACCTGGGTGCTCAATCCGGCAAAGGCGGCTTCGAGTTGCGTGTTCATGCGGTTGAATTCGACCGCCAGCTCTTCCAGTTCATCTCCCGTGTGAATCTGGATCGGCTCCTGCAATTCTCCTCGCCCGATGAGGCGCGCGGCCTCCTGCAGTCGTCTGACCGGCGTCACAATCCGGCTGGCCGCGAAATACCCTAATGTGGCGAGCAAGCCGAGCGCGATCCCGGCGAGAATCATCATCCACATCATAAGGTGCCGGATCGGGGTGAACAGCTCATCGGAGGATTGCCAGACAAAGGTATGCCACGCGCCGTTTTCCAGCGCGCCGTTTGTGGCACGACTGGTTTCGGGGAGGGGCGCGAAGCCGATGATGGCAGTGCCCTGGCCGCCGTGCCCGTCACTGTCGGCAGTGACCCAACCGGGTTGCCGGACCGTGACCTGGGGAATCAGCGCTGCGCTTGAGAGCTGAACGCCGGTCGGCAGGATCGGGCAGCTGAGGACCATGCCTCGGCTGTCGATGAGCATCACATGGCCGGTTTTGCCGAACCGGATGGGGTGGGTCGAGGGAGAGAAGAATTCCTTGGCATCGATGACCCGGTGGAGCACGCCGACTACTTCATACCGAAGGCTGTCCATGATCGGCAGGGAAATGCTGAAGACATAGGCATTGGCCTGTTCGTCGAAGTGAAGATCTTCGATGTACAACTGGCCGACTCCTTTGTTGAACGAGCCTTTCCACCAGGGACTGTCGGCATGGGAGAAGCCGGGTTTGGCCGTCAGGGCGGCGAAGAGGTTCCCCTGCACGTCCGTGATGAACAGCTTCTTGGTGGCGGCGCGCACGACCTGCGGCAGGAGTTGGTCCGGTTCGCTCTGCGAACCGGCGTAAAAACCTTGCAAGAGAAGGGCGGTGGAATTTCCCGTGATCGCCTTGATCGCAGCCGGGTCTCTTGCCGCCCAGCGGGCCCGTTGTTGCGCGAGAGCAGGCAACGTCGCGTTCGGATCGGAGGCATGAAGCGCGTCGCGACGGTGTTCCAGGGCGCGCACGATATCCGGGTGGACCGCGATGCGGGAGGTCCTGGCCACCTCTTCCGCCACGAGGAGGTCCAATTTGCGTGCTGCCTCCGTGGCCAGCGCCTGGAAGCTTTCCCCGCTGACGACCTGGATTTCCTTCGAGCCTTGCAGGAAGGCCAGGCTGAGGCCGAGCAGGAGGGGAACCACGCCGACCATCAGCATGGACACAATGAGCTTGCGTTTCAGACCCCATCCGAGGGCGTTCGAGAAGGAGCCCGATGGATTCGTCATAGTGGCGCGCATGATATGGTCGGCTGCACCTGTGGAAATTCGATGCGGAAGGTCGTGCCCACGCCCACGTCGCTTTCGACGCAAATGTGACCGTCCATTTTCGAGATCACCGACATCACATTGTACAACCCCAACCCCGTGCCTTTCCCGGGAGGTTTGGTGGTGTAGAGCGGTTCAAAGATTTTCGAGAAGGCTTCCTTGGGGATGCCGCACCCCGTATCGCTGACCGAGGCGCTGACCAATCCGTCCGGCCCGACCGTGGTTTGGAGCGTCAATGTGCCGTGATCCTTGATGGCTTGGACCGCGTTCGTGATCAGGTTGACGAAGACATGAAGGAGTTCGTCGGGATTGCCCATCACGCTGGCTTCTTCGGCATAACGTTTGACGACGGTGACGTCTTGCAGCGTCACCGCATAACGGGCGATTCTCAGCGCTTCGTCCAGTTTCGTGTTGAGGTTGACCCTGACCTCTTCACCGGCGCCGTTGCGTCTGGCGTAGCGGGTTAGGTCGCGACAGATGGCGCTGGTGCGTTTGACGGCCTGCGTGATGTCGCGAGCCTGCTCGTGGACGACCGCGAGGTCCTGCTCTTCTTCCAGATTTTCGGCCAGTCCGAGAATCAACTGCAGCGGATTGTTGATGTCGTGCGCGATGCCGGCCGCGAAAGACCCCAACCCGGCGAGTTTGTCGGCCTGGAACAATTCGGCTTCCAATTTCGACTGGTGTTGGACGAGTTTCCAGAGCAGCCTGGTCGCGGCCCCGCTCAGGACCTCGGCGCCGGGACGCTTCAGGTTGTGGATGAGCAGTTCCATGGATGGGTCGCCGGTCACATCCATGATCAAGTTGACACCATGATTCTGGATGAGGTCCTGTACCCGTTCCGCAACCGGCACATTCAGGTCTCGCGCTCGCTTGAGTCCCGGCGCCGTCGGATCCTTGTCCGCAATGCCGACGATCTCCACATCCGGAATCTGATGGAGGAGATCCAGGATGGCGGTCCCGCCTGTTCCGGCACCGATGATAGCAATTCTCGTCGCGCAGAGTTTCATAGCCGCATTCCGTGGTGTGTTGCGAGGTCCGATCGGCAGCGAGCCTCACTGACTCGCACCTTTTCGTCGGAGAGGTCTGGGAGACCTCCCCGACGTGGAGGGTGTGGCGTGGCCGGTCGGTCTGGGTGACGCTACAGTTGGGCAAGTTCCCGCTGTTCCATCGCCCTGGCCACGGCGGTCCGGAGCTTTTCCCCTTCGACCGGTTTCACGAGGTAGTCGACGACGCCGCTTCGTAAGAACGAGGTTGCCATATCGGTGTCGGGGAAGCCGGTCAGGACAATGATCGGCACCCGTGGCCATTCCTGCTGGAAGTAGGCAATGGCCTCAACCCCGTTGATCTTCGGCATGCGGATGTCGCAGATGAGGACGTCCAGCAGCAGCCGGTTTTCTCCGGTGTTGATGGCCTCGATGGCTTTTTCCCCGTTCTCCGCCTCGATGACCTCATACCCGGCCTTCTGCAAGGTCATTCGGACGACTTTGCGAATGTCCGGTTCATCATCGACGACGAGCACTCGACCGTTGCAGGCGGACTCACTCATGAAGAAACCCGATTTAAATTCTCCCATGATCCCCTCCTTGATGGTTGTGTCGTTTGTTGTTTGCATCTGCCGTACTTGCTGCTGAGTAACAGCAACACACATGCCAATGAAGGAAGCCTGAAGAAGATCGTGATTTCAGTATGTTAGGAAAAATAAGTGAGGAGGGGTTCCGGCCTGGTGGTTGAGAACCACCAGGCCGGGTGAAATGCACCACCGGCTTGTCGATCAGATTTGGAACTGGAACGATTCAGCAGGCCGTGGCTGTGGGGCGGACCGGTCGAGACCGGTTCCGATAAAGAGGCGCTATTTAGCCGGGGTGTTGCCGAAGAAATGTAAGTCTTTCTCGCCCCGGAGATGTGCAGGGGTGACGACATATTCTCCGCCCAGGGCCGGGCTCCAGATTTTTTCAGCCGTCACTTTGTCCCCGCCGGTGAAGATAAACCCCATGCCTCCGGCGACCGCGCCGAGCACGGCGACGGCCATTTTGATGCCGCCATAGGGCAGTGTCAGGAAGTAACTTCCCAATCCTTGAATGGCTTCCGACACGGAACCTGCGGCTGCGGCTGTTCGCACGGACAGGGTCGACTGGCATCCGAGGACAAGCAGTACGGCGCACAGAGTGATCCGTGTCAGGCGGCGGGGGCGACGTGAATGTGGCTGGGCCATGAGTCTTCTCCTTTCATCCTGGATGAGTGCGAGGTCCGGATATGTTTGCGCAATAGCGCAGTGTAGCGGGCTGTCCATCAAATATCCATGCGTTCGACACCCAGGCTGTCCTGCTCAGCAATGAAATCGTCGGTGGTTCAGATTGCCTTCGGCTTCCCGTATGCGTTATTCTCCAGAAAGATGATTACCGCAGAGGCTGTGACCGCATTCATTCGTCAGGTGTTTCCTGATGCTGCCGTGACCGTGATCGATAAGACCGGTACACAGGACCATTTGATCGTGCGAGTGACCTCGGGCGGTTTTCTCGGCAAGAATCTTCTGGACCGACATCGGATGGTATACCAGGCCTTGGCCGCTCCGATGAAAGACGGACGTATCCATGCCCTGGAGATTACCGCCAAAACACCGGAAGAAGTGAACACATAGTAATAGTAGAGGAGGGACAGATGGCTGACCCGATCGAAGAAGAGATTCAGCAAGAAATCAAGGCGAACAAGATTTTGATTTACGGCAAGGGCACCAAAGCCATGCCGATGTGCGGGTTTACGAGGGAGACCATGCACTTTTTCGAAAAATACGGGTATCCCTACGAGCTTATCGACGTGTTGTCCCAGCCCGCCAAACGCGAGGCGTTGACGAAGCTGACGAACTGGCCGACTTTGCCGAAGGTGTTCATCGACGGGCAGTTTTACGGCGACACGGATATTCTGGATCCCATGGAAGCCAAGGGCGAAGTCATGCCGCTGCTGAAGAAGGCGTTCGGAGCCGAATAAGCGCGCTGAGCCGTCGTCCATTCTTCACTCCGATCCGTCGCCGTCCTTCACGGCAGTCGGTTCGATCCCCGCTTGCGCAGGAGTTCTTCACTCCCTCGAAGTTCCTCGTATGTGCTTGCCCGGATTCCCCTTTGCCGATAGAATCCCTCCTGCGTCTCATGAGTGAGGATTGTCAACCCAAAAGTCCCCTGTGTGTCGATCTTGATGGCACGCTCATCAGGACCGATCTGCTGTGGGAATCGCTGTTGGCGTTGCTGAAGCAGAGTCCGTTCTCGATCGTTCAGCTTCCGTTCTGGTTGCTGAAAGGTAAAGCCTCATTCAAACATGAAATTGCCCGCCGGGTGACGCTCGATGCCAGCACGCTTCCCTACGACCAGGCTCTGGTCGAGTTTCTCTCCAACGAACGCCGGTCCGGCCGTGAACTGGTGCTGGCCACAGCCAGCCATGAGAGTTTTGCTCGTGCCGTAGCGGCTCATCTCGGGCTGTTCGATGAGCGGGTGTTCGGGAGCGATGCGTCGACCAACCTCAAAGGCGCACGCAAGGTTGCCCTCTTGGTTGAGCGATACGGGGCTCGCCGCTTTGCCTATGCGGGAAATTCGAATGCCGATTTACCTGTGTGGGCCGAGGCTAACGAAGCCATCGTCGTGAATGCCTCTGCCGGACTGGTGAGCCGCGCGCAAACGTTGGCCCCGGTGAGTCGTGTGTTCTGCGAGCCGGTGAAATGGCTGAAGCAGGTGGCCAAGGCTTTGCGCGTGCATCAATGGGCGAAGAATGTGCTGGTGTTTATCCCGGTGGTCGCCTCGCATCAAATTACCAACCGAGTCCTGATGTTGCAGGCCACCCTAGCATTCCTGTCGTTCAGTTTTTCGGCCTCTGCCGTCTATATCGTCAATGATTGTCTGGACCTCGCTTCCGACCGCCGACATCCTCGGAAAAAAAATCGGCCCTTTGCGTCCGGCAGTCTCTCGATTCCGTTCGGGTTCCTCCTGGCGGCAGGGTGTCTTATCGGAGGAATTCTCCTGGCCCTGGCCTTGCCCTCGTCGTTTCTGCTCGTGTTGGCGGCCTATCTGGTGCTGACAACGGGGTATTCCTTCTATCTGAAACAGTTCGTGTTGCTGGATGTGATTGTGCTGGCCCAGCTCTATACTGTGCGGGTGTACGGGGGCGGGGCGGCAACGGGAGTGGCGCCGTCGCACTGGTTGCTGACGTTTTCGTTATTTCTCTTCCTGAGTCTGGCGTTGGTGAAACGATTTACCGAACTGCGGCTCACCGGTGAGGCCGAAGGCAAGGAACTGCACGGGCGAGGGTATTGGGTGACGGATTTGGAACATGTGTCGAGTATCGGCACGGCGAGCGGATTGCTGGCGGTGTTGGTGTTCGCGCTCTACATCAGCAGTAAAGAAGTGCTGCTGCTGTACACGCATGCGGACGTATTATGGCTGGTCTGTCCGGTGATGCTCTACTGGATCAGTCGGGTCTGGATGCTGGCCTACCGGAATCGAATGGACGACGATCCCGTGGTCTTCGCAGTGAAGGATTCCAAAAGTTATGTCATGGCGGCGATCATCGGCGCCATTCTCTTCTTTGCCAGGTAAACCGCTGGGTCAGATCCCCCAGCCGCCGCTGAGGTGCAGGTTGGCGCCGTTGACGTAGCGCGCCTCCTCGCTGAGCAGGTATCGCACGGCCGCGACCGTATCCCCCACGCTCCCGACGTATCCGGCGGGAATTCGTTTGACCACACCGGCCAGTTCATCGGGTGGCGCGCTGCCTGAATCGATAAATCCGGGAGAGATGGCGTTGACGGTAATGCCGTAGGGGGCGAGCAGTTTTGCCAGTGTCCTGGTGAGAATTAACACGCCGGCTTTGGCGATATAGTGCCCCGTCACCTCCGGCTGGGCCACCATCTGGTCCGCATTGGCCATGCTGAAGTTGATGATGCGTCCCTGCTTCCGTGCCTTCATCCCGGGTGCGACCGCCTGCCCAAGATAAAAAATCGGGTGTAAATTCCCCTCGAACATTTCACGCCAGCCCGTCGGCGTCTCATCGAAGAGATTGACGCGGTGATAGGGGCCGGCGCCATTGATCAGCGCGTCGATCCTATCCCACCGGCTTTCGACCTGTGAGACCAAGTCGCCGACGGCCTTCGGGTCGGACACGTCGCATTGCACGGCCAAGGCTTGCCCGCCGCGTGTCCTGATGGCCGCGCTGGTTTCATCCGCGGCCGCTTTACTGGTGCGGTAGCAGATTGCCACGGACCATTGTTGCGCGGCGAGATCGAGCGCGATAGCGCGGCCGATTCCCTTTGCGCCGCCGGTGATGAGGGCAATTTTATTCGACATAGGGATCTCCATTACGTGTGGCGCGTGCGCAGGCGTTTCGCGAGTAACTCCAGCGTGCCGGCCGTTCGTTGCGAATACACTCGTTCCTGTTTCGGGCGTTTTTTGTCCGCTGCGCAATCATCGATCAAGGCGTGAAGGTCGTCGAGGGTGTCCACGTCGCTCCAGGCCGGTAGGAGGGCGGTCTTCAATCCCGCGGCCGCAGCTTTCTGCTGCGTGAGTCCCATGACCTGGTCCGTCGACCAGGGAATATCCGAGAACAGGTCTGGGTGTGGCGCCGTCATGCCGATCAGATAGTAGCCGCCGTCTTTTGCCGGACCGAGGATCAGATCGTGCCGGGTGAGTGACTGCACGGCATCGCGATAATGTGTCAGGGGCAGAGAGGGTACGTCGCTTCCCACCAGGAAAACGTGCCGGTACCCACGGGCGAAGAGTGTACTGAACGCCTGCGCCATCCTGTCTCCCAGGTTGTCGCCTTGTTGATCGAGGAGCGTGACGCCATGGCGCGCTTCCATGATTCTGAAAAAGACATGGGTGCTCGAGGGCGCACAGGCCAGAAAGCGATCGAGGGGAAGTTTGAATTTATGCGACGCCGCTTTGGTGCGCTCGAGGGTGTCGAGGACGAAGCTGCCGTGAAGGGTGGCGGCCTCGTCTTCGGTCAGGCCCGGGCAGAGGCGTGTTTTGACCTGTCCAGGGATCGGAGCCTTGGCGAAGATCACCAGGGCTGCCGAAGCGGGCTGGTTGCGGTCCGAGGGGGGAGCACTCATGGATTTATCTCACAATGCGGTAAAAATGTTGAAGTCGATCGGGGCTGACTCCGATCCAGTACAGGAAGCGGAGGGTCCACATCAACAGAATTGTGCGGACCGGGCCGTTCTGTTCCCATCGACGGAAGGCGGTGACGACCTGATGACGCAGCGGGGCGAGGCGTCCTGCCCGTTTGAGACGGCGGGAGAACTCGATGTCTTCCATCAACGGGATCTCTGCAAAGCGTCCGATCCGCTCGAAGACTTCCCGTCGGACGAAGAGGGCCTGGTCGCCTGTGGCAAGGCCGCTCCAGCGGGAGCGCAGATTCATCATATGTCCAACGAGTCGGGCTATCGGACGAGGGGAATCGAAGCGGACGTCGAAGCGTCCGCCGACGCAGGCCTTGTCGGACAGTGCGGCGGAGATGGCCTGCCGGGCGTCGGTGGGGAGGTACGTATCGGCGTGAAGGAACAGGAGCACCTCACACCGGCTGCCGGCGGCACCGGCGTTGAGCTGGCGCGCGCGGCCCGCCGGAGCCTTCAGCAGGCGGATAGTCGGCGATGCCGGTGCGGGGCCTGAGCGGGGCCTGTTCGGAAGGCGGCCGGCATGGGATTCCACGACGGCGCACGTCTGATCCGAACTGCCGCCGTCCACGACGATGAGCTCGTCGAATCCAAGCGTAGCCGTGTGTGAGAGGGTCTGCCCGATACTGCGGGCTTCATTGAGAACCGGGATGATGACGGCAATGGCCATCGGCGCGGGAGGAGGAGCGATGAATGTACCGCCCCGATTTCAGGATAGGCACGGTGCGGAATGCTTCAGGTCGCCCGTTTCGGTTCGTTGAACATGAAATACATGACGACGACGACGGTGGACCAGAACACCACCTGCTTATGCCAAAACAACACTTCGCCATAGTGAAAAAATGCCAGGCTGATCAGGACGGATCCGGCCATCAGGGAGTAACGGACCGTCGGATTTTCAACTACGGCATTGGCCCAGACCGCGATGCCGCTGAAGTAGATCAGCAAGGGCACGACGTTGATCTCGAATCCACCGCTGATGGAGAGGAACACGTCCAGAAAGCCGATGAACATCAAGGCTGTGCCGACCATCATCCCGACGACATGCGTCTGGCGGTCTACATTGCTTTCGTCGTCCGGGCGGTGCAACGGGGGCCTGGACGGACGGGTCGAAGGATCTGGAAGGTCGCTGGGTGGTGCCATGTCTAGGCCTTAAAATGCTTGCTGAGGGTGAGGGCTTGTCGTTGATATGACGAGCCGAGTGCCGTTCCATATACCTGTGTCGGCACCGTGAGCATTCGATCATACACTACTTTGAAGAAGGTTTGCCCGTCATGAATGAGGAACGGCACATCGTGCGGGCGGACTTCCAGAACGACCTGGGTGCCCCGCATCTTGCCGTCTCCGTACCCGAAGCCCGGGTCGAAGAAGCCGGCATAGTGGGTGCGCAATTCGCCGCAGGCCGCCTCATAGGCGACCATCTCGGCGGCATAGCCCGGCGGGACCCGGATGCGCTCTTTGGACGCCAGGATATAAAACTCCTCCGGTTCCAGGAGGAGGCTGTCCTGCCGGTGTCGTTTCAGGGGTTCCCAGAAGTCCAGGGCCGCATAATGTCCTATTTTAGCCAGATCGATGACGTGGCTGTTTTTCTTGGCCCGGTAGCCGATGACCGTATCTTCCCGAGCACTTCCGGTGAGGTCGATCCGCAGGAAGAGGCCTCGCTCCGTGCGGAACTCCTTCTGCGGCAGCGGCTTCGGGGGTGAAGCGTTATGAAAGAGCAGCGGATCGGTCCCGTGTAGTTTCTGCAGGGCGGCGTCGGAGACCGTGACATCGCCGCGCACGAAACGAATCTGATTCAGGGAGTCACCGGTGCGCACCTTGATGGCGAAAGAGCGCGGCACGACTTCCAAATAGAGCGGGCCTCGGTAGCCGGCCCGGATTTCATCGAAGCCGGCATTCAGGTCGGTGACGACGCGAGTGAAGACATCCAGCCGTCCGGTGGTGCTTTTGGGATTGGCGCGTGCACGGAGCGTGGCCGGCAGGTTCAGTTGTTCGAGGAGCGGGACCAGATACACATGGCCCTTCTCGAGGATGGCGCCCTGCGTGAGGTCCATCTCGTACATCACGAGGTCGGACTGATAAAAGTCGAGCACATTGAGGCGGCTGCTGATGGCCGACAACTCCGGCAGGAAGCTGCTGATCAGCCGGTACGCTTTCTTTCCAAGCCGCAAGTCAAGACTGGCCGGTTGGATTTGCCGGTCCTCGATCGGACGGTCCGATGTGATGGATTCGCGGGCAATCAGCTGCGTGATGTGCTGGTAGGGCAGAATCCCTTTTGAAGAGGCGGCACGGGTCACAGGTGGTCCTCCCCTCCGTCGCAGCCCTTTCCTGCGGAGGCCCAGGAAGGATGGGCGCCGACCATCGGCAGTTCACGGCCTGGAGCGGAGCCGGGCTGGGGGTAGTGGAAAGTCCTGTTTTCGTAATTTCTCAACACGGCGCTGTCTTCATCCAGGTTGACCAGATAGTCTGCGGGCAGCAGTGGAATTTTCCCTCCTCCGCCGGGAGCATCGATCACGAAGTGGGGAACGCCCATGCCGCTGGTGTGACCCTGCAGGGACTTGATGATCTTGAGGCCGGTTTCCACCGATGTCCGGAAATGATTCGTCCCCTTCGTCAGGTCGGCTTGATACAGGTAATAGGGCTTCACGCGTGCCAGTAGCAATTGATGCATCAGACGTTTCATGATCTCGGGGTCGTCGTTGACCCCCTTCAGTAACACAGTCTGAGCACCGAGGGGAACCCCGGCATCGGCCAGCATCCCGCAGGCGCGTTTCACCTCCGGGGTCAGTTCGTCCGGGTGGTTGAAGTGCAGGTTCATATAGAATGGATGATATTTCTTGATGATCTCGCAGAGCTTCGGTGTGATGCGCTCCGGCAGGCTGCCCGGTACGCGTGTGCCGATCCGGATCAGTTCCAAATGGGGAATCGTCCGGAGGGACTTGAGGATCCGTTCCAGCAGATGATCGGGGAGCAGGAGCGGGTCGCCCCCCGACAAAATCACATCCCGCACTTCCTGATGGTCGCGAAGATAGGCGATCGCCCGGTCCAGTTCCCCTTTTTTGAGGAAGCCCGGTTTGCCCACCAGTCGTTTGCGCGTGCAAAACCGGCAATAAATCGGACACTGATTCGTCACCATCAAGAGGACGCGGTCGGGGTACCGGTGGACCAAGTGGGGCACAGGGCTCATCAGATCTTCTTCGAGCGGATCGTCTTCCGCATCCGCATCGGCCATTTCTGCGCGGTCGGGCACGACTTGTTTCCAGATCGCATCGCCCTTTTCCTTGATGGTGGCTAGCACCGTCGGCGTAATCCGCATGGGGTAATCCCCCACGATGTCCTCGATTTCTTTCGGATCGACACCCAGCCGATCCGCCAAATCCTTCGGCTTGACCACGCTCTGAGCCAGAATACGTCTCCAGTCCTCCACGTCTCTATCCTTTCGCTGATGCCGGACCGGCATACGCAGCCGGGCAATGCCCTGTGTGTCCGTGGCATCTCGTGCTTGTTCTGCATTGGGGCGCTCCCGGTGAGGGGATACTCGATCTCCTCACGGTTGCGCCTTGTCGTAATGGGTGTCCAGATAGGCGAGAATATCGTGGGTTTCCGTCAGGATGGTGTCCCCGTCTTTCAGGACCGGTACGTAATATTGCCTCGAGATGTCATAGACTTGACGGCGCATGGGACGAAAATCCGGCACGATCACGCCCTCGTACGGCACGTTGAGTTCCTCAAGACGGTCCCGGACGATCGCGCAATCGGGACACCATTGGACATGATACAGCGTGAGGGCCATGAGTACCTATGATGAAAAGACGGGGTTGGTCATCTGTGCAGACAGCCGTTTCATGCTGCCTCTCTCATTGGTCATGCGGCCGGTACCTCCGGGCTGAGTGCGCAGGGCGCCATGATCGCGTCGACCATACCGTGGATGATTTTCTTATTGGCAGGGCAGAGGGTCGCGAGAATCCCGCCGAGTTCGGCTTTATCGCCGACGACGAAATAGTAGGGAGACAATCGGACTCTTCCGGACATCGGGACCACCGTGTCGCTCCGTTCGTCGAAATAGGACAACTCGAACAGGCGGCCCTTGTGGAATTCCTGGAGGACATACGGCGTCCCCGGAAACGCCTGGAGCGCCTGCTCCAATGCCGTGGCCCACTCGACCTGCGGCAGATCGTGCCCGATGGACACGCCACGGCTGCCCCAGGCCAGCTCAGAGAATCCTGATGGTTTGAGCACCAACTGGCGTTCTTTTTGGGTCGTCTGGGCTAAGCGCCGGAAGTCCGATACCGCGCGACCGCTGATTGTGAGGTGAGGGATGACCGCGGACGGAGGCACCGGTTGCGGGTCGAGGATCCAGGTTCTCGGCAGCAACCGTCGCAAGTTGACGGCGGTTTCGGGACGTAATGCCTGTTCCCAAAACGGAGCCAGTTCCGGATGGTGAAACAGTCCGAACGCCAGCTTTTCTTCAAGCGCAGGTTTGTACGGCGGTGTGACCGTCACCTGCCCCTTCTTGGCGGCATACATTACGAGTTCTGCCTTGGGGATGTTCTTCAAGTCGAACAGTTCGAAAAAGCGGTAGAGCAAGCCGATCGGCCGTGGTCCGGTGTCTTCCTGCAGAAAAAGGCCCTCTTCCGAGAAATGCACCGCCCGTGGTTCAACACAGAAGGCCTGGTGTCCGATCTCACGCAATCGTCGGGCCATCCATTCCATCTCCGCGCGGTATTCCTTGGCCTCATCGGAGACGACAATCGCCAGGCAGCCTTCCTGGTCTCTTTGCTGGGCGCGCAGCATGGCGGCGAATCCTTGCAACATCCCGTCACGCCCTGCGATGAGGGGAGAGCGTTCAGGCGCCAGGCCGGGGGGCCGATGTTCCATGGAGGACTGATCATCATAGGCGCGAGTCAGGCAACCGGTCAGGCCGATCCCGCCCGGTACCGAATCGAGCTCTGTGATCACCATGCCGTCGGCGGTTGGAATCACGTCGGGCCGGATGATGCCGGGAATGAGGGTGCGGAAACGGTTCATCCGGCTAAAGGTGATCAGCGATTCCGGCTTGCCTTGGTCCAGATAGGCCGCTACCCAGGCGGGCTGAGTTCCGCGGGTGCTGTCCTGATACAGACGGTTCAGAGCTCGGTAGAAGGAGAGGAGGTCCTGTCCCAGTTGCTGGAAAAACGTCACGTCCGAGGAGGAGAGCGGAAAGGGCGTAGGCGACAGGCGGAACCGTGGCGTGTGAATTGAGGAGCCGGTCGTGGCCGCGCCGTCGCCGGATTCGGCCTGGCCGTAGACCCCGGCGCGAACGAGAGCATCACGAATGGCGAGACAACGTCGGCGGGCTTCGTCGGAGTTCAATGGCTCACGTGAATGTTGTGCCAGTGCCAATGCAATATCCTCGAGACTCGCAGCGCAGTCGCATGCCTCGCACTCGCGTTTGGATTCGAGGTGAGCAAATCGTACCATGGCCCCTGATACCGGTACAAGTCAGCGGAGCACCGGAGTTCTTCGAGGAGCGACCCGTGACTGCCCCGTGAGCGCTCGCCCACGCGGGGAAGGGAAACGTTCCGAGTAGTAGGCCGCTCGGTTTGTTAGTGCTACAATGTGCCCACAGCTCATGACGAGTTCATTCGTGCCGATTGTCCCGACACATCCTTCACGTCCCGAGGGTGATCCTCTCCTGCAGATCGTGCCGAGTTCCGCCTGCTTCAATTGCGATGTCTGTTGCCGGTTTCCGGAGCGGGACAGTTTCCTGCGGCCCTTCTTTACCGCCGACGAAATCGGGACCGCGATCGCGGCAGGGCTTGCGCCTGAGTCGTTCCCAAACCTCAGCGGCTCACAAATCGACCTGGCGCCGAATCCGGTTGGAGAGGGATATGTCTGCCCTGCGTTCGACAGCGAGACCTCGCGGTGTCGCATCTATGAGGTCCGTCCCCTCGATTGCCGGCTCTACCCGTTTGCCCTGATGTGGGATGCCATGCATGAGCAGGTGCTGTTGGGATGGGATACGAAGTGTCCGTATGTGAGGGACCAGTCTTCTTCGCTTGTGGCCCAGGCTGCCGACGAAGTTGTCGGATGGATCGAGCAAGATGCCCGGGTGGAGACGCTCGTGCGGTATCCCAGGCTTATCGGGCGATTTCAGGAAGACGTGATCGTGTTGCGGCCGCTTGAGCGCGTGACCGAACGGTTGCGGCAGGGGCGGGTGCAGGTCAGGACGCAGGCCCTCACGCTCGGGGATCGAGGACGTATGGACGCGGCGCTTGCCGTCAGCGCCGGCGTTCAGGGAACGCCGCTCGCCGCCGCTTCCTTCGCGTACCATTACATCTGGCGGCATCGTGTGACCTATTCCTGGACCGTTCTCCACGACCATCTCTGTGTGTTCGCCGACTGCTCCGATGGCCTGTTCATGGCCCTGCCCCCGCTTGGGGCGGGTCCTCTCGCACAGCCGTTGGCCGAGGCTTTTCGTTTCATGCGTGAGCGGAACGGCGATTCCCGGGTCACGCGGGTCGAGAATGTGCCGGAGGCCTGTGTCGATGAGGTTCGCGCACTGGGCTACCGTGCGACTGCGAAAGAGCCCGACTATCTCTACGACGCGTCAGCTCTGTCCGACTTGTCCGGCGAGTCGTTTAAATCCCCGCGGGCCGCGTGCAATCGATTTATCAGGGAACGGGGCGGGATGCTTGAGCCCTATGAGCCGCGGGACGAAAGAGCCTGTGTCAGCTTGTTTCATGAATGGCGGGAACAGAAGCAGCAGGCCGGTTCTGATGACTGGGCCTGTGCGCTGTTGGAGGATGCCGCCGGCGCGCATGAGACGGCATTGTCTGACGCTGCCGAACTCGGGCTGACCGGCGCAGTGGTTCGGGTTGGAGGCCGTATTCGGGCCTATACGATGGGCCTGTGGCTCAACCCGTCGGTGTTTTGTGTGTTGCTGGAAGTCGCCGATCGGGATATTGTGGGGCTCGGGCCGTTTGTGTTTCGTGAATTCTGTCGCCAAGCTCGCGCGAAAGGGGCATGTTGGATCAATACGATGGATGATTCCAGCCTGCCGAGTCTGGCCCGTTCCAAGCAGTGGTATCATCCCGTGCGATTGTTACCGAACTACGTTGTGACGGAGTCCTGAGTATGGCCGCCTCGCTTCCAGCCGGTTCCCCGCGTCGGTCCTATCCCTGGTTGCCCGTTTTAATCGTCGGTATCACCATCGTGGCGTTTGTGATCGGCGTGGTAATGCTGCGCTCCATCGAGGTGCGGATGGTGGAGGCGACCGGAGAAAATCTCACCCTGGCTTCCGCTGAAATTGCGGACAAGCTCGACCGGCTGCTGTTCGAACGCCTTGCGGATGTCCGCATGATCTCCCGAGCCTTTTCCGATCGCGCCCACGATAAAAAATACACCAACGAATATCTGCAGTGGATGAAGGAAGCCTATGCCCCGATCTATCTCTGGCTGGGCATGACGGACGCCCATGGGCGTATGGTTGCGGCAACCGATTCATCCATAATCGGACAGGACTACAGTCGGAGCGGCTGGTTCGATCGGGCACGACAGACCGGAACCGTGCAAGTGGACGAAGTCGAGATCCATGAATCGAACCATAAGATCGAGTCCGTGGCGTTTACCGCCCCCATTATCAGCGTCGACGGCCGGTTTCTCGGCGCCGTAACGACCCGCATCGGCCTGCCGATGTTGGAGGATGTACTCATTGAAACGGTCGGTGAAATTCAACAAACGGATGGTTCAGCCGGTCCCTTTGAGTATCAGTTTCTGACGAAAGCCGGGGTCATTTTCGTGGATTCGGCTTCATCCGGTATGGAGCGGGTGAATCTCACAGAACTGGGGTTGCCCTCGGTGTTGTTGAGCCGATCCGGTAAGGCGGGGTATGTCGAAGAGGTGCATGCCCGCCGTCACGTCCCGGTCGTCACCGGCTATTCCCAAACCAAGGGGTATGGCGACTCTTCCGGATTGCAGTGGACGATCCTACTGCGGATGGATCGCGACCTCATTCTTCTGCCGATTCGAGCCATGATGTGGAAGCTGGGCATGGCCGGCGTCGTCGTCTGGCTCCCGATGGTCGGCCTGTTGCTCTGGGCCACCGGTCGATTGCGTGAACAGCACCGCCAGGCGCAACAGGAGAGTGAATGGGCGCGCGCGGCGGAGGCCGCGTTGCTGCAGAGCCAGGAGCGCAACCGAGTCATCGTCGATACGGCCCTGGATGCCGTGATTTCCATGGATGCGGGCGGCATCATAACCGATTGGAATGCGCAGGCGGTCAATATTTTCGGCTGGGAACGGGAGGAAGCGCTGGGTCGCCGTGTGTCCGAGACGGTGATTCCCGCTCGCGATCGGGACGCGCACGAGCGCGGGTTGCGTCATTTCCTGGATACCGGCCAGGGCGCGCTCCTCAATCGACGGATAGAGATGACGGGCGCGCACCACGACGGCCATGAATTTCCCGTTGAAATCACGATTTCTCCCGCCCGGTTGGGCGATGCCTATATTTTCAGCGCGTTCATTCGGGATATTACGGCCCGGAAGCGTACGGAGCGCCAACTCGCGTCTCAGTATGCGGTCACGCGCGTCTTGGCGGAATCGCGGACGCTGGAAGAAGCGGGCCCGAAGATCCTGCAGGCCATCTGCGAAAGTCTCGAATGGGAGTTGGGAGTATTCT
>CABVRO010000057.1 GCA_902500715.1 uncultured Nitrospira sp. | reverse complement strand
GTGAACGTCATGAGCGATATGCTCGTCGCCATCCTGCTCGATGCCGGGCACGTCGTACCCGCCGCCGAACCGGCCACAATTCCCCGCTCGTCCGGCGCGCATAATTCAGGAGAAGCGCAGGCATCCTGACCAGCAACTCACCCTTTCCGTCTGTCCCCCGGCCGTCCTCATTACCGCCCTCCGATCAACAGCGCCAGGGCATGCAGGAGCAATCCCACCAGACCGCCGACGATCGTCCCGTTGATGCGAATATACTGCAGGTCTTTCCCGACTTCCCGTTCGATGGTCTCCACCATCTGAGACGGCGACCATTCCCTGACCGTGTTGGCCACCAACTCCCCGATCTTATCGCTGTGCCTGGTGGCGAGTGCCTCGACCAGACCCTGCACTCCATCATGCAACATGGCGCGCAATACGGCGTCTTTCTGCAACGTGCGCCCCACATCGGCCAGAGCGGCATCGAGATAGTTCCGAATGTCGGAAGAATCCCGGCTCAAATCGTCGAGCATCCATCGCTTGAGCTGGTGCCATGCATCGTCGAGGAACTGCAACAGCGTGTCGTACACCAACAGCTGTTCTTTGAGGGACGCCTCGCGCTGTAAGGCCTCGTCGGAATGTATGAGCCAATGCGAGAATTCGTGGAGCCGCTCAATCGCCTTCCGCCGCATCGGATCGTGCGGATCCTCCCGCATCGTGCGGAGCGTCTCGTAGACAGAATCCAGAACTTTGTGTGAGACGGAGTAATCCAATTTCACAAAACTCAGCACGCGCGACCAGGGAAGTTTTTCAGCCACCGTCCTGCCCAAAATGTCCCTATTGGCGTCCACGTACTCGAGCAGAGCAGACAGGGTATCGTTCAGGAGGCGGTCCCGTTGGTGGCTCTCGAGAAAGCCGGCCAGCATCTGACCGGCCAAGGGGGCGACGCTCACACCTCGAATAATCTTGGTGGCGATCTCGCGAAGCATCCGCTGCATCGCCGCATCTTCCGATGCGTTCAGCGCTCGAACGAGCAGCTGCGCGCATTCGTCACGCAACGCACGTCTGCGCTCGGAAGCGAGGAGCGCCTCGATCAGTTCTTCAGGGATGCGCCAGGAACCGACCAATCGGGCGATCCCCTCCGGTGTGACCAGCTTCCGTTGAGTGAGGCTGCCGATATTGGAGGCAATGCGCTCGGTATTCCCGGGGATGATGGCCGTGTGCGGGATCGGCACGCCGAGGGGATGTCTGAATAACGCCGTCACCGCATACCAGTCGGCGAGCGCGCCCACCATGGCGGCCTCGGCGAAGGCTCGGAGCCATGCCCATAAGGGATGCGCCTCTTGTTGAAGCAGGGCCACGACGAACAGGAGCGCCATGAACAACAGGAGCCCGGTTGCCAAGGCCCGCATGCGAACATAGTCCTCAGCCTTCGTCGGCAGGGTCCGATCTGAGGCACTCACAGTAGTTCTCCTCTCTCACCTTGAACAGGGCGATCAGTTCCTCTCATCCCCACATATGCGACGGGGACGCCTCGCGACGGCATTCTGAATGATCCAGGCTAGTTGATCCTTCAGACTCGCGCAACCGGAAGACCTCCATGCTCCGAATTGCATCCTGTTGCCTTATTCTGTGCACTTTTCTATAGTGACGATACGAGCTCTCCGCCTCTGAGCTTTGGGGCAAGCCTTCCTGGTACGAACCACAAAGGGACATACTCCATGGCGAGTCGAGACGAAACAGACCGGACCGATACTGCAAATCAGGCCGGTCTGTCTCCGCAAGCCCAACCCCGTTCGGCTCAGGGGGACGGCAGTCACGGCCTGCCGCCGCCCCAATTACTCTCCGACGCCGCGAACAAGCAATTCCGGCTGAAACTGACGATGTTTTGGAGCGTGGTTCTCGCGGCGATTGTGGCGGCCTTTGCGACCGGTTATCCGAGTTGGGAAAACTATATCGTGCAAGAGGCGGCAAAACGACAATTGCGCGCCTATATCGATGTGCGGCCACGGGGCATCGGTGCGATCGAGGAAGGGCTTGTGCCTCGCGTCCACGACACCTTTCACAATATCGGCCGGACGCCCGCGTATGACAACGGGTCGTTTTCAAGAATTCTTGTGATGGAGTATCCTCTGACCCGTCGGCTCGTCAACGACGAGTGTCGTCACGTCACGCCGGATCCGAAGGCGGGTAAATGGTTTATCGGAACGCCCAAGCGCCCAGGAGTAGCACGGGAAAGCCCCCTTACGGCGACGGAGGTCGAAGCGATCAAGGGCGGAAAATCCGCGATCTATTTTCACGGCCGGGTCTGTTATCGGGACATTTTTAACGAACCGCACCGCACCGACTTTTGCCTCTTTTGGAAATGGGATGCCGGCCGGATCAGCCCGAGCCTCTCGTGCCCGCAAGGCAACAGTTCCGGCTAATGTTGGCCGTTCGTGACACGACGCACGTCTGTCGTCCGCAGAATGGAGCCTATGACCGGCAGGCGAGAGCGGGCATCCTTGCTATAAGCTACATGCTATCAGCCATACGCTCGTATTTCCCCCTCGGCACGTTTCACGTTTGACGCCTCACGCTTCACCAGGAATGTGAGTCGCGTACCGGCAGATACCAACACTGATGCGGGCAGCTTCATGAACTCACGCGCCGACAGGGGCCAGATGTCATGCCTCTCATCGTCAACTCGTTGCGGCTTATTCCGATGGACTGGGCGCTCGATGTGCTTCTGCATGATGGCTCCCTCCATGTCGTGATTGGGTATCCCTGCGGTCGTTTGGAACAACGTTCGAGTTTCACACTGTTCTATTTTATCTCTACCCTGCGAGGCTGGGTCTCGGGACTGGATGAACCCACGGACTCACCGGGTCTTATCCCTGGCGAGTGCTCAGTCCCTCGGATGTGCGTCGGTCCAGAGTCCACCCGGATCGCCCATTCCTTCGGCTTTCGCCCCGATGCAATCGCCACCAAGGATCGAGTAGAGTGTTCGTGCAACACATCGGTGCCTGATGACCTGGAGGAACAATGGCGAGATCGAGACGACCGGAATTGGAAAAAGATAACCCGATAGCCCCGCAACTCTACGTCGGGCCTCGAAGAAGGCGCGCCCTGTCCCGTGAAGCCTCGACATCACAGACGCCTGCGCCGGGCAGAATGGCAGCGGCGATGCAGGCGTTGATGGCGGCAGCGGAAGAGTTTGTAAACGGCGTGCCCTACGTGCAAGAGCTGGACAAGGAACGGAACGCCCTGCTGGATGCGATCACCCGGGCGCAGACCCTGTTGTCGGCCGGGGACGTGGCTGTACAACGCGCAGCGCGAACGTCGAAGCCGCGTTAGCCCCATACACAACGGGGGGAACAACTCTCGTTGCTCCCCCCGTATGGACAAACTCTCACGCGCCTGTCACAGACCCGAGCTCTCTCGGCTTACGCGACCTGCTGAATCGCAGACAACAACCACTTACCGTGTTGATATCGCATAAAGGTCCAGACCTCGGTCGCCTCGATCGGCTTCTCTGCACTCCCCTCGATGAGATACCCGGCATCGCCCGGTGCCTTCGACAAGGAAACGGTATAGTCCCGGGCGCTCCAATGCAGGCTCACCGTCGCATACTGCACCGTATGTTCAACCCACGACTCCCGAACTTCAGCGTGAAGCAGCACCACATCCTCCACACGGTTCGCCTGATCCTGGCTGGTCAGTTCGGCCAGGCCGGTGCTGAAGTACTCCAACATCTCCGGCGTGACCAGCCGGCGCAATGAGGACAGATCCTGCTTCCCCCAGGCAGTTTGGATGTCGGTCAGCGATTGCTGAAAGGCCGCCTTGTCGGCGGAGGTGATCTCGCTATCGATCGTGGCCGTTCGGAGCGTCGACACGGGTGAATCGGCCAACAGCGAGCCGCTTACCGCGCTGCTCCGCGTGATGCCGGAGAAATCAGGCGCCACCGCAGGCTTGCGCGAGCGCAGATAGAAAAACAGCGCCCCGGCTCCCATGAGCATCAACAAAATGAGCATGCCGCTCGGGCCGGAAGTCCCGGCCTGAGCGTTGTCCCCGGCCTGCTCACCCGCTTCGTTCGTCCGCGCGCTGCTGTCGCTTGCCCCGAACAGCATATGCCCGATCCACGATCCGGCCAGACCGCCGGCGATGCCCGCTAACAGAGGATTGCGCTGTATCCACGACGGCTGCGCCGCAGGCGTCGGCCTGGCCGTCGAAGCCGGACCGCTGGCCACGGACGGCGGCGGGCTCGTAGCCTGCCTGGCGGTCGTGGATTGCTCGATGGGCTTGGCCCCATTGTCCTGATAGGTGCGCGAGCCACGGCTGCCCATGCTGCCGGACGAACCACTGCTGCGCCCGCTGGAGAACCCTCCCCCTGATCCCCCTCGCGCCTTCGCAAAAGAAATCGTCGGCACGCCGACGAGAGACAACACAAGACATGCAGCCATCAGTTTAGTTGTATTCAAGCGATACGTCCTTTCTATTGAACGTCAAGATCAGTCTGGAACCAGAAGTTATCCTAACAGCAATGCCGGAAGAAAACCTAGCAGGCTGTTGAGAAAGACCGCCAGCGGCGTTCTCGCATCGCTCACAGGCTCAACGTACCGCAAGGGTACGCCTCGCCTCTTCGCATTGCTGCGGCCTTGCTGGACGGCCTTTCTGAACCGCCTGAAGGACACCTGTTCAGAGTAGGCGCCCCACATCACAATCTTTTCTTGGAGAGATCGTACCGATTGTCCACACACCCCTAGCTACCGTCCTCGACGCGAGGCGCATCGCATCACAACCGGCTTCCTTGTAAGATCGCCTCTCGCCTTCGTCCGGCTCTGTCGTCCCCGGAAACAGACCGGGCCGCCCGTTGAAAGGAGTCCTCGTGAGACAAGGATATCGATTGATCGTAGTGGATACAGACGGAGTGCTGGTGTCTGAGTTTCAACTGACCGAACAGGCATTGGCCGCGCCGGAGGCGTTCGTGTCAGCGCTGAAAAACTCGATCGAGGACATCGAAGAGGCGGAGCCGTGAGGGTGAGGGATCAGTCATCCACTCGCCGGAACACTTCCTAACGGCTTTCTGGATGAGCGCGCTCTACCGTTCATCCCCACTCGCGCGGGGAACACCTTCCCGCTGTTCGTGGCCAGCTTGATCAGCCCCGGTTCATCCCCACTCGCGCGGGGAACACCTCTCGGGTGAACACATCACCAACGAGATTCCACGGTTCATCCCCACTCGCGCGGGGAACACCGCGATCCTCGTCACCACAAACAACTGAGCCACGGTTCATCCCCACTCGCGCGGGGAACACCCTTTCTGAATAGCCACCATGATATTCCCTGGCGGTTCATCCCCACTCGCGCGGGGAACACTCGTGGTCACCGATGTGCCAACCGCTGAGCTGATTAAGTATGCATCCAACGCCTTCCTGGCGACGAAGATTTCGTTCATTAACGAAATCGCCAATCTCTGTGAGAAGGTTGGAGCCAATGTGCAGTGGGTAGCGAAGGGGATGGGACTCGACCATCGAATCGGAGGGAAGTTTCTTCATGCGGGACCAGGGTTCGGAGGGTCATGCTTTCCAAAAGATTTAGCCGCCCTCATTCAGACGGGTGAGCGTCATGGTTATCCGATGCAGATTGCCTCCGCAGCCTCGCGGGTGAATGACAGACAACGTGGGCAGATGCTCGACAAGATTCGGGAAGCGGTCGGAGGGGTGAAGGGGAAGACCGTCGCAATACTCGGTCTCTCTTTTAAGCCGAACACCAATGACCTCCGAGAGGCTCCAGCGCTAGCGATTGCTCGAGAACTCTTGGCAGAAGGTGCGAGCATTCGTGCGTACGATCCAGAAGCGCTCACAGAAGCCTGCCACATAATTCCTGAACTCCAGCCTTGCCACGATACGTACCATGCGGCTGAAGGAGCTGACGCCCTGGTGATTATGACTGAGTGGAATATGTTTCGAAGCCTGGACTTTGAAACGTTGAAGTCCGCCATGTGTACGCCCCTCATCATTGACCTTCGAAATGTCTATGATCCTGAACGAGTGGCGGAGGCCGGATTCAGACATGTATCCGTTGGACGTGCGGCACGCAGTCCCAACGGCAGTTGCGGAAGAACTTCTGTGTAAGATTAGGTCATAGGTTTAAGAGCGCGTTGGATGCCGAGACTAGAACCTATCTCAAAATTGCTTGAGTAGCATGGTGATGGATGCGAGCTGCACAAAACCGAGGAAGTTGGTGGCGTAATATTCCCAGCGGACCAGGAGCCGCCGCTTCCACTGCAGCCAGGCAAAGAAGCGCTCGACGAGCCAGCGACGTTGGTAGCGTCGCAGGTGGCGGCCATCTTGGGTCTTGAGTTTCCGCGTGGACCGGTGCGGGGCAATCATGTTCACGCCGTCCTGTTTGAGATCGTCATCGAGTCCGTCACTGTCGTAGGCGCGATCGCCGATGAGGTGCTCGGGCTTGGCTTCGAGCATGTAGAAGTTGAAACTCAGTTGGACCAACGTGACCTCATGATGATTCGCCGCATGGGTGCTCACCGAGAGGGGGAGTCCATGGCGATCAACAATCGCGAGAATCTTGACGCCTTTGCCGCGGCGGGTGGGACCGATACCATCACCGCCTCCCTTGGCCGAGGCAAACGTCGCATCGATGAAACTCTCTCGTTCGTCAATGGTCCCTTCCTCGCGCAGTGTGTTCGCCAGCTGTGTGAGAATGTCACGCAGCACCTCTCGTTCGCACCACTGCTGAAAGCGGCGATGCACCGTTTTGTAGTTGGGATAGCACTGCGGCAGCATATGCCACTGCGCGCCGGTGTTCAGGATCCACAGGACGGCCTCCAAGACGGCTCGGGCCGGCACCGGTTTACGGCCGGGGCGGCCTTCGGGGATGTGTTCCTCCGGAAAGTGCGGCCGGATTCGTTCCCATTGGTCGTCGCGCAGGCGCAGCATGCGGGCGCATTATAGGGACTTTTCGCATCGACACAACCATTTTGAGATAGGTTCTAATATCCTTAAACAGACTGCGCATCTGCGTGCGCGAGCATGATCTTATACGACAGATCACCGCTGTCATTGAGGCCAAGGGGTGGACCCAGATGAAAGCGGGTATCAAATGCTGGGTCCCGCAGCCGCGCATCAGTGATCTCCACTGTAGACGGATCACGCGCTTTTCCATAGATGCGTTGGGACAACCAGTCTGCGTGGAAGGACAACAGCACAAGCTGCTGACCCGAGTGCGTTGGTCTACCTAATCCCCGTCTTTCCAAACCAGGAACATCCCACTCGTTCAGAAAGCGATCGCTTTTCTGCTCTTGCCGGCAACATAAATTGAATGGAAATGTCGGTATTCCTCACGCTAGGCGGTGACCTTCAATATGAAATCAGGGCCTGTCCGATCCCTGGGGACTCCGATGCCTGAGGGTCTTCTCCGGTTCCCACTTCTCTACAATCACCTGTCCACGACGGCGCATAGCGTCAGAGGTATTCGTGAGCGTCATTTCACTCCGTAACCTAATCGAGGGATGATGGGAGACCCAGTCTTGGCCTGTATGCTCCGCAATCATCGCCTGAGGTAAGCTCGAAAAAGTGGACGCCTTCACCCTATGATCTTTGGTCTGGAAGTGTGGGATGGAACACGTACCGCGACAGCAGTATACGAAGGAGTTCCGGGAGCAAGCCGTGCGGCTGATCTTGGCACAGCAGGTGCCGATTGCGGAAGGCTGGTTGTATTTTTCGGGTATCAAGGATGTGTTCACCTGCGAGGTCGTCGGACATGCGATGGGGGCTCGAATGACGATGGCGGTGGGGGCGAAGCGCCCACGCCCAGGCTTGATCCACCATTCCGACCGTGGGCCTCAACATTGTGCTCAGGACTATCAGGCGCAGCTGCGGTAGTTCGGCATGACCGCGTCTATGAGTCGAAAGGGCAACTGCTATGACAACGCGCCGATGGAGAGTTTCTGGGGAACGCTCAAGAATGAGCTGGTGCATCATCGTCGCTACGAGACCCGTGAGCAGGCGCGGCGCGAGATCGCGGAGTACATCGAGAGCTTCTATAACCGTCAGCGGCGGCATTCTCGGCTCGGGAAATTGCTCCCCTGCGGCATTTGCTCTTCAGTGGGCCCGTCAGCAGTCGGCGGCGTGAGACTGTCATTCATGGCGTCCACTCTTGACAACCGGGGTCATGTCCGAGCCATCTCTTTATGTCTTAACCGACAACGCAGCGTTGGCACGCCACGTGGCAGGGGGTTCACCCGCATACCGTTTAAACGCGCGATTGAACGCCGCCTCCGACTCATATCCAACTTGCGCAGCTATGGCTGTGAGGCTCGCGTCGCCGTCTCGCAACAACTGAGCCGCGATCTGGAGACGCCAACATGCCAGGTACTGCATCGGCGATTGGCCGAGACGTCGCTTGAAGCGCGCGGCCAGAACCGATCGGGAGGTGCCGATCTCCCGCGCAAGAAGGTCCACCGTCCAGGAATGACCGGGATCTGCATGCAGCAGCTGCAATGCGCGACCCACCAGCCGGTCATTCAACGCACCGAACCAACCGACGGCCTCTGGCGGCAGGGCGGCCATGTGCCGACGCAGCACCTCGATGAACAGCAACTCCGCCAGCCGCGCCAACACGCAGGCGCGGCCGGCATGACCCGCGTCGATTTCATCGATCAGACTGTCTGTGGTCGCAGCAAGCAGCGAGTGATCGTGCGTGGTACCGGCCCGCACATGCAATAGCGGCGGCAAGGCCTTAAGCAGCGGATTGAACAGCAACTCGTCGCAGTGCACGAAACCGCAGATAAGGCGCGTACATGCCCCGCCGCCTCCATAGGCCACGGTTGGAAATCCCGCGTTCCATCGCGCGTGACGCATGAGTTCTGCGGCCGACACCGGTTGCTGCCTGCGATCGCTGAGCATCGTGTGCGCATCGCCGTAAGGAAGCATGACGATATCGCCGATCGAGAGCCGATCTGCCGGGCCATCGGACAGCTCGATCCAGCATCCGCCTTGCGCCACGACATGAAACAGGACCAGTCGCTTGGCCCCCGGCAACAGCATGCGCGCGAGCTGTTCCTTATGCATTGGTTCGAATGCCCATGGGGCCGACAGATCGCCGCGAAAAAAAACGGCGCCGGTCAGGCGCACGACGCGCAGCACGTCGGAGAGCACATCGAACGAAGCCGATATGGCCTGAACCAACCCAGGCGTTTCGGGCAAAATTTTCGGTGCCTGCATCATTGTCGACGACCACAGGGTTCCGATACGGTGGCAATATGAAAACCATAGCCGAGCATGACGGCGGATCACAAGAAAACAGCGGCTCGTCATGTCATCACCGTCAACCATAACCTATTCGGTGAAGGAGGTCACCATGGCTCTCAATACGGAGAAGTTGAACGAGTTTCTCGGCAGGTTCGTCAATGACCTCGGCGCGACCTTCCATGCCGGCATGGTCGTGATCGGCGAGAAGCTTGGTTTGTACCAAGCCCTGGCGGCCGGTCCTTTGACGTCAGCTGAGCTTGCGGCGAGGACCCAGACTGATGAGCGCTATGTGCGCGAATGGCTCAGCTCGCAAGCGGCCGGCGGTTATGTTACGTACGATGCCGCGGCACAGACGTTCGGCCTGACCGAGGAACAAACGTTCGCGCTGGCCGACGAAGACAGTCCCGCGTATATCCCCGGCGCATTTGAGCTAGCCACCGGATCGCTGATGGCGGTCCCGCGCATCACCGAAGCCTTCCGGACAGGCGCCGGCATGGGATGGCAGGAACATCACGAGGGCGTGCACCATGGGTGTGAGAAATTCTTCCGGCCGGGCTATGCGGCAAACCTGGTCAGGTCGTGGATCCCCGCGCTCGACGGTGCGGAAGCCAAGCTGACAGCTGGTGCGCGGGTCGCCGACATCGGCTGCGGTCACGGCGCCTCGACGATTCTGATGGCACAGGCCTACCCGCAGTCGGAATTCGTCGGGTTCGACTACCACGAGGGTTCGATTGCCGCAGCGCGCGTTGCCGCGCAAAAGGTGGGCGTGGCCGATCGCGCGCGTTTCGACATCGCACGAGCGAAGGAATTCCCTGGAAAGGATTACGACCTCGTGACGATGTTCGACTGTCTGCACGATATGGGCGATCCCGTCGGCGCCTCGATGCATGTGCGTCAGTCGCTGACGCGCGACGGCCATTGGATGATCGTCGAGCCGTTCGCCAATGACACACTCGCTGATAACCTGAATCCGGTTGGAAGGATCTACTACTCGGCCTCGACACTGCTGTGCACACCCTGTTCACGATCTCAGGAAGTGGGCATGTGTCTCGGCGCACAAGCCGGAGAGACCCGCATGCGCACAGTGGTCGCGTCGGCGGGATTCACGCGATTTCGACGCGCCGCGGAGACTCCGTTCAACCTCGTGTACGAGGTACGACCGTGATAAGGCGTTCAACCGGAAGCTGTACGCGAGTTCGCGATGGTGCAGAAATAGAACAATCAGGTGATCAGAAACCGATTCCGCTGATGGGAGACAAAGATGCTGACGGAAGGCACATGTGATACGGGAGAGGTCGTCCTCCATTATGTTCGGTGGGCGGACGCGACCGCGCGTCACACGCCTCTGGTCCTGCTCCACGGGATCACGTACAGCTGGCAATACTGGACGCCGCTGTTCGAGAAGATCGGAAGCGGCAGGCTGATTTATGCGGTCGATGCCCGAGGACATGGAAAATCAGGGCGCGTACGAGACGGATACCGTTTGATCGATTATCCTCGAGATCAGCAGGTCTTCTTACGCCAGGTCGTCAAAGAGCCGGCCGTTGTGATCGGCCACTCACTGGGAGCCATGAACGCGTTGACCCTCGCCGCCGAAAACCCGAAAGGTGTCCGCGCGCTAGTGCTGGAGGACCCCCCACTCTACTTCGGAGAGAGAGGTTTTGGCCTGTTTGAGCCGCTCTTCTCACGGCTGAAGATGCTGTCTGAGTCGGATCTCGATGTCGAGGGAATTGCCGAGGAAATCGCGAACGTGATGCCAGGCATTCCCCTGACTCTCGCCCGAGCCCATGCCCAATGCCTTATACAGCTTGATCCTCAGACCCTGGGCCAGGCCCTGGATGGGGCGGTCTTCGCATCGTGGCACACCGATCCACTGCTCACATCCATCACCTGTCCTGTCCTACTCCTGGTCGGAGACGTCGCATTGGGTGGAGCGCTGACTCCAGCCGAAGCCAACCGCGCAGAGAAGGCGCTCGCCGCATGCCGAACAATATTGATGAGGCATGTCGGCCACATGATTCATACCGAGCAACCCCGTGCCTTCGCAGAGAACGTGCGGACATTCTTGCACTCCTTAAAAGAAGGTAATTAGGGCGAAACGTAACCAAAGAAGCACCGTAAGAAGAGCTTGAAGAGGTTCTCCTTGCGGTGGTTGAAGCGATACTCAATTTCCTTCAGATACATTGGGAAGTGATATTTCGAGACACCTCGGTAATTGTAGAGAATGTGTTTGGCAAATGACCAGAAGCCTTCAATCCCATTGATGTGGTTCTTGGTCCGACGATCGACAAGACTCTTGCTGTGATTGACCGTATGATGTTTGCCATAACGCCGCAACGACTGATAGCCCCGAAAGGCATCCGTGTAATAAACGGAGCCTTTCCGAGTGGTGGTTTGAATGTGGGTCATGAGGGTGTCGGCCGACACATGCTCCACCACCTTCGTATACACGCGCCCATCCCGCTCCAGCAGCCCGAACACCACACTTTTGCCAGCCGCGCCTCGCCCTCGGCGCCCCTTGCGTCGCCCGCCGAAATAGGCTTCATCCAGCTCAATCTCACCAGAGAGTTTACTGGCCATGCCCTCCAGTTCCGCCACGTGAAACAACGCCGTGCGCAATTTCTGATACACGCGACTGATGACTTTGGGATCAACGCCCAGGTCATGTGCCAACCGATAAGCTGGGACCGGTTCATCCCCACTCGCGCGGGGAACACGAGGATTAAGTGAAGCTGCGAGGGGAAAGAGCCGGTTCATCCCCACTCGCGCGGGGAACACCGTCCGTCGTTGAGGTGCAAGACGAACAATTCGGTTCATCCCCACTCGCGCGGGGAACACTCATCCCCCGGCCACTTGCCGACTTCTAGGGCCGGTTCATCCCCACTCGCGCGGGGAACACTTCTCGATCATGGAACGTGTCGAACCGAAACGGCGGTTCATCCCCACTCGCGCGGGGAACACACCTACGTGGATGAACCGAACAACCAGAACACCGGTTCATCCCCACTCGCGCGGGGAACACGCAAGCGCCAGGGCTGCTAGTGCCCGAAAGAGGTTGCGTCGATTTATCACATATCCTCCCGTGACCGGCTGTAGAATGCCGCGCACTGTACCAAGAATAGACAACGCCGTCCCGCGAGAAATACGCCGTTTCGAACCAGGTAAATGCCTAGGGCCTCCGTTTCGTGAAGCGTCTCTCGTGTTGCGAACCAATGTTCAATTTTCGATGATGAATGCTCAATTAGAAATTGAGAGCTGAGCATTGAACATTCCCGGGATACCCGAACGATGCGTCACAAGAAACGTGGCCTGGCTTATCCGCTCTTGCTATCGGCCATATGCCATAAGCCATTTGCTCTGCGCATTCGCCCGACCTTAGCACTGCGGTGTGACATCCGGGGTCACAGTTTGTGGCGACATCGTTTTTTTCTTACGACACGACTTTCCATCCCCGACGCGATTGAAATACCACCATTCGCCCCTTGCTCTCCGTTGACAGATTTGTCCTTAAGGACTACCGTACCGCCATATTTTTGCATCGTCTTGTTCATTCTGACCCTGTCCCGCCGACCAAGGAGGTACGTATGGCAAAGACCACGTCGTCATCCAGCAGCAAACCGAAGGGACTGTCCCTGCACATCGGCCTGAACGCCGTGAGCCCCGCCGCATACGGTGGCTGGAGCGGCGACCTGGCAGCCTGTGAGTTCGATGCCAAGGATATGGCGGCGATCGCCGCATCGCGCGGCATGAAATCCACCGTCCTGCTGACCAAAAAGGGAACACGCGCCAAGACACTGGCGGCCATGCGGAAGGCCGCCAAGGCACTGCGGAAGGGCGATTTCTTTTTTCTGACCTATTCGGGCCACGGCGGACAAGTCCCCGACGTCACGGGTGAGGAAACGGACAAGCAGGACGAAACCTGGTGCCTGTACGACGGGCAGCTGATCGACGATGAGTTGTACTTCGAATTGAGCCGCTTCGCGGCGGGCGTGCGAATTCTGGTGTTCTCCGACAGCTGCCATAGCGGCACGGTCACCCACAACATGCCCCCGCAGTTCGATCCCAACACATCGATCGGGCGCTCGAAAATGATGCCGATCTCCGTCGGCCTCCGCACCTATCGCGAGCACCAGAAGTTCTACGACACCTTGCAGCAGAACGTCGCCAAAGCGGCCGGCAAGGCCTCTGTGGCAGACCCGGATAGCGTGCTCGCCCAACTGGCCGTGAGCCCGCGCTTGACGGCCATCGCAAAAGAATTCAAGCCGTCGGTGCTCCTCATCTCAGGCTGCCAGGATAACCAAACCTCCATGGATGGCGAGCAGAACGGGGCGTTCACCGAACAATTGCTGAAGGTCTGGAACCATGGGAACTACAGCGGGAACTACGCCAAGTTTCACGCCGCCATCAAGGCGGGATTGCCGGCCAGCCAGTCTCCCAATCTCTTTACCCTAGGGGCGGCCGCGCGTTTCGTCCGCCAGCGACCCTTCACGGTGTGACGACCACGACCGACAGGAGGGTAGGGTCATGAAGATGAAGCGGCTCGTCGGCATGGCAGTGATGGTCATCGGGCTGGTCATGTCCGACGCCATTGAAGCGGCAGACCTGGCCGGAGCATGGAAAGGTCTACTCAGCAGCGCCGACGGCAGTCAGGCTGAAGTGCAAATCGATTTCAGTCCGCAGGGCTTTCCCCTCTACTCGTACACCAACAACAAGGGACTGACGCGGCAAGTGGAGCTGTCTCAGGTTGGTCAAACGGTGGAATACGTTCCGCCGGGAGGCGGCGTGCAACGGATGGTCGTGGAGCGTGTCGAGAAGGGGCACGGGCGATTGTCGGTCGGGATCGTCGGCTCCTTCGAGCGGGCGAGTCAGGGCTATCTGGATCAGCGGCAGGAAGCGGCGCTGTTCGAATATGCCCTCGTCCCCGGCGGCCTGAAGATGCGGGTCACCACCAGTTCGACATCCCACTTCGGCGACAAGGATCTGATGGTGGGAGGCGATCCGGACGCCGTCGTCGCGGAGGGTGTCCTGCAGAAGTTGCGTTGAGGCGGAAAGCATGAGGGGTGCACCGGAGCAGGGTCAACCTGACTGCCTTACCGGAAGGGCGCCGTATACCATGCCCTTCCGGTCACACAGGCGAGCGTCGCCATCGTCGGGCGGCGGTGACGCACGCACGAAATTGAATCAGCGGCCCTTCTTTGCACTTTTTTCAGCGCGTTTCTCCATCAGCGTCTTCGCCGGCTTCTTCTTGGTCGCCTTTTTCTGCTGCATGCCCTTCGCCATAACCAGCCTCCCGTGGTAAATGAATGAGTAACAGGATGCGGAACAAGCGAGTTTTTCCGCAGCCTGCTAGTACCCTGTCGATGTCGATGCTCCACGTTCATACACGCAATCCGGACAAAATGGAATAGGTGCAATCCCATGGCAGACCCATCTCACGTGTCTTTCTCCGACTCGCTCACCTTAGCGCGACGCACCGCCTTCTATGAGCGGCATAAGCCCATCGCAGTGGTGATGATCCTCCTCGTCTTCCTCCTCCCGTTCTTCGGCGTCTTCGTGCGCGGGTTGATCGGCGCCGCGGCGGGCGTGATGATTTCAGTCTTGTGTTATTACCTCACGCCCTACCTGGTGCTCAAACTCAGCGGACGGGCGGACCGGTAGCCCGGACTATTCATGAATACCTGCTCCGGCGTCCGATCCTCTCGCCCGGCGAGGCTGTTCTCGTTCGGCCTCCTCGACGGACTGCCAGTACGCCTGCGTCGGCCTTACGTGCGAGCAGCCTCGGCGGGCTTCCGTCTCGAACACCTCGCGACGGAACTCATGAACAATCCGGGCTAGCAGGCAGTTGAGAAAGGCCGGCGGCGGCGTTCACAAACGTGACGCGCGTTATTCCGCGCGTCGTGAACCTCAGAGGCTCAACGTACCGCCACGGGACAAGAGCCTGTCTTGGCAGGCTCGGGGTGGGTGGGTAAGAATGAACGATTCGCCTCTTCGCATTGCTGCGGCCTTGCTGAACGGCCTACGGGGCATTTTGCTTCTGTCTTCCTTTATAGGGGCACCTTCATTCGGGGGTCGTCATACCGTCTGTCAACACATTGCTAGGCCGAATTGTTCATGGCGGTTCGTCGTAACTCCGCGATCGCAGCAGAAGCGCTCATGAATAATGCGGGCTACCCCCGCATGGGTACAACGACCGAGACGGCTGCAGAAATTCTGTCTTTCCTATTCCGATCAGCCAACCTGCCCTACAATGCCTGCTGGACGTGAGCTGGTTCACGACAGGAGGGATCTGGAATGTTTTTGCCCGCGCGATTGTTCGGTTCGAAAAACCGTCGTACTCCCCTGCAACTGACTCCACGGCGGCTCACCGGGCAATCCGTGGACGAACAGATCCGGCGTCTCCAGTCGGCATGGGGCGATGTCCTCTCGCTGCCGATGTGTCTCGGCGCTCTGGCCCTCTATGAATGGTGGCGATGGTTGTTCTCCATGCCCCCGAATCCCTTGCTCCTCACCATCGTGGCCGCGGTCGCCATTCATGCTACCTGGCGGCGCCGCGCTGTGTATAAAGCCGAATTGAGACCGCTGCGCCTTGGTCGCGGCGATGAACCGACCGTCGCACAAGCGGCAGAGTTGCTGCGATTGACCGCCACTCGCCTTCTGCAGCACCTCACGAACATCCGTATCCCCTCAACGATCCTGCCCTCGGTTCGCCGTGCGCTCTCGCCGGCGAATGGACTCGCCAAACGTCTCGCCGCCCGCTTGTAGGCCATACGCTCTTCCTCCCCCCTCCCCGCGAAGCACGTTTGACGTTACACGTCTTACGCTTCACGCGCCTTGCTTGACAGTCCGAAAGCCCATCCACGACAATGCCGCCATGGTACCGCGCATCGTCATCGAACGCCTGGAGTGTTACAGCCGCTGCGGCGTCACCGAAGAGGAACGCCGCACACCGCAGTTGATCGCGATCGATGTGGAGTTGGAAGCGGCGGTCGACGCCGCCGGCCTCTCGGATCGCCTCGATGAGACGATCGACTATGCCCGGGTCGCAGAACGCCTCGTGGCGCTCAGCGGCTCATTGACCTGCCGGCTCCTGGAAACTCTCGCGGAGCAACTGGTCGGGATGCTCTTCGCTGAATTCCCGGTCGACCGGGTGCAGCTCTGGATCCGAAAACTCCACGCACCGTTGGCAATGGTCGCCGGCTCAGTCGGTGTTCGTGTGGACCGGACTCGCACCGCGCAGCAGGCAGGACCGAGTCCCGCGCCATTTCTGACGCAGCAGCTTGGGCGCCTCCCCAAAGGCCGGGTCCTGGATGTCGCGGCAGGCCGTGGACGCCATGCCCTGCATCTGCTGTCCCATGGCATGGAAGTCGAAGCCATCGATCGAGACACGCTCGCCCTGACGGCGCTGAAAGAAGCCGCCGAGGAGCGGCACCTCTCCAGCCTCACGACGCGGGTGGTGGATTTGGAAAAAAAACCCGACCATCCCCCCGACCTGGGCCGGGAATGTTATGATGCCATCGTCGTCTTTTTTTACCTGCATCGTCCCCTCTTCCCCGTGCTGGTGGACGCGCTGAAACCGAACGGCATCTTGATCTACGAAACCTTCAGCATCGAGAATTACTTCCGTCACCAACATCCGCGCCGATGGGAATTCTGTCTGGCGCAGAACGAACTCCTCCGATTGACCGCCCCGCTTCGCGTGCTCCATTACGACGAGGGCGAACATGACGGGGGCCATGGCAGCGGGCCATGCTACACCGCGCGCTTGGTCGCGCAGAAAGCGGGGCCCGACCTACCACGATGAGTCGCATCGACCTTCACCTCCATACCACCCATTCGGACGGCAGCTTTTCCACCCGCGACGTCATGGCCTTTGCCAAGCAGGCCGGCGTAACTGCGCTCGCGATCACCGACCACGACATTGTCGAGGGGATTGCGGAAGCCACGGCCATCGGGGCCGAACTCGGCATCGAAGTCGTTCCCGGCGTCGAGATCAGTTCGCGCCTCGGCGAGAGCGAACTCCATATCCTCGGCTATTTTTTGAACTGGACCGATCCGCTCCTGGCCCAACGTCTCAGCACCTTGCGGGACAGCCGCCACACACGCAATCCGAAGATCGTCCAACGCCTCAACGAGCTGGGCATCCCGATCACCTATGAGCAAGTGCGGGCACTGGCCGGCACCGAATCGGTGGGCCGCCCCCACATCGCCCGGCTCTTGATGGAAAAGAAATTCGTCACCTCAGCCAAGGAAGCCTTCGACCGCTATCTGGCCAACGGCCGCCCGGCCTTTGTCGATCGTGAGTTGCCGGAACCGGCCGAGGCGGTGCGATGGATTCGTGAGGCCGGCGGCGTACCGGTGCTGGCGCATCCGACCTGGGTGAGAACATCCGCAGACGGCTTGCGCACCCTGGTCCGCGACCTGAAAGCCGCCGGACTGGGAGGCATCGAAGTGCACTACAGCACTCACACACCCAGCCAAACCACCGAGTACCTTGAGCTGGCCAAGCAGTGCGACCTCCTGGTCACCGGGGGAAGCGATTTCCACGGTGTCACGAAACCGGACATCGAGGTCGGCATCGGCCGGGGGCAGCTGAAGGTGTCCGAGAAGCTGCTCGATCCGCTCAGAAAAGCCGCGACCTCGAACTGATCTTCCGGCGATCACCCCGCCATCACCGCATCGCCTTCTCCGGAACCGGTTCCTCCCCTGTCTCCAAGCTGCACTATTCCCTCGTTTCGTTGACACTCCAACACCTTCGGTTACACTGAGGGATAACTACGCACAACTCCAACACATGACTACATCCTGGGGCTGGATCGGCCCGTATTTGATCGTCATCATCCTTGCGATTCTGGTGGGCCCGCTCTTGGCCACCCTGCCGCTCTTCACACACACATTTCTCGATCCGTTACGCATGAACGCCGCGCAAGCCGTGCGATTGATCGCCGACGGGATCTGCCTGTTGATGATCTGGCTCACCGCCACCCGAGCCAGGCAGGATCTACACGACAACGGCAAAGGCCAAACCTTTTTCCGCGAGATTCTGTTTCCCTCCGCGCTCCTCCTGATCGTCCTCGTCGCCACTCGCGCGTATGAGGCGCACGGCGTTCCGGTGCTCGGGACTCCCACGCAACCGCTCTATAACTGGCTGATCACCGGCGGACTGATCGGCGCGGCCATCTGGCTGACGTTCGCCTGGGTTCGTCATGCCGACGCGCTGACCCAGGCCTTCGCGGGTCGTCCACGCCGTCGCGCGGTTGAAGAGGCGCCGGCAGAGGCGACCGGAGGGACACGCGCGGCCACCGACGCGGTCACTCCCAACCCGGCCCGTGCGGCCGGCACGGTGCTCGCCCGCAATGGTGCCACCGTTCCGGACACGCTGGGGCGCTATCAGGTCGTCCGGGAACTCGGTCGCGGCGCCATGGGTGTCGTCTACCTCGGCAAAGATCCGACCATCCAACGCCACGTCGCCATTAAAACCATGCGGCTGGACGACATCGATAACGAAGAAGAGCTTAAAGCATTCCGGGACCGCTTCTTTCGCGAAGCCGAATCGACGGGGCGCCTCTCACACCCCAATATCGTCACGGTCTATGACGCCGGTGAACAGGAGGGTCTCGCCTACATCGCAATGGAATACCTCGAAGGCACCCTGCTCAGCTGCTACAGTCAGAAATCCACGATCCTGCCTGCCAAGCAGGCCCTGCAGATCGTGGCCACAGTCGCCGATGCCCTGGACTATGCACACAGCCAAGGGGTCGTCCATCGCGACGTGAAACCCGCGAACATCATGATTCTGAAACAACGCCTCGTGAAGGTGATGGATTTCGGCATCGCCAAGATGGCCAGCGGTTCGAAGACCCAAACCAGCATGATTCTGGGCACACCGCGATATATGTCGCCGGAGCAGGCCACGGGAAAAGAGGTGGACAGCCGGTCCGATGTATTTTCTCTGGGCATCGTGCTCTTCGAGTTGTTGACCGGCGAACGGCCGTTCGACGCGGAGAACATGCCGGCGCTCGTCACGCGCATCGCCAAGGCTCCGCATGCCCCGCTGCTCAAATACCGCCGCGACCTTCCCACCCGGGTCCAGGCCATTCTCGATCGCGCACTCCAAAAAGACATCCCGAACCGATACCGACACGCCAGCGATATGGCACAGGACCTCCGTGACGTGTTTCAGATCATGCCGAGATAGGCCCGACCATGCACTTCTTACACGTCACACATGGAGCGACCTCCGACATCGGTTTGACCCGCACGCACAACGAAGACCGCTTTCACGCCGATCCCTCCGCCGGTCTGTTCCTGGTCTGCGACGGAATGGGCGGCCACCGTGCAGGAGAAGTCGCCAGCAGCCGCGTCATCGATATCATTCCACGCCACCTGGCGGAAGCCGAGGCCGACCCGTCTCTCCCCCTGCTCGGCGCCGTACGACCGGAGTTCTCATCCGCCACCAACCGGCTGGCGAGCGCCGTCCGGCTGGCCAATCACAAGGTGCATCAGGAGGCGGCGCGGCATGTCGAATACGACGGCATGGGCACCACGGTCGTGGCGGCCTGGCTGGTCGGGCCGATCCTCTCGATCGCCCATGTGGGCGACAGCCGCCTCTACTTGATCCGCGGCAATGCGCTGCAACTTTTGACGGCAGACCATTCTCTGGTCCAGGAGCAGGTGCAGTCCGGACTCCTGAGCGCCCATGACGCGACGCGCGCGCCGCACAAACATGTGTTGACCCGCGCCGTCGGCGTGCACCCTCTGGTGGAGGTCGAGCTGGGGGAACTCCCCGTTTTGGACGGCGATATATTCCTCCTGTGTTCCGACGGCCTGACCACCGGCGTGTCGGCCGAGACGATCCTCCGCGTCGTGCAGGAAGCTTCCGATCCGCAGACCGTTTCCGACCGTCTCATCGCCCTGTCGAATGCGGCCGGGGGCACCGACAATACGACCGTCATCGTGACGATGCTCAGGCACCGCAAGCCGGGTATGTGGCATCGCCTGTGCGCACAGTTGTTCGCCGCACCGACCACCGAATCATCCTAAGGAGCGACTATGTCCCAGCACCATCCAGCCTCACCCACGCTCCTCGTGAAAGCGCCGCAAGGCGGCACACGAGAACTCGAGGTCTCGCGTACACCCTTCACGATCGGGCGGAAGCACGACAACGATCTCTGCCTGGAAGACCTCGCCGTCTCCGCTCACCATGCGCGGATCGTCCAGGTGCAGCAAGTGCTGTTTCTCGAAGATCTGACCAGCACCAACGGCACATTCGTGAACGAGCAGAAAATCGACCGGCGACAACTACGCGACACAGACAGCATTCGTCTCGGCACGCACCGGTTGATTTTTCGGGATGCGCACCCGATCACGACGGAAACGGCCGGCCCCGACGAGAGCCTGCTCGCCGACAAAACGATGGTGGTGTCGCGTCCGATGGGCGGCGAGCGCCCGCCGGCGGAGCAGAAGATCGGCGTGGTGGAGATTCTCTCGGGAAAGAGCGGGCAAGCACAGTATCACCTGACGAAACACGTGTCGCTGATCGGCGCGCAGGACGACGCCGTCATCACATTGACCGGATGGTTTGCGCCCAAAACGGCCGCAACGATCAGTCGGCGCGGCGAGGGATACGTGGTGAGTCAGACCGAGAGCGGGAAACGTATTCTTGTGAACGGCCGTCACATTCAGGGGGAACACGCGCTTCGCAACGGAGATGTGGTGGAAGTGGCCGGGCTCACGATGCGATTTCTGCTGCGCGCCTCGAAGGGGAGTCTCGTCCAGGCTAGTTGAGCAACCGGCCCCGTTTCGGCAGGAGTTGAAAACACTGGTCCGACACTTCCTGGGCATGAGATTCCAGACACTGTACCATTGCCCCGCCTAGCGGCACCTCCCGACAGAACTGCCTTCGGTCCGCCTCACAGGCTGTGC